>NZ_JMLL01000001.1:0-172988 GCF_000686005.1 Phyllobacterium sp. UNC302MFCol5.2
GTAGCTCGTCAGGCTCATAACCTGAAGGTCACAGGTTCAAATCCTGTCCCCGCAACCAACATCACAAAACAACAACCCACACAAAAGCCCGGCATCCCCCGGGCTTGCGTGCGTTCAAGCGGCAAATTCAATCGAAGCCAACAGCGGCGACGCTCGCCACTACCTCAAGGTGAGTGGCTTTCCGACCGAACCAGAGAATCCTTGCAGGGAGACTACCCGAGGTGCAAATACTGTCCCCGTAACCACAGAAAGGCGGGTGCGCCCGCTCCAGCATCGGCCTACTGGCCTTAACCGTCGAGCGTGCTAGAACACTTTCATGGGATTCGGGGTTTTCATTCACCGCTCAGATTCGATCTACGACGATAGCCCGGCTGAACGATATCAGTTCCCGAGCCAATATCTTGGACGTGTCCAGGCGTGCGTAGGTGACTGGATCATCTATTACGAGCCGAGAGAGGTGGCAGAAACGCGTGGTTACTTACGACAAGCGATGCGCGGTCACTGGACTGAAACTCATCAATGGTCAACGCGGCGCATATCCGCCCGGTCGAAGCCAACGGACCAGATATTTTGACGAATGGCGTGGCCCTTTCCGGAACCGTGCACTGGATGCTCGATCGAGGACTGATTGCCTTCTCCGATGATCTGGAGATTTTGATCTCGCGACAGGCGAATGATCCAGAAGGCATCCAGATGCTCTTCAACAAGACTGGCCGAGCAATCGTTCCACAACGTGTCAGTCAAAGACCGCATCCACATTTCTTGCGGTGGCATCGAGAAAATTGCTTCAAACACTGAACGCTTGATGTGCAGTCTGCCGTCAGGCCGTTATATCCACGACCCCGCAATCGCCGGCGTCCGAACCGAAGACCAGCCGATGGCCTGACGCATCCCAATTCATTGCTGAAACCGCACCCTTGCCGGGGCGGCGCAAAAGCACTTCCTTCTGGTCGGTGAAGCGGGCAACAAGGATCATGCCATCCGAATAGCCGATCGCGACGATCTCCTCAATTGGATGGCAGGCGACGGCGGTGACGACACTGTCGCCGCGCGTTCCAAGTTCCAGCGGCGCCTTGCCCATTGGGCCATCCTTGCCGGCAAAGGGCCAGACAATGGCAGCGGGCGCACCCGACGTCGCCAGCCATTTGCCCTTCACGCTCCAGGACCAGCTCTTTACCTTGTTCGGATAGCCGGTCATGCGCATGTGGCGGCTGTCTTCGAGCCGCCATCCATGCAAGGCATTCTCCTGCATCGATGTGACCAGAAACCGGTTGTCAGGGGAGAAGATCACGGATACGTGGGCGCCCTTCCACTCCAGTTCCGTCGGCGCACTGTTCGTCGCCGGCCAGTGCAGC
Organism: Phyllobacterium sp. UNC302MFCol5.2; assembly: GCF_000686005.1. Taxonomy (NCBI): domain Bacteria; kingdom Pseudomonadati; phylum Pseudomonadota; class Alphaproteobacteria; order Hyphomicrobiales; family Phyllobacteriaceae; genus Phyllobacterium; species Phyllobacterium sp. UNC302MFCol5.2. The sequence goes on from NZ_JMLL01000001.1 coordinate 1,356, forward strand.
GTAACGCCATTATAGCGGGCCACCGCGAGCCGCAGTCCTTTTGGTGCGAAAGCGAGGCCCTCGGAGCTGCGTTCATGAGCAAACTCGCGCAATGTTCCGTCAGCGGAACGGACCCACGCCGAGCGGCCTGAACCAAAGGCAATCGCTCCACCGGGCGCGGCAGCGAGCGCGGTAATCCACTTGCGCGGCAGCTTGCTCAGTTCTGTTGCTTCGCCGTCGAGCCCGGTCGAACAAACCCGGCCGTCCTCTCCGCCCGTAAGCAGTGACTTACCATCTGCCGAAAGAACCGCGCATAGGAGGCCGTCGTGGACCTCGCTCGTCTTATGACCATTGTCGAGGCGATGGACCGTGCCATCAGCCAGGGCAAAGAATGGAACGTCCCGGATGAAGCGCGCATCGACGCAATGGCCGGCCAGATCGAGCGGTGCAATTGTCGGCATAAGGTCTTGTCCTAGAGGCAGCTTTCAAGGCCAGCCTTAAGGGCGGCATGATCAAGTTGACGGCCGATGAACACCAGTCGGCTCTCGTGTTTTTCGCCATCCTTCCAGGCGCGCTGATGGTCGCCTTCGATGATCATGTGCACACCCTGGATAACATAGCGCTCTGGATCGTTCTTAAAGGCCATAATCCCTTTGAGGCGCAGGATGTTCGGACCCTGTTCCTGAGTGATTTTCTGAACCCAGGGGAAGAATTTGTCGGGGTTGAGTTCGCCGGTGCGCAGCGAAACCGACTGGACGGTCACGTCGTGGATGGGTGACGCGTGATCATGATGATGATGCGCGTGGTCGTGGTCGTGGTGCTCATGATCATGATCATGATCGTGATGGTGGTGATCACAGTCCGGACCGCAGGCATGGTCCGGATGATCATGATCCAGGAAGTGGGGATCGCTTTCGAGCGCGCGCTTCAAGTCGAACGCGCCGCGGTCAAGCACACGGGAAAGGTCAATGCCGGCGCGCTCGGTACGATGAATGACGGCATGCGGGTTGATGGCACGAACCGTCGCTTCGACGGCTGCAAGTTCATCGGCGGAGACGAGGTCGGTCTTGTTCAGAAGGACGACGTCGGCGAAGGCGATCTGGTCTTCAGCTTCTCGGCTGTCCTTCAGACGCAGCGGCAGATGCTTGGCATCAACCAGCGCAACGACGGCGTCAAGCGCGGTCTTGCTGCGCACGTCATCGTCCATGAAGAAGGTCTGCGCCACCGGCACCGGATCGGCAAGCCCCGTCGTCTCGACGATGATGGCATCGAACCGGCCCGGACGGCGCATCAAGCCCTCGACGACCCGGATCAAATCGCCGCGAACCGTGCAGCAAATGCAACCATTGTTCATTTCGTAGATTTCTTCGTCGGATTCGACGATGAGGTCGTTGTCGATGCCGATTTCACCGAACTCATTGACGATGACGGCATAACGCTTGCCATGGTCTTCGCTGAGGATGCGATTGAGCAGCGTCGTCTTGCCGGAGCCAAGATAGCCGGTCAATACGGTTACCGGGATCTGGGCTGCGCGCCCCGTTGCTGCCGCGGCAGCGGATGTCGTTTGAGCTTCACTCATCGTGCGCCTCTTTGGATGGATTGACCCACGATATAGGTGATAAGATTATATATTGCCACACCAAACGCCTTCAATTGCGTGAATGGCTGCTTCAATCGCGTTGAGCATTGATGGTTTTAGACAAGAACAGCCGGATCAAACCGGTCGACATCCTCAATGAGCTCGACGAGTCCTTTGACGCTATGGGCGATAATCGCTTCGCCTGCCGCTGCGGTTGCGCGTGCCGCGTCGCCGGCAACCCCTTGCAGGTTGAGATCACTCATCTTCCAGCCAAAGGCGTGCGGGCCGTAGGCGCGCAGGTGCCTGTAGTCTTTCGTAAATTGCCGCTGTCGAGAGTCGAAGGTTCCCGCCTTGGTCATATTCACATATTGCGGATAAAGCGCCAGCATCACCGAGGTCTCGATGAAACCGCCGTGAATATCCAGGGCCTTCTCGTCGGGGGAAATAAATCCCTCCGGCAGCCCAAATCGTGTCCAGCTCGTTGCCACCGCAAGCATGTTGAAACGGATACGGAGTTCTGTCGCAACGATTGTCGTCAAGGGCGAATTGCCGCCATGGGCATTGAGGATGACAAGTTTGCGAATACCGCGTTGCGCCAGCTTTTCGCCAATACCGATCCAGCGATGCACCGCCTCGTCGAAGGCGAGCGTCCGCGTGCCGGCAACGTCCATATGCTCGATCGAATACCCAACGGGCTCGACCGGCAGCCATTCGACGGACAGCGTCTTGGGAAGCGCTGCCTTCAGCCGCGCGGCCAATCCGGTTGCGATCAGCGTATCGGTTTCGAAGGGAAGATGCGGACCATGCTGCTCGTGAGCGCCAAGGGGCAAAATGGCGATTATATGTGAAGAGGATATCGGCATGAGGTGCTCATCTGTCGGGCGCTTCGGCTGATCATATCGGTATCCGCAAGCGGAGGAAATGCCGCTCCTACATCTTACGGCGTATAAGCAATGCGCTTATTATTGCTTCACGAGCAATTCGTCGGCAAATTTCATCAGATTGTCATATAAGCGTTGTAACGCGATTTTGCCGGGCGGATATTGGGTATAAGTCAACTATGGCGTGCGCTCTTCGGCGAGCAAATTGCTCGTTCCTTCGTAACTGTCCGCGTAATAAACTTTGTCTGTTAACTGTCATCCACCAAACAGAGCTAGCCGTCTTATCATCAACGGAACAACGCTGAAAAGCGAGCAGGAGTTTGAATGGTCAAGGATCGTAAGCCCCTCATTCTTCATCGTCTGCAATCGACCGCGCGCCTGACGCGGACGGCATTGGCGATGCGGCTCCTCGGCCACGGCTTCTATGCGGGGCAGGATGCCGTAATGCTGCAACTTGCGCATGAGGACGGCCTTTCACCCAGCATTCTTGCCAAGCGGCTGGGCGTGCGCCCGCCGACGATCACCAAGACGATTTCGCGACTGCAGACCCAGGGATTCGTCAAGAAGCAGGGCTCGACGACGGACCAGCGCCAGGCTCATATTTTCTTGACCGAAACCGGCAATGAAGCGATCAAGGCCATCGAAAAATCGATCCGCAAGACGGAAAAGGATGCGATGAAGGGTTTCGACAAGAAGGAGCGCAAAGCCTTCGTCAAGATGCTCTCGCGCCTCGAGGTCAATCTCTCGACAGCCGAGCATCTGCGCCAGACGGCGGCCGAAGAGGATCACGACGATGAGGACGCTGACGACGAGTGATTATTCGTCGAAAGTTTTCGCAATCGGCGGTTACAAAGTAGCTTATTTTGTTATCATGGGACTCGCTTCCGCCCGCCTGATTGGTTTGTTTCCTTGTCTTCCACACCCTCTACGTCACAGGACTCTGCGCCGTTAGCTGCGATCCTTTATATTTTTGCAACCGGGTTCCTGTTTTCCTGTCTCGACTCCAGCGCCAAATATCTGGTGCTGTCCGGCGTACCTACCGCATTCGTTTCATGGATGCGGTTCGTCGAGCACACGCTGCTGGTCCTGATCTTCTTTCGGCCATGGTCCAATCCCGGCATATTCAGGGCGCGCAACCTGCCGATGCAGATATTGCGCGGCATCTGCCTGTTCGGTTCGACCTATTTTAACTTCTACGCCCTGCAGACCATGCAATTGGCCGAAACGATGACGATTACCTTTGCGGCGCCCATGGTCATCACGGCGCTCGCCGGACCCATCCTTGGAGAATGGGCAGGCTGGCGGCGCTGGCTTGCCATCATCGTCGCCTTCATTGGCGTTTTGATCATTGCGCGTCCGGGATTTGGCGAAATCAATCCAGGCCTGCCTTATTCGATCACGGCAATGCTGAGCTATTCATTCTATGTGCTGCTCACGAGAAAGATGGCCGCAACTGAATCGCCGGAAAGCCTTATCTTTTATTCCGCCCTTGCGCCGGCGATCCTGATGTCGCCGGCAATCACCCAGGCGGTCCTTCCGCAAACGCCGTTCCAGATCCTGCTTCTGTGTCTTCTGGGCTTTTTTGGCGGACTTGGTCATTTCCTCATCATTCTCGCTTATAAGCGCGCAACAACGGCGGCGCTCGCTCCCTATCCGTTTCTACAGATCATCTGGATGCTGGGTTTCGGCTATTTCATCTTCGGCCAGTTTCCGGATGCCTACACACTGTGCGGAGCCGTGATCATCATAGGGAGCGGCCTTTACGTCGTACACCGCGAGCGGCAGTTGCGAGCGGTCGCAAAATCCCGCCAGGAGCGCAAGAATGGCTGACCGTATCCCGAACGAAAGAACTTTGATTTATTCGGTTGCGGTGGCATAACGCCGTGTAAAGATTACATTTGTCGGACGACACTGAGGGAGGCGGTTTTTGGCGCAAAAGATCAAACTATCGACGATTGCCGACGCGCTGAAAGTGTCCACTGCGACCGTTTCGCTGGCCCTGCGCGATAGTCCTCTCGTCGCCGATCAGACGCGCGAGAAGATCAAGGAACACGCCCGAACGATCGGCTACATTTACAACCGGAGGGCGGCAAGCCTGCGCACGTCGCGATCCGGCATTGTCGGCGTGGTCGTCCATGACATCATGAACCCTTTCTTTGCCGAGATCCTGCGCGCCATCGAAGGTGAACTCGACCGATCCGGACAAACATTCATCCTTTCCAATCACTACGACCAATTGGACAAGCAGCGCACCTTCATCGATACGGTTCTGCAGCTTGGCGGCGATGGTGTCATCATGTCGCCCGCGATCGGAACGCCCGCTGAAGATATCCGCATGGCGGAAGACAATGGCCTGCCGGTAGTCCTGATCGCCCGCAGCGTCAAGGATGCAAATGTCCCGGTTTTCCGCGGTGACGACGCCTACGGCATCGGGCTTGCCACCAACCATCTCATTTCACTCGGCCATACGCGCATCGCCATGGTCGGCGGAACGGACCAGACGTCGACGGGCCGCGATCGCTACGAAGGCTATCTCCAGGCCATGCAGAAGGCCGGCCTCGAGGTAAAGCCCGAGTGGCGAATTCCGGGACCACGCACGAAGCAGGCCGGCTTCGATGCGGCGCCGCAATTCCTTGCCTTAAAGGACCATCCGACGGCGGCCGTCTGCTGGAACGACCTTGCTGCGATCGGCATGATGAACGGCATCGCCCGCGCCGGCCTCGTCGCAGGCGTCGACATCTCTGTCACCGGATATGATGATCTCGAGGAAGCGGCGATTGCGACGCCGGCGCTCACCACGGTCTGGAACGGCCAGCGCGAAGTCGGCCAGCGCGCAGCGAGGGCGCTTCTCGATCAGCTCAATGGTGCCGACACCCATGCGCGCCAGGAATTGATCAAGCCGGAACTGCGCATCCGCCAATCCACCTCGAAGCCGAAAGAGCGCTGAAGTGCGTGCTGCGCCGATGGTTCACGGTTCATTAACGCTACGGGACTAGGGTTTTCGAAAGAGTGATCCCTGTGGAGCTTGGCATGAAACCCGCCAACACGGTCTTGCTCGCCCTTGTGAGCGCAGTTGCAGTCATTGCCATGTTTCTTGATTTCGCCACCTACACGTCAGGTGGGGAAACGAATGTCGATACGGTGACCACCGCGTCGATCACCAGCGAAGAGCCGAGACAGAACGATATTCTCGATGTGCCGACATTCGTCATCAGCGGCCCGGGCGGCAGTGCGAAATGCAAGGCTTTTCCCGCTGAGAACGGTCTTCCCGGCCACAATGCGCTGACGATCGAGCAGGGCTGCGCCGGGCTCTATCCGCCGCTCGCGCAAGCCAGGACCTGGCACAATAATGAGGACGGGACGATTGACCTTGCCGATGATACGGGCCGAACCATCGTCGCCTTCAGCCCGGGTGATGGGCTTGCCTATATCAGCATCGAACCGCGCTCCGTCGTCCTTTCGATGTCCACCGAAGGCGTGTTGACGTACTAGATAATTATTCGGCTGCGTGCAGCCGCTCGCGGCTCGCCTTGTGCGCGCGCGCCGCATCGCCGAAAGCGGCGAAAATCTTGCGCGACGGCGAATCGGTCTTCACCCAGTATTCCGGATGCCATTGCACGCCGACGGCGAAGTTGCGGGCGGTCTTCACCGATACGGCTTCGATCGTGCCATCTTCGGCAACGGCTTCGATCTCGAGCGCGGGCGCTGGCTTCTCGATGGCCTGGCGGTGGACCGAATTGACCTTGATCGAATCGCTGTTCATGACGCCGGCAAGACAGGAGCCGGGTTTAATGCGTATCGGATGACGAATGGCAAAGCGTTCTGCCTGCTGATCCGACTGCGGGGCGCGATGGTCCATGCGGCCGTCGAGTTCCTGAATTTCCGTGGCGAGCGTTCCACCGAGCGCGACGTTCAGTTCCTGAATGCCACGGCAGATGGCGAGAAGCGGAATGCCGCGCTCGATGGCGCGCCGAATGAGGGGTAGGGAAGTCGCGTCGCGTGCCGGATCGTAGGGCTCGTGCGCCGGGCTGGGCTCGGCTCCATAGAGCGCGGGATGAACATTGGACTTGGAGCCCGTAATCAGCACCCCGTCGACCCCGTCGAGAATAGCGTCGATATCAAGCCCATCCCCAAAGGAAGGGACGATGAGCGGAATAACGCCAGCGGCATCATAGGCAGCCATCAGGTACTGATCGGGCGCTGCGTGCCAGGTATAGTTTTCGAAAGCGCGTACATCGGATGTTATGGCGACGAGGGGTTGCCGCATGAAGGTGCTCCCGCAAAGATTGTTCCCTCTATTTAGTGCAATTCCCCAGCGTTTCCAATGGCCGGAGAGGCGCCGCGACATTCGCGCCGGAATCGGAATTGCGACGAGAATCCTGCAACAATATCAATCCACTTAATGCCGGTGCGGCTTTGTCGGTTCACCCGCTGGACTTGAAATAGTGAGTGTGTATGGTGATCGCGGGATCGGGAGAATGGTCCAGATCAATTGTTTGGAGGAGATTTTATGGATCGTCGTTCATTTATCACAAAGGCTGGATTTGCCGGTGTCGGCGCGGCCGCAGCTACGACGCTTGCTGCGCCCGCGATTGCGCAGTCGCTACCGAAAATCACATGGCGGTGCGCGTCGTCATTTCCGAAATCGCTGGATACGATCTATGGCGGCGCGGAAGTGCTCTCGAAGTACCTGAAGGAAGCCACGGACGGGAATTTCGTAATCCAGCCATTTGCGGCCGGTGAAATCGTGCCGGGCCTGCAGGCTGCTGACGCGGCGGCAGCCGGTACTGTCGAGCTTTGCCATACGGTCGCGTACTATTACTGGGGCAAGGACCCCACCTGGGCGCTCGGCGCTGCCGTTCCGTTTGCGCTGAATGCGCGGGGCATGAATGCCTGGCAGTATCATTTGGGCGGTATCGATCTCCTCAACGAGTTCTTCAACAAGCAGGGCCTGCAGGTCTATCCCGGCGGCAATACCGGCGTGCAGATGGGCGGCTGGTTCCGCAAGGAAATCAAGACGGTCGAAGACCTCAAGGGCGTCAAGATGCGGGTCGGCGGGTTTGCCGGCAAGGTGCTCGAAAAGCTCGGTGTCGTGCCGCAGCAGATCGCCGGCGGCGACATCTATCCATCGCTGGAAAAGGGCACGATCGACGCTGCCGAATGGGTCGGACCCTACGACGACGAGAAGCTGGGCTTCCAGAAGGTTGCGCCGTTCTACTACTATCCCGGCTGGTGGGAAGGCGGTCCGACGGTCAGCTTCATGGTCAACAAGGCGAAGTGGGATTCGCTTCCGCCTGCTTACCAGTCTCTCTTCCGCACGGCAGCGCAGGCCACCGATGCCGACATGCTGCAGAAGTACGATTCGCTAAATCCGGCGGCGATCAAGCGCCTCGTCGCGAGCGGCGCGCAACTGCGTCCGTTCAGCCCGGAGATCATGAGCGCCTGCTTCGAAGCGGCCAACGGCGTCTACGGCGAGATGGAAGCCACAAACCCCGAGTTCAAGAAGATCTGGGATTCGATCAAGGCGTTCCGCAACGAGCACTTCCTCTATGCGCAGGTCGCGGAATATTCCTTCGATACGTTCATGATGATCCAGCAGCGCAACGGCAAGCTTTAGGCGCTGAATACAGCCAAAAGCAAAACCCCGGGAACCTTGCGGTCCCCGGGGTTTTTTGTTGCCGTCACATCTTCGGTGGCTGGCTGAGGTCAGGCACCGGCGGCTGCGCCGGGGCGGCCGGTTGCCCAGGCGCTGCCGGATTTGGCGCAGGCCCACCTAAAGGCGGCGGTGAACTCAGATCGTTGGCGGGGCCACCGAGGCCGTTGCCAAGTCCGCCTCCACCCAATCCGTTGCCGAGCCCGTTGTCGCCGCCAAAACCCGGAACCTCGATCTTGATCTGCGACGGGTCGACGACCGGGCCGGTGCCTTTGTAGTGCATGACCATTTGCGGGAACATGATGGTAAGCGCCACCATCAGCACCTGGATGCCGACGAACGGCACGGCGCCCCAGTAGATTTGCCCCGTGGTGATCGGCTGGATCTTCTTGCCGGTAATCTTGTCGAGATAGGGCACCTTTGCCGCAACCGAGCGCAAATAAAAGAGCGCGAAGCCGAAGGGAGGGTGCATGAAGCTCGTCTGCATATTGATGCCAAGGAGGACGCCGAACCAGATCAGGTCGATTCCAAGCTTGTCTGCGGCAGGTGCCAGGAGTGGCACGATGATGAAGGCGAGCTCAAAGAAATCGAGGAAGAACGCGAGGAAGAAGACAAGCAGGTTGACGGCAATCAGAAAGCCGACTTCGCCCCCCGGGAGGGAGACCAGGAGGTGTTCCACCCAGACGTGCCCGTTCACGCCGTAGAAGGTAAGCGAGAACACGCGTGCGCCGAGGAGGATGAACATGACGAAGGATGAAAGCCGCGTTGTCGATGCCAGCGCCTGGTTGATCACGGTCATGTTGAGGCGGCCCTTGGAGGCAGCCATCACCAGTGCACCGACAGCGCCCATCGCGCCGCCTTCGGTCGGCGTAGCGATGCCCAGGAAAATGGTGCCGAGCACTAGGAAGATCAGGGCGAGCGGCGGTATGAGGACTATGATCACCTGCTGTGCAAGCCGCGACATCGTGTTCATGCCGAACGCCCGGTCGGCGAGCGCATAGAGATAGATGGCAATGATGGCGATGGTGCCGCCCCAAATATCCGCGTTCGCACCGGCACTTTGCGCGAGCATCTTATGCGCGCCATAGGCGATGGCCCCGGCAATGACGAGGGCGACAATCAGCGATGTGACGCCGGAGCCGAGCGTGCGCGCTTCCTTGGGCAGGGCCGGCATCGAATCGCGCCTCAGGAAGGTCATGGCAAGGATGTAAAGCATGTAGAGCCCGGTCAGCACGAGACCAGGAATAATCGCGCCATGATACATGTCGCCCACCGAGCGCCCGAGCTGGTCGGCAAGGACGATGAGCACGAGTGAAGGCGGAATGATCTGCGCCAGGGTTCCGGATGCGGCGATGACGCCCGAGGCGACACGCCTGTCGTAGCCGTACCGCATCATGATGGGGAGCGAGATCAAGCCCATCGCGATGACTGAGGCCGCGACAACACCGGTTGTTGCCGCGAGCAGCGCGCCGACGAAAATGACGGCATAGGCGAGACCGCCGCGAATGGGTCCGAAGAGCTGGCCGATGGTGTCGAGAAGGTCCTCGGCCATGCCGGACCGCTCAAGAATGATGCCCATGAAGGTGAAGAATGGAATGGCGAGCAGGGTCTCATTGGACATCTGTCCCCAAAACCGGTCAGGTAGGGCATAGAGCAACGGCCAGGAGAGCGTGATGCTGCCGTTCGACAGCGGCGCAAGTTCGACCCCGACGAAGAAGAACAAAAGGCCATTTGCGGCGAGGGCAAACGCGACGGGATAGCCAATCAACAGGAAGATGATCAGCGAAGCGAACATGATCGGCGCCATGTTCTGGGCGATAAATTCAATCATTGCGCGCTCCCGCAATCGTCGCCACTTCCTGTTCCGCGATTTCCTCCATCGAAACGGGTGGGTTAGGGTCGGGCATGTCGCCGCGTATTACCGCGATTTTCTTGATGATTTCGGAGACGCCCTGGAAGCCGAGGAGTACGAACCCAGCGAGAAGAATGAGCTTGGCAGGCCACAGAATGAGGCCGCCGGCGCTTGATGAGACTTCGCCGCTGTTGAAGGAGAGCCGCACATAGGGGACGAAATAGAAGATCATCAGAATGACGAACGGCATCAGGAAGAAGAGGTGCCCGAGAAGATCGATCCAATGCTGGACGCGCCTCGAAAATGCGCCGTAGACGATATCGATGCGGATATGCTCGTTCTGCTGCAGCGTATAGGCGGCGGCAAGCATGAAGGCGCCGCCGAAGAGATACCATTGCAGTTCGAGCCAGGAGTTCGACGAAACGTTGAACGCCTTGCGAATGATCGCATTGCCGGCGCTGACGACGACCGCCAGGAAGATCAGCCAGGCGACGGCGCGCCCGACGAGTTCATTGATACGATCGATCGTTCGCGAAATCGCGAGCAAAGCCGGCATTGGCGTCCTCCCAATTCATTCAGATAGCCGGCAATACACCCCGCTCTCCGCGGTGGCCCTCCCAGCCTTGCCTATAAGAACATCTTCGCGCACTGGTAACAGCACGATCTGAAACCATCAACAGAATTGATTAGTTCATAAAGGGATACGATAGGCCGCAGGTGCAGCGCCGGGTGGTATAACGTTCAGCAGTTGTCATGTGTCGAGCCGCGGTCTAACAGTTGCTGGACACATGATGCAGGACTTACTGGTAAAAGGGCGAATGGCAGGCGAATCTTCTCTTTCAGTTGCAGGTAAAACCATTGTGGTCACCGGTGGATCCTCCGGTCTCGGGCTGCGTATGGTGGAAGTCCTTGCGGCCAACGGCGCAAATGTTGTTTCAATCTCGCGAACGGCGGTCCCGGAAGGTTCATGCAATCCCAGAATCCTCAGCATTGTCGGGGACGTCACGAAAGCGTCCGATATCGAACGTGCATTCGATGAGGCTGAAAGCTGGAAGGGCACTGTGACGGTCCTGTTCAACAATGCCGGGGTTGCCGAGATCATCCGGGCGATAGACACGACCCGCGACCAGTTGCGCCGCATTCTCGAGGTCAATGCCGAAGGCGCGTTCTTCGTCGCTCAGGAGGCCGCCAAGCGGATGATCGCCAAAGGCGTCGGCGGCTCCATCGTCAACCTCTTGAGCATTCTTGCCGACACCCCCATCAAGGGTTCCACCGCCTACGCCATGTCGAAGGCCGCCGCTTCTGTGATGACCCGCTCGATGGCGCTTGAATGGGCGGCACATGGAATCAGGGTTAATGCGATTGCTCCCGGCTGGTTTCCGACCCGCCTCAACGAAGACCTGATGGATGGGCCGGCGCGCGGTTTCCTGAAAGGCAAGAATCCCATGCGACGCCTCGGAGAACCGCAAGATATCGATGGTGCCGTGCTCATGCTTGCGTCTGACGCGAGCAGCTATATCACCGGCACGGTCATTACCATCGATGGCGGTCACAGCCTGCAGGGTTAGATGCGCTCCTCGTCCCGGCCCGTGATGCGGGTGGCGAGTACGAAGACCAGCAGGGAAAAAACGGCGACATCCCGCCACAGAACGGAAAAATATCCGCCCCAGAGCGATTCGACCATGCCGACAAGGGCTGCGCCGCACGCAGCATGAAGCGGCCGTGAGAAGCCGCCGGCCGCGGTGATGAAGAGGATTTTCAATCCGAAGATCATGCCGGTATTGAAGCTGATATTGCCGTAGTAGAGCGCCGCCAGAAATCCCGCTAGCGCACATATGCCGTATGCGGCAAGGATGGCTTGCGTTCTCACTCGCTTCGGATCGATCCCGCACATGGCAGTTGCCTGCGGCTCGTCGCTCACCGCGCGCCAGATACGTCCCGCCGCCGTTCGCAGCATGATCGCTTCACCGCAAGCGATCACGGTGAGCGCCACAGCGATGTTGAGAACCTGCATCTGGGTGAGGCTGATATCCACCTGCGGGCCAAGGACCGGCACGGGTTGCGACAGCATGGGCGGAAGCCAGTAATCGCGCGTGTTGGCAGCGATGCGGGAAAGCTCAGCAAGAAATATGCTGAGGCCAAGGGTTGCGACAAGGATCGTGTTGCGCGTGCCGGCTTCGAGCGGCGCATAAATCACCCTAGCGATTACATAGCCGCCGGTCATGACATAGACGAGAGCGATCAGCAGACCGAAGGCCAGGGCGGCGGGCAGGGTCATCCAGAGGATCGACCAGGCAAAGGCCGCGACAAGAATAAAGGTCTGCCCGGAAAAGGCAAAGATTGCGCCGAGCGAAAGGTCGGTTCTGTGCGTGAGACCGTGGATCAGGACATAGCCATAGGCAAGCAGCGCGTAGAGTGCCGCATTGTGGATTCCGTTCAACAGGAGCTGCAGGAAATAGGTCAATCACTCCTCGCCTTTTGCAACTTATTCTAACTTGCAAAACCTATTTTACCAGTTAGAATTTGGCGATGACCTTTGAATGGAATGCACATCGTTTTAGCGGGGGCGTATTGGCACTCGACCTTGCCAATACCGTCGTCTTTCGCGAATCGCCGGAACGGTCGCTCGATCGCTTCTCCGATCCCGCCGAAGTTACGCGCTTTGCTGCGGCGGCGGCGGATTTCCGTCAGGGGGAGTGGGGAAACGTCGAGTTCCGCCCGCCACTTTCCGAGCGGGAGATCACAGGCCTCATCGACATGCGCGAAGCGATAAATCGCCTGTTCAGGACGGCGGTGCATGGCGGCGGATTGAGCCCCGCGCCGCTCTCCGAATTCTTGCGCCTCGGGTCGAAACTCGTCGGCGACGAACCGGGAAACCAAGCGCTCGCGCTGCCGCGGCCCTCCAGGGACGGCGGGCAGATATCGTTGGCGGCGGCGTCATTCCTCTCCGGGGTGCGTCTGTTTGAGCCTTTGCGCCTGGAACGCATAAAGGTCTGCCCGAATTGCCACTGGCTCTACTTTGACGAGAGCCGCAATCGCAGCCGCCGCTGGTGCGACATGAATGTCTGCGGCAACAGGGCCAAGGCGCGCCGCTATTACGATCGCAACGCCAAGCAGATGGTAAGCGGCCATGTCTAGGACGAAGAATGCCTCGCGCCGGATGGCAACCTGTTTGCTTGCCCTTGCGGTTACGCTGGCGGCATGCCGCGATAGCGGTCAGGGCGATTATGTCAACGTTTCCGGCAAGATTTTCGTCTTCAATTATCGTATCGCCGAGGCGACCTATCTTCTCACCCTGGCGAAACTGCGGAAGATTCCCGATGGCTCGTCATTGGAGACCACTTTCGAAAATCCGGCTGGTGGCGATCCCTTTGTCGTACGGCAAGATATATGGCCGACAATGGACAAGATCACCGTCGAAAGCCCACCCGTCAAATGCGTGAAAGCGAACCGGGAGTATCAGGTGACAATGCGGCTCGAAGATGCAAAAGGCGTCGTGCTTCAGACCATCGAGCGGAAGATGATCTCGGACACCGATCAGTCACTTATGCCCGACAAGCCACTTGTTGTTGGACCGTTCTACGATCCCAATCCCGACAAGCAACCAGCCCCGCCGACGATATGCCCGGCATAGCGATGATCTTCTTTTAGAAATTGGTAATTCTATTTGCCGGTTGTTGGGAATTTCTGGCGACAGAAGATGAATTAAACGATTTAGTCGGAAGTGCGATTTATAACGCTGGCATCGTTGGCGTTCCTCGTCGACATTCCCGGTACGGGCAAACTTTTGCGGGCCTATTGATGAAAGTTGAAGCCAACGACGGCTTGTCGATCGAGCTGATTGCGGTTCGCACATTATATGCGAACGGCAAGGCGACGTGGTGGAGTTCGATCATTCAGATCCTCGCCACGGCGACAATCTATTTGAAGACGCATCATGCGATCTATCTTGCCTTCGCGCTGGCCTTTCTGGTGGTCGACCTCGCGCGCACCGCCAATGCCGGCGCTTTCGAACGCGCCAATCTTGTGTCAGCTTCGGCGGCAACGCTGAAGAGGTGGGAATGGCGCTATTTGCTCGGCGCGCTTGCAAGCTGTTCGGTGCTCGGGGCCCTATGCTTTGTCAGCATCTACATGCTTCCCGATGCGACCGCCGCGATCACCAGCGTCATCATTGTTGCTGGATCGATGCTTGCGCTTGTCACGCGCAATTACGTCTCGCCGATGGTCGTCCTCGGCCTGTCGATTGGAATTCTCGCACCGCTTTGCGCGACCTTGGTGCTGCTCGGTGGCGTCTATAACTGGCTGCTTGCCCTGCTGATCCTTCCATATTTCTGGAGCAATATCGGCGTTGCGGGCAGTCTTCGCAATTCGCTCTTCGATGCACTGCTGGGCAAGCGCCAGCTGGCTCGCGTCGCCACCAATTTCGATGCTGCGCTCAATGGTATGCCGCAGGGCCTGCTGATGTTCGATGGCCAGCAGACGATAACCGTCGCCAACATGAAGGCGGCGAAGATGATGGGTTTCGATTCTCCGGCTCAGCTCGAAGGGAGGTCGCTTGCGACCTTGTTGCGCCTTGCCCAATCGCGTTCCTATTTCCCCGAGGATGCACTGCAATCCTTGCGCACCAAGATGCAGGATCTCCTGTCCGGTTCAAAACAGCGCGACACGTTTGAATCACCGAACAAGCGCCACTATGAATTCACGGCGACGCCCGATCCCGAGCATGGCACCGTGCTCGTCATCCAGGATGTCACGCGGCGTGCGGACGCCGAAGCGCAGATCAACCGCATGGCGCGCTTCGACAGCCTGACGGGACTTCCCAACCGCAGCCAGTTTGCCGAGATCGCCGCGACTTATGCCGACGACATGGTGCAGGGCGCGCAGATCGCGCTCATGGTGATCGATATCGATGGCCTGAAACGAACCAACGATACCTTCGGCCATCGCATCGGCGATGAGATGTTGCGCGCCTTTGCCGACCGGCTGAGCCTTGTCGAGGCTGACCGGCCGCTGCTTTCGCGCTTCGGCAGCGACGAATTCGTGCTGCTGTTTTCCGCCTGCTCGCATGAGGAAACGATTGGAACGGTCGAGCGGATCATGTCCGCCATTACCGGCATATACAGTGTTTCGGGTCACGATATCCAGACCGGCGCCCGCGCCGGCGTCGCCATCGTCGAGGTGGATGCGTTTGACCTCTCGGTGATGCACATGAATGCGGATCTGGCGCTCGATGTCGCCAAGAAGGATAGCCAGAAGAACTGGGCGGTCTTTGTCCAGACTATGGATCATACCTTCCGGTCGAAGCAGCGGTTGCGTGCGGATCTTCGCCGGGCCATCGCGGAAGGCACGCTCTCGGTCGCCTACCAGCCGATCGTCAATATCCGCACCTCGCGCATGACCGCGTGCGAGGCGCTCTCGCGGTGGGACCATCCGGAATTCGGAGCGATATCGCCTGCAGAGTTTATCCCGCTCGCAGAAGAAATGGGGCTGATCTCGGATCTGACCCGCAACGTCATCGACCGCGCGGTGATGGATTGCCGCAATTGGAATTCGCGTATCGCCGTCTCGGTCAACCTTTCCTCGCATGATCTGCAGAACCGCAATACGGTCAGCGTCATTCAATCCGCCTTGAAACGGCACGCGATCGAACCGCACCTTCTTGAAGTGGAGGTTACGGAGGGAGCGCTCATAACCGACCGCGCCACGACCGGCAGCGTGCTTTCCGAGCTGAAGGGTTACGGCGTGCAGGTCGCCATCGACGATTTCGGCACCGGTTATTCCAGCCTGAGCTATCTCAAGAACTTGCCAGTCAACAAGGTCAAGATCGATCGTTCTTTCATTGCCGATATCGCTGAAGAGGGACGATCGCTGAAACTTTTGCGCGGCATCGTCCACATGTCGCATGAACTCGGCTTGTCGGTGACCATCGAAGGGCTCGAGACGAGCGCGCAATCGGAGCTCGTCAATCAACTCGTCGGCGCCGAGCACGTGCAAGGCTTTCTCTACGGTGCTGCGATGTCAGCCGATGACATCGTGAAGCTGCTCGACGTGACGATGGAGCACAAGCTCGTGGGCAACGAAGCTGGCCCGCACGTCTTTCACTGAACGGTTGTTTGCCAATTTGAATATAAATTAAACGATCCCGGCCGTTACCGACAGAATCATTGTATTCGAATAGCGCTCTGTTCTGAGCTGGTAGCTTGCGCACACAAAGGATACCGAAATGATTGCTGAAATCGCCATCGCACCACTCGTCGCCCTAATCGCCGGCATCGTCATATTGATCGCCCCGCGATTGCTGAACTATGTCGTTGCGCTCTACCTGATCATCATTGGCGTTGTCGGTCTTTTTCCGCATCTTCTCGGTTAGTTAATTAGGCTCGACCGCGATGAAACTCTATTCTTGATTTATATTGATCGAGGTCAGGGTGAGCGACGATCTGCGCATTGCGCAGTTGTCGGCTTTTCGCTATTGCCTTTACGACGTCGACTAGAAGAGGTTTGAAGATGGCTGAACATCACGACACCACGCCTGCAGAACTGGGCGCGCCCATGGACTATGCGGAGCATGAGAAGACCTACAATCTTTTTCTCTCGCTTTCGAAATGGGGCTTCGTTTCCTGCATAGCGCTGGTCGTTGCCATGGCTTTCGGCTTTTTCGCCGGGGGATTCTTTTCTGCTCTGGTTCTTTTCTTTGTTATTTGCGGAGCTGCCTGGTTCCTCCTTTAGGGCGCGCTGGTTCTCAAGAGCCTGGACGCCCGTCCAAAGCCCGCTCGATCTTGACCGGGCGGGTCTTTAAGACTGCCAATCGTTACAAGCGGGAAGGCG
This sequence comes from Phyllobacterium sp. UNC302MFCol5.2, assembly GCF_000686005.1. Classification (NCBI taxonomy): domain Bacteria; kingdom Pseudomonadati; phylum Pseudomonadota; class Alphaproteobacteria; order Hyphomicrobiales; family Phyllobacteriaceae; genus Phyllobacterium; species Phyllobacterium sp. UNC302MFCol5.2. Next base: position 18,128 of record NZ_JMLL01000001.1, read on the forward strand.
CGCTGGTCCGAAAGGCCACTGCCTTGTAGTGAAAACTTGCTTTGGGGGGTGAAGAGCTTGGCTCAGACACTATTCATACCGAAAGAGACCGATGCCAATGAGGCGCGTGTCGGTGGCTCGCCGGAGACGGTAAAGCGGCTTATTGGCCTTGGCTTCAACGTCGTTGTCGAAACGGGTGCCGGAACCGCGTCGCGCATTCCTGACGCAGAGTTTACGGGCGCCGGCGCAAGTATCGGCAAGGCCGCGGACGTCAAGGACGCCGACATTGTCCTCAAGGTGCGCCGACCCGCTTCCCCTGAGCTCAAATCCTACAAGAAAGGCGCAGTCGTCATCGCCATGCTCGATCCTTACGGCAATGACAGCGCCGTCAAGGAACTCGCCGATGCCGGGCTTACCGCCTTCACCATGGAGTTCATGCCGCGCATCACCCGCGCGCAGGTGATGGACGTTCTTTCCAGCCAGGCCAATCTTGCCGGCTACCAGGCGGTCATCGATGCCGCCGAAGAATATGACCGCGCCTTGCCGATGATGATGACAGCAGCAGGCACGGTGCCGGCCGCGAAAGTCTTCGTCATGGGTGTCGGCGTCGCTGGCCTGCAAGCTATCGCAACTGCGCGCCGCCTTGGAGCTGTGGTAACCGCCACGGACGTCCGTCCTGCGGTCAAGGAGCAGGTCGCATCGCTTGGCGCCAAATTTCTCGCTGTCGAGGACGAGGAGTTCAAGGCTGCCGAGACCGCTGGCGGCTACGCAAAGGAAATGTCGAAGGAATATCAGGCAAAGCAGGCGGCGCTGGTCAATGACCACATTGCCAAGCAGGATATCGTCATCACGACGGCGCTTATCCCGGGTCGTCCGGCGCCGAGGCTGGTGACACGCGAAATGTATGCGCGCATGCGTCCGGGTTCGGTTCTGATCGATCTTGCGGTCGAGCGCGGCGGCAACGTCGAAGGCGCGGTGGCTGGCAAGATCACCGAGATCGATGGGGTCAAGATCGTTGGACATCTCAACGTCCCGGGCCGTATTGCGGCGACTGCCTCGCAGCTCTACGCGAAGAACCTCGTCGCTTTTGTCGAGACGCTGGTCGACAAGGAAGCGAAGGTGCTGAAAATCAATTTCGACGACGAGCTCGTCAAGGCGACCATGTTGACCCATGACGGCAAGGTGGTTCACCCGAACTTTGCCCAGGCCGCTGCGGCTGTTGCTGCCCCTGCCGAGACGCCGGCTGCCAGGCCTGTCGCCAAGAAGGCCGCGCCGGCCAAGCCTGCCGCTCTAAAAGACGCCGCAGTGAAACCGGCCGCCAAGAAAGCCGCGCCGAAAAAGGCTGCTGCATCCAAGGCGGCGCCAAAGACTGAAGGAGAGGCATGATGGCTGATGCTACACTCGAAAAGGCCCTCGAGACCCTGAACCAGGCCACCGAGATCGTCCGTCAGGCTGCCGAAAACATGCCGGAAGCCGCTGGCGCCGCGGCTCACGCCGTTTCAGGCGGAGTGGTCGATCCGTTCGTCTTCCGCCTCGCAATTTTCGTCCTGTCGATCTTTGTCGGTTACTACGTTGTCTGGTCGGTGACGCCGGCACTGCACACGCCGCTCATGGCCGTTACCAACGCGATCTCCTCCGTCATTGTCGTCGGCGCGCTCTTGGCGGTCGGACTGTCGGCGAGCGGCTTTGCGACCGGCTTCGGTTTCATCGCGCTCGTCCTCGTCAGCGTCAATATCTTCGGGGGCTTCCTCGTCACCCACCGCATGCTCGCCATGTACAAGAAGAAGGAAAAGTGAGCATGAATGTGAATATCGCAACTTTCCTTTATCTCGTCTCCGGCGTGCTCTTCATCCTCGCGCTGCGCGGCCTTTCGCATCCGACGACCAGCCGACAGGGCAACTACTACGGCATGACGGGCATGGGCATTTCCATCGCGACAACGCTGGCGCTTGCCGAGCCTAGCTTCAAGGGCCTCGGCCTGATCGTCCTCGGTCTTGCCATCGGCGGCGCTGCCGGCGCGTACATTGCCAGGCGTATCGCCATGACGGCAATGCCGCAGCTTGTTGCCGCGTTCCACTCACTCGTCGGTCTGGCTGCGGTCATGGTTGCCGCGGCCGCGATCTATTCGCCCGACTCCTTCGGGATAGGCGAAGTCGGCAGCATCCATGGTCAAGCGCTCGTGGAAATGTCGCTCGGCGTCGCCATTGGCGCGATCACCTTCACCGGCTCGATTATCGCCTTCCTGAAACTTGACGGCCGCATGTCGGGCAAGCCAATCATGCTGCCTGGGCGCCATGTGCTCAACATTGCTCTTCTTGCTGCCATAGTGCTCCTGGTGATCGCACTGGTCCTGACCGAGAGCCATGCGATCTTCTGGCTGATTGTCATCCTGTCGCTGGTTCTCGGTGGCCTGATCATCATCCCCATCGGCGGCGCGGACATGCCTGTCGTTGTCTCGATGCTGAATTCCTATTCCGGCTGGGCGGCAGCGGGCATCGGCTTTACGCTCGGCAACCTCGCTCTGATCATCACCGGCGCGCTGGTTGGGTCGTCCGGCGCGATCCTGTCTTACATCATGTGCAAGGGCATGAACCGTTCGTTCATTTCGGTCATCCTCGGCGGCTTCGGCGGCGAGACCAGCACTGCTGCCGGCGGTGAAGTCGAACAGCGCCCGGTCAAGCAGGGCTCCGCCGACGATGCTGCCTTCATCATGAAGAACGCCTCCAAGGTCATCATCGTGCCCGGCTACGGCATGGCCGTTGCGCAGGCACAGCATGCCCTGCGCGAGATGGCCGACAAGCTGAAGGCAGAAGGCGTTGAAATCAAATACGCCATTCATCCGGTCGCTGGGCGCATGCCGGGTCACATGAACGTGCTTCTTGCCGAGGCCAATGTGCCTTACGACGAGGTCTTCGAGCTCGAAGACATCAATTCGGAGTTTGCACAGGCCGACGTCGCCTTCGTCATCGGCGCCAACGACGTCACCAACCCGGCGGCAAAGACCGATCCTAAATCGCCGATCTTCGGCATGCCGATCCTTGATGTCGACAAGGCGGGGACGGTGCTTTTCATCAAGCGCGGCATGGGCTCCGGCTATGCGGGCGTCGAGAACGAATTGTTCTTCCGCGACAACACCATGATGCTCTTTGCCGATGCCAAGAAGATGGTAGAGAATATCGTCAAGGCGCTGGACCACTGAACTTGTGTTTCGCGAATGAGGCAAAGGCCCGCCCATCGGCGGGCTTTTTGTTAGATCAGGCGTTCCAATTTCCGCCCGAGCCGACGCTCAAAGGCCGCCAACCGTTCCGCTGACAATTGTTCGGTGTTGTAGAGCGAGAGCATGGAGAACCGCGCTTGCGGCGCGCATGTGCCGATGATGGCGCGCGAAAGTATGCGGCGGACCGGACGGAACATCACGAACCAATCGATCCACCAGGGCGAGCCGAGCGTAGTGACGGCAAGGCAAGACTTGAGCCTGGTGAGCCGCGGAATCATACGGCCAAAATCAGGGGCATGGTCATAGGCAACACCCGGCACAAAGAGCCGGTCGATCCAACCCTTGAGAATCGCCGGAAGGCCGAACCACCATGTCGGAAAGACAAGGATCAGAATGTCGGCGCGGACGAGGTCTTCTGCATGGAGGGCCACGGCGCTTCTGTCATAAGCATCCGCGTAATAGGCCTTGCGCTCATTTGCCGTGAGGCGGGGGTCGAAGCCGCGCTCATAGAGATCGGCGAAGGTGATACTGTGACCGGCCTCATCGAGCCTGGCGGTTATGAGCGAAGCAAGGTGCGCGCAAAGGCTGTCTTTCAAAGGGTGAGCAAAAACGACAACGACGCTCTTGCCCATCTATCGCATCAGGACTTGCGCGTGCGCGCCAGACCGTCGACAGCAGGCTTGTACTTGGGGTCAAGCTGAACGGCGCGGGCGTAGGACTTGGCGGCGCGGGCCTTGTCGCCGCGATGCTCGTAGATTAGGGCCTGGTTGGCCCAGCCCTCGGCAATCGTGCCGTCGAGTTTAATCGCCGTATTGAAATCGTCGAAGGCGTTGTCGTCATCGCCGAGCGCCACATAGGAAATGCCACGGCCATTATAAGGCTCCGCAGCATCGGGCTGCAGCGAGATCGCCGTAGAGAAGTCCTCGATGGCCTGCTTGTGCTGGTTGCGCGCCTGATAGATGAGACCACGATTGTGGTAGGCGCGGGCATCCGTGGTGCTGAGCTGGATCGCCTGGTTGAAATCGTTCATCGCCTGGTCGAGCTGGCCCGCCTGGCGGTAGAGGTTGCCGCGCCCGATATAGGCAGCATCATATTGCGGGTTGATCTGGATTGCCCGGCTGTAGTCGGCAATCGCCTGGGCGGAGTTGCCCATGTTGCGATAGACGAGCGCGCGGTTCGAATAGGCCTGGTAGAAGTTCGGGTTCAACTGAAGCGCGACGTTGAAATCCTTGATCGCGTCATTGTTCTTGCCGGCGCGGCCATAGGCGGAACCGCGGACATTGTATGCCTCGGGATCCTTCGGATTGTTGCGGATGACATCATTCAAAGAACTGATGTTCTCGGTCGATCCTTGTGCCTTGTCGATCCCGGTCATGTCGGTGGTCGAAGTGCTCTGGCATGCGGCAAGGCCGAGCGCGGAGATCGACGCGATCAACAATCCGGCATAGCGTACCGAGGGAAATTTGCCGTATGCGGCGCGTTCAAATGAATATGTCATTGTCTATGTGTCCCGTACAACTCAGAGCCGTGCAAGCTCTTTTGCTCCGATGGCACCAAACGAAAAAAGGGCGGCGCGGCGTGAAGCCACTCCACCCCGATATCGGGTTAAAAGCGTCGATAAACCGCTGATCAACGAGCCGCAGCGGCGCGAACCGGCGCCTTGCGTGCCGGCATCGGCAGAAGACCCTCGCGCTGTGCCTGCTTGCGGGCAAGCTTGCGAGCGCGGCTGATTGCTTCCGCCTTCTGGCGAGCGCGCTTGATCGACGGCTTCTCGTAGTGATCATGCATCTTCATTTCGCGGAACATGCCTTCGCGCTGCATCTTCTTCTTGAGAACGCGGAGAGCCTGATCAACATTGTTTTCGCGTACGAGTACCTGCACGTTTTATCCTGTATCTCTTAGATTTCACTGAGCCTGGCCACCGATCCCCGACCGAAGATCATGGGACAACAAACCGGACTTCGCGACGGTCATCCATCGCAAACTGCGGTCGGCATTAGCAGAAACTCAAAACGATGTCCATGGCGATTTGGCATGGAATTGCTGATATTCGTTCGCCAAAGCCATGGACCACGGTTTAATTTGGGGCTGACCGGCATCGCGCGCCAATCTCCGTCGCAAAATGGCAAAAGACGCTTGGACAGATACGATAGTGATGCGCTAACACGCCGCGCATGTCGATAAACTCCATGTCGATTTTGGGACAGGAAACCGGCGAGAAATCTTTGAACAATCGGCGCTCGAAGCCAAGTTGTGCGCAAAGGGAATAGGTAATGCGGAAATATTCGGTATTTGCTCTGGCCCGCGAAGCCATGCGTGCCCACAAGGGCTGGGAACAGCAGTGGACGTCGCCCGAACCGAAGTCGGAATATGACGTCATCATTGTCGGCGCCGGTGGCCACGGTCTCGCAACCGCCTACTATCTTGCCAAGGAACATGGCATCACCAATGTGGCCGTGCTCGAAAAGGGCTGGCTCGGCGGTGGCAATACGGGTCGCAATACGACCATTATCCGCTCCAACTATCTCTATGACGAATCCGCCGGTATTTACGAACATGCGGTAAAGCTCTGGGAAGGGCTGAGCCAGGACCTCAACTATAACGTGATGTACTCGGCACGCGGCGTCATGATGCTCGCGCACAACATCCACGACGTTCAGGTGTTCAAGCGCCACATCCATGCCAACCGGCTGAACGGCATCGACAATGAGTGGTTGACGCCCGAGCAGGTCAAGGAATTCTGCCCGCCGATCAACCTCTCTGCTGATGCACGTTATCCCATCATCGGTGCAGCATTGCAGCGCCGCGGCGGGACCGCACGCCACGATGCCGTGGCCTGGGGCTATGCCCGTGCGGCTGCAGACCGCGGCGTTCACATCATCCAGAATTGCGAAGTCACCGGTGTTCGCCGCGCCGCCAATGGCGCCGTGGTCGGTGTCGATACCAATCGTGGCCCCATCAACGCCAAGAAGGTCGGTGTCGTCGCCGCCGGACATACGTCGGTCATCATGAACATGGCGGACGTCCGCATGCCGCTCGAGAGCTACCCGCTGCAGGCGCTGGTCTCGGAACCGGTCAAGCCGTTGATTCCCTGCGTGATCATGTCGAACACCGTGCACGCCTATATTTCCCAGTCGGACAAAGGCGAAATGGTGATCGGCGCCGGCACCGACCAGTATACGTCCTATTCGCAAACAGGCGGCCTTCACATCATCAACCATACGCTCGATGCGATCTGCGAGATGTTCCCGGTCCTGACACGCCTCAAGATGCTGCGCTCGTGGGGCGGCATTGTCGATGTCACACCCGACCGCTCGCCCATCCTGGCCAAGACCCCGGTTCCCGGCCTCTATGTCAACTGCGGCTGGGGCACGGGCGGTTTCAAGGCAACGCCGGGTTCGGGCAACGTGTTTGCCCACACGATCGCCCGCGACGAGCCGCACCGTATCAACGCTCCGTTCACGATCGAGCGCTTTACCAGTGGCCGGCTTATCGACGAGGCAGCCGCCGCTGCCGTGGCGCACTGACTTTTTTAGAAACGAGACGAAGACATGCTTCTCATCAAATGCCCCTATTGCGAAGAAGAGCGCCCGGAACTGGAATTCCGCAATGCCGGCGAAGCGCATCTGGTCCGTGCAAACCCGATCGTTGACCAGTCGGACGATGATTTCGCCGCCTTCCTGTACTTCCGCCAAAATCCGAAGGGACTTCAGTTCGAGCGCTGGCGGCACATTCATGGCTGCGGACGGTTCTTCAATGCCGTGCGCGATTCCGTTTCCGACAAGTTCTTGACCGTCTACAAGGCGGGCGAACCGAAGCCCAATGTCGAGCAACTTGTGACACGAGGGACGACGCCGGCAGAAGCAGTCGTTGAATCTCCCGCGCCGCGCACGCCGCGCACCAAGAAAGCGGAGGCCTGAGCCATGACCAACCAGGTTCATTCCGGCAGCAACCGTATTTCCGGCGCAGGTCGGCTTACACCCGCAAAGACAGTCCGTTTCACATTTGACGGCCAGAGCCTTACCGGCCTCGAAGGCGACACGCTTGCATCGGCGCTCCTCGCCAACGGCATCCATCTGGTCGGACGCTCGTTCAAATATCACCGTCCGCGCGGCATCCTGTCGGCAGGCAGCGAAGAGCCGAATGCGCTGGTCGATATCGAGCGTGACAAGTCACGAAAGCAGCCCAACGTCCGCGCAACGGTTCAGGAAATCTATGACGGCCTGAAGGTGAAGTCGCAGAATCGCTGGCCGTCGCTGACATTCGACGTCGGCGCGATCAACGATGTTTTCTCGCCGATGCTGCCGGCAGGCTTTTACTACAAGACGTTCATGTGGCCGAAATTCGCATGGAAGACGATCTACGAGCCGAAGATTCGCGCAGCCGCCGGCCTCGGCGTGGTTCCTGGCGAACCGGATACCGACCGCTATTCCAACCGCTTTGCCCATTGCGACGTGCTTGTCGTAGGGGCCGGTGCCGCAGGCCTTGCCGCAGCGTTGAGCGCTGCAGCCACCGGTGCAACCGTCATCCTTTGCGATGAACAGCCGGAAGTCGGTGGCGCGCTGCGCTATGAAAGCGATGTCACCATCGACGGCGCGCCCGGGTACGAATGGGCGACGGCGACCATCGCCAGGCTGCGTGCCATGGACAATGTCACGGTTCTGACCCGCACGACGGCCTTCGGCTACTATGCGCAGAACTTCGTCGGTCTCGCGGAGCGGATCAGCGATCATCTCAGCACTCCGGCAGCGGAAATGCCACGCGAACGCCTCTGGCAGATTCGCGCCAAGAAGGTCGTGCTGGCGACGGGCGCGATCGAACGGCACATGGTTTTTGCGAATAATGACCGTCCGGGCGTCATGCTGGCTTCGGCTGCGCGCATGTTCCTCAATCATTACGGTGTTGCGATCGGCCGCAAGGTTGGCGTCTACACGGCCAACGACTCGGCCTACGCGGCAGCGATCGACCTGAAGCGGGCCGGGATCGACGTTCCGATCATCGTCGATACGCGCGACAACCCGAAATCGGCCATCGTCGAGGAAGCGCGATCGCTGGGTATCGAGGTACTGCCGGGACATGCGGTCTTCAGCGCCGGCGGCAAGCGTCGTGTTTCATCGATGCTGATCAAGCCCAACAGGGGCGGCAGCGAGCGCAAGGTCGCGGTCGATGCCGTGATCGTCTCCGCGGGCTGGACGCCCTCCGTTCACCTCTTCTCGCAGTCGCGCGGCAAGGTGGCGTGGGACGCGGCAAACGAGAGGTTTCTTCCCGGCACCTACGCGCAGGACTGCCTGTCGGTCGGTGCCTGCAACGGCACGGACGGCTTGCAGGACGTGATCAATGAGGCCATCGCCGCCGGCGGATCGTCGGCCGAGCAGGCGGGCTTTGCCGGCAAGGGTACGCCGGTATCATTGACCGCCACCGGCAGTGCCAGCTGGATCGGCGGGATGATCGGCTCGGCTGCCGGCGCTGGCCCAGACACGACGGTCAAGGCTTTCGTCGATTTTCAGAACGATGTCACGGCCAAGGATGTCCGGCTCGCCGTGCGCGAAGGCATGCACTCGATTGAACACGTCAAGCGCTTCACGACGAACGGCATGGCGACCGACCAGGGCAAGACATCGAACCTGCACGGCCTTGCCATCGCTGCCGAGGCCCTGAACAAGCCGATTCCGGCCGTGGGCCTCACGACGTTCCGCGCCCCGTTCACGCCGGTGACGTTTGGCACCATCGTCAATCATGCGCGGCACGATCTTTTCGATCCGACCCGGCGCACGCCGATGCACGCCTGGCATGCGGCGCAGGGCGCTGCCTTTGAGGATGTCGGCCAGTGGAAGCGTGCCTGGTATTATCCGCAGGCCGGCGAGGATATGCATGCCGCGGTCAACCGCGAATGCGTTGCCGTTCGCACCGAGGCCGGCATTTTCGATGCCTCGACACTTGGAAAGATCGAGGTTGTTGGCCCAGATGCGGCGAAGTTCCTGGAACTGCTCTACACCAATCCATGGGAAAAGCTTGGCGTCGGGCGCCTGCGCTACGGCATCATGCTGCGCGAAGACGGGTTCATCTACGATGACGGTGTTGTCGGCCGCCTCGCCGAGGACCGCTTCCACGTCACGACGACGACCGGTGGTGCGCCCCGCGTCATGAACCACATGGAAGACTACCTGCAGACCGAGTTCCCGCACCTTGATGTGTGGCTTACCTCGACCACCGAGCAATGGGGGGTTATTGCCGTGCAGGGGCCAAGGTCGCGCGAGATCATCGCGCCGCTGGTCGAAGGAATCGACATGTCCAATGAAGCCATGCCGCACATGAGCGGGCGCGAAGGCAAGATTTGCGGCGTGCCCACGCGGTTGTTCCGCATGTCGTTCACTGGCGAAACGGGCTACGAAATCAACGTTCCGGCCGATTACGGGCAGGCGGTCTGGGAAGCGATCTACGAACGCGGCAAGCCGCTTGGCCTGACGCCCTATGGTACCGAGGCAATGCATATCCTGCGCGCGGAGAAGGGCTATATTATCGTTGGTCAGGATACCGACGGCACGGTGACGCCGCAGGATGCCGGGCTGACTTGGGCCATTGGCAAGAACAAGACCGACTATGTCGGTATTCGCGGGCTCTTGCGCCGCGATCTCGTCACTCCGGGACGCAAGCAGCTCGTCGGTCTCAAGACCGTTGATCCGAAGGTGGTGCTGGAGGAAGGCGCGCAGATCGTTGCCAATCCGAACCAGCCTGTGCCGATGACAATGATCGGACATGTGACTTCATCCTACTGGTCGGAAAATTGCGGCCGCTCCATCGCCCTCGCGCTGGTTATCGATGGCACGAAGCGGCTCGGCGAGACGCTCTATGTGCCGATGCCGAATGGAGTGATCGAAGTGGAAGTCACCGGAACTGTATTCTTCGATGACAAGGGAGAGCGTTTGAATGGTTGAGACGATCCAGGCAACACGCTTGCATCCGCTGCAGTCGGGTCGCACCGGTCCGGCCGCGGTCTCGGTGACGCTGGCTGATAATGCGACACGTATCTCGCTGCGGGCCCGCCCGGACGCTGTCGCTGCCCTTTCGAAAGCACTCGGTCTGACGCTGCCGACAAAACCGAAATCGACCGCCGTGAATGGGAGCCGCGCCGCCTTGTGGCTTGGCCCCGACGAGTGGCTGATCATCGACGACGGCGAAAGCAACCTCGTTGCGGACCTCGCCAAGGCCAAGGTACTGCATTCGGCAGTCGACGTTTCCCATCGCAATGTCGGGATCATCGTTTCGGGCAAAGGGGCGGAAGGCGTCGTCAATGGCGGCTGTCCTCAGGACCTTTCGCAACGCGCATTCCCGGTGGGGGCCGCCTCCCGCACGGTTCTCGGCAAGATCGAGGTCGTCCTTTGGCGCACGGCGGAAAATACATTCCGCGTCGAATGCTGGCGCTCATTCTCTCCCTATGCTTTCGCTTTCCTGCAGGAATCGGCGCGCGACATCTGGGTCTGATCGACGGCTGATTTTTTGGACTGCATGAAGTTCCGGTTGTGCAGTCCGGCCATTTTCATGTAAACGGCGCGATCATGCGGGCGGAGCCATCCACTTTGGATCGCTGCCGCGTTTGCAGCTATTGTGATGACTGCCGATTTCGCGTGGTCTCTTTGCCGAGAGAAGTGAAATGGCCGTCAGAAAGCGTCTCGTCATCAATTTTACCGGCTATGAGGGCCTGCACCCTGATGCGGTGCGCGGGCGTTATCTCAATAGCGCGGCGGATTTCAACAAGCTCTGGGGCGCAAGAACCGCTGCCGGCCCGATGGTTGCCGAAGGCGACGACATCGCGTCCATGGATATCACCACGCGCGGCAGCGACTGGAAAACCGAAACGAAATTCTGCCAGTACGGTTCGGCCGATATCTTCGACGCCTATGCAGCACGCAACGTCGTGACGCGCTTCGCAACCGGTCTCATGGCGTTCCTCGACATTTTGTTGACCGGCACCTTCTGGCGATATCTGCGCACCAGCTGGCGCTTCTGCATCTTCTTTCTCTGGCCGTTCGCCTATGCCTGCTTCGTGACGCTTGCCGCGCTGGCGGTTGGGCTCTTTCCCGTGCTCGCCGAGGGCAGCAAGCTTCACCTTCTATGGACGGTGCCGCTCGCGCTCGTCATTGGCTGTGTGGTCATCCGTTGGCCCGGGGAGAAAGTGTTCTTCTCGTACTTGCTTGACGATTGGGCTGCAGCTTCCGACCGCATTTACGGCCGCAATCCCGCTCTCAACCAACGCCGCAAGGCTTTTGCAGCCAATCTTGCCGAGAAGCTTCGAGTGACTGACGCTGACGAGGTCGTCATTATCGCCCATAGTCTAGGTACGGTGCCCGCGGTCGAGGCCATCGCTGACGTATGGCGTATCGATCCGGAATTGCTCAGGCGCAAGCCGGTGTCACTGGTCGCTGCGGGTTCCTGCCTGCTGATGATTGCACTGCACCCGCGTGCCAATGGTTTGCGTGAAGATGTGCGCGTGGTCATGCAAGAGACACCGGTCCAGTGGGCGGAGTTCCAGACGGTTACCGACATCGTGCATTTCTACAAATCCGATCCGGCAGTGGCTCTTGGGATAAAGCCGCGTCAGGCTCCGGTCATCGAGCGCATTCGTTTCAAGCGCATCCACAGCGCAAAGCGTTACGTCCGTGCCAGGAAAAACTTCTTCAAGATGCACCTGTTGTTCCTCAAAGGCGCACAGATTCGCAACCCCTACGACATGGGCATGTTCGTGCAGGGGCCGTTTCCGTTCAAGGAACTGGTGACGAAATATAAGGGGGTGTCGGCGCCGCTCGATCTGGAAGGCAAGCTCGCCGCTTGAGGCAAGCGCTCGCCGTTCAATCCATTTCAGGCGGATTTTCGAGGACCGCGATGGTCAGCCAATTGGCGACCAGCGCAGGCTTGAGGGAGTTCTCGATTTCCAGGGTCACTTCGTAATTGTTGAGCACGCGGCCGGAAGGGCGGATATCGGCATCCGCCAGCCTGAAGCGGGCGCGAACCCGCTTGCCGGACTTTACGGGCGCCATGAACCGAACCTTGTCGAAACCGTAATTGATGCCCATGGTCGCGCCCTCAAGCATCGGCAAGGCTTCATAGGCGAGCGTCGAAAGCAGCGAAATCGTCAGGAACCCGTGGGCGATCGTCCCGCCGAAGGGCGTTTCCTTCTCTGCGCGCTCCGGATCGGTATGGATGAACTGGTGGTCATCTGTGGCATCTGCGAACTGGTTGATCATTTCCTGGCTGACCACCCGCCACTCCGAGCAGCCGACCTCGGTGCCAACCGCTTCCTTCAACTGCTTGAGTGAAATCGCTTCCTTCATAACTTCGCGCTTTCCGAACGTCTTGTGATCTATTTAGGCTGTTCGATAGCGGGTTATGGCGTGAATGTCATCCCGTCATAAAGGAGCACCATCTCATGCGGCCTGTATGCTGTCTGGAACAGGTGGTTTTTCGAGCTGGGCGGTTGCGGGTGAAAACAACAGTTTGACGAAGCTGCGAAATGCCAACACCTGACGTTCGATACGCTTCGGATCGTTGAGCGCCTTCGACATGATGATCGCGCCGTCGACGATGCATGAGAGCATGTCGGCCACATCGCCGAGATCGATCGCATCGCGCGGGCGGTGAACATCGGCAATGTCGTCGAGTATCGCCCGGAAGCGCATGTGCCATTCCTTTACCGATTGGGCGATAAGATTGCGCACATTGCGATCGAAGAGCCTTTCCTGGTAGCAGATGCTGGCAATGAGACAGCCGGGATGGCCGCTTGGAAGGTCGGACATGGTTTCTGCAAGAAGCTTGAGGCTGATGAGGAAGGCTTGAAGCGGATCGTCTGACAATTGATGGCCGCGTTCGAAAATCTCGTCGAAAACGCGATTGTTCTCGTCAACGTAGCGCCGAACCATCTTGTGGGCGAGTTCGTTCTTGTCCTTGAAGTGATAAAAGAAGCCGCTCTTGGTAATACCGGCCTCGACAATGATCTCTTCGATCGACGTTGCGCCGAACCCCTTGGCGAGGACCGAAGCTTCTGCAATTTCGATGATCCGTTCGCGGGTTTCCGCGCCCTTGCCCATGGCCTTCCCCAGAACTACTGTACCGTCGATACAGTTTTGCGATTGGTAGCATAGCATGGAAAGGGCGATCCCGGCCATTGTGGCAGCTAAGTCTCTGAAATGACAAAGTTTTATCAGCCAATCCGCGGCCGCACCGCAAGCTTTCTAGATCGTGCAGCCCAAAGAGCGCAAAAAGGACCATGCCGACAAGGGTCAAATGACCGGGGAGTGCGGCAGTAACCTTGGAGACGATCATGGCAAAATATCGCCAGAATCTGCCGCAGCTTTCCGGCAGCCTTTTCCTCAGCGATGGGGGGATGGAAACGACGCTCATATTCCTCGAAGGCATTGAGCTGCCGGAATTTGCCGCATTCGTGTTGATGTCGACCGACGAGGGACGGCAGCATCTCAGAGACTACTATGTTCGCTATCTTGAAGTGGCGAAAGAGAACGCTACCGGCTTCATCCTCGACACGCCGACATGGCGGGCAAACGCGGACTGGGGCGCCAAGCTCGGCTACGGCCGCGCCGAACTGGACGCCGTCAACCGCCGTTCGGTGGATCTGCTTGTCGAACTTCGCCAGGAGTATGAAACGGCTGCAACGCCCTGCGTCATCAGCGGCGCAATCGGTCCGCGCGGCGACGGCTATAAGGCCGGCAATATGAATGCCGATGAGGCCGAAGCCTATCATGCCGCGCAGATCGCAACCTTTGCCGATACCGAAGCCGATCTGGTCGCCGCCTACACGCTCACCAACTACAACGAAGCGATTGGCATCGCGCGCGCCGCCCGGGCCAGTGAAATGCCTTGTGTGATATCATTCACGGTGGAAACCGATGGCAAGCTGGTGACGGGTTTGTCTCTGCGGGAAGCGATCGAACGGGTCGACGAGGCGACGGGTGGTTCGCCGCAATATTACATGATCAATTGTGCGCATCCCACGCACTTTGCGCAGGTCCTGGAGAAAGGTGAAGCGTGGACGCGCCGCATTGGCGGCCTGAGAGCCAATGCTTCGACCAAAAGTCACGCTGAGCTCGACGACTCGACCACGCTCGACGTGGGCGATCCACTCGATCTGGGACGCCGCTATCAAGCGCTGACCCGGGCGTTTCCGCGGATGAGCGTCCTCGGCGGATGCTGCGGAACCGATCATCGCCACGTCGCCGCCATTTGCGAAGCCTGCGCCGCCTAGCGTGCTCAGTCGATCTTCCGCGGCGCCTTGTCCCTTACAGGCGTCCGCGGGGCCTTCTTCGTTCCGGCTGCTGCCCTTGCGACCTTGACTGTGCCCACGGGGCTCTCGTCGAACTTGACGGTCTTCTTAGGCCGCGAAGGCGCCTTTGCGGCCGGCTTGGCCCGGGCACGTGCCGGTCGCCTTGCCGGCATTTCAGTATGCGTGCCTTGCGGATCGGCATGGTCCGGCATATGCGAATGGTCGCTTTCAAGCCCGGGATCGGAAAACGGAATGGTTTCCAGCCCCTCCACGACCTCCGGTCCCTCAGTATCTTCCAGCATCAGGTAATCGACTTCCGGCTTGGTGTAGGCCGGGTCCCAGTGGGTATTTTCCGGCACGTTGCTGTGGCCGTAATGGCCGCCCTTCGTATCCCAGATACTGGCGTTGCGGTTATGGCCGCCCGGATCCTGACCGTTGACCGCAGGTTTGGGCAAGCCATTCGGCCAGACTTTCGGAATGGAATGGGTGGCTTCGAGCCAGCGGCAAAGCCGTCGAACATTATCGAGGGTGGCGCGAACCTTTGGCCGGTGGGCGAACCCTACGACTTCGATCTGGATGGCTGAATCGCGGTTCGTCTGGACGCCGTCAGCGAGGTTCTTGAGCGCGCGTGAGGCAGTGTCCGTATCGATGTGCTGGTAAATTGTGGTGGCATCAACCGTGAAATGCGGATCGGACCTGTTCGCCTTGAACGCGGCGAATGCGCCCGCCGCCGAACTTCCTTCGGTTGTGTGATGAACGATCTTGAACGGGCCGCCGGTGTAGGTTCCAGACGAACCGCTGATCGGCTTCCAGGTCGCAAAAGGACAACGTGGCATCGATTGTTCCCTCCCTTATTTTTGCGTTCGAGCGGGTTGAGCCGGCCCGCCTGCCGCCATTTTTTTCCGGCGACTGCCTGCGTGCAGCCCGACTTCGGTTCCGCGAACCGTCTCGTACTGATCGGCCTTGCGCACCTGTTCGTCGAAGCGGACACCGGCCAGGCGTTCGATGTCGGCAATCGGATACATTGCCGGCACAAATTCGGCCGGCACGGCGAACTCGAAATCGACGTCGGCAAGGTCTTGCTCAAGCATGAATCCATAGGCGGCGATGCCATCGGCCACGCGGCTGGTGATCACCTTCCAGTAGCGGGACGGGATCTTGGCACGCAGCACAGTTCGCCCCTCGCCGACACCGGTGAAGACTTCGTCTGAAGGGTCGAGCACCGGTCCAGCGAAAACGCAGAGCCGCTCGTTGGCTGCCTCGGCGAGCACGCAGTTTTCAAGATCGCCCCAATTTTCGTGGCCGCTGGCGGCCCGGTTGAACCCCGCGACGTGCGGCGAGCAATTGGTAACGTGATAGGTATCGCCATTCGCCCGACGCAGTTGATCGTAGGTTGCGCCCCAGGCAACGTCGTCGCGGCGCACGATATGGCCCTTGTCGAAAGCTTTGCGATCTCTGGTGAAAAACACATCCGGAATCTGCAGGGCTTCATCGAGGCGCGGATCGGTAAACCATAGTTCCTGGTCGCTCTCGCCGAGGCCGGAAAGGCCGCGCCGCGTATAGTCGCGACCGGGTTCGGGCCGTTTGAGTTCCGGCGCTTTGGTAACGTTGGACGCGGTGATCAGAGCAAGGCGGCGCTGCGCATGCATCCTGATCGAGAAGTTCTCATAGTGAAGCGTGTCCGATCCCGTGAGCGTCCGGGCGAGCACGCTCGCATCCGCTGCCTGCGGCATGGCCACCTCGACCGGCGCGAGGAGCGCCTCTTGACTTGGGTCATTGAGAAAATGTGCGTCATAGCCCTTGCGCGTGCTGAAGTCCGTATCGCGGAACGGCGCCCGCGCGGACTCAGTCATGCCAGCGTCGTCGGCGCTCACACTTTCGCTTGCCACGACCACGGCCTTCTGATCGTCGAGGTCGACTGAAATGGTAATGCGTAGCGGCAGGACGATGCGTCCCACCTCGCGTTCTTGCTTGATCGTGATCGACGACGCGGCGTGGGCGGTGGCGCTGGAAGCGGTATTCCCCGTGCTGGAAATCGTCGGGTCGCCGCCATTCGCAACAAGTTCGGCACCATCGGCCCGCTGCCACCAATCGCCCCAATCATTGGCACCGCCGGTCGGGGCTCCGGCAAATTGCACGCCGGCCGCGATTACGCGGCTGTCGCGCGACAGTTCATAGGCCGGCACGGCATAATTCTGCTTCTGGTAAAGGCCCCCGAAGTGCAGGCCCATGACCTCGCCGCTATCAAGGTCGAGAATTGCCGAGCCCGAGTTTCCGCCCAGCGTCGAGCAATCATGTGTCGCAGCGGGTACCATCTTGCCGAAGCTCGATGTCGTTATGCCGCCCTGGAGTTCGCCCGGTTGCAACCGCTTGACGCCGTAGCGTCCCGCCATGACATCGTTCTGGACATCGGAGGGGTTGCGGGGATCGAAGGCAGGATAGCCAATGGCGAAAATATCGTGGCCCGTAAGGTCGCGCGCATCCGATAGCGAAAGCTTCAACGGCTTGGCGGTTGCGGGAAGGCCGTTCACGGCAAGAATTGCCATGTCCCAATAGGGATGGATCATGACCACGCGAACGACGTCGAGCATCGGGCCGGTCGGACGTCCCTGTTCGCGCTTGAAATCAATGGCCGCCCGTGCGCCGTCGATAAAGGCGAGCCTGCGGTCGCCAAGCCCTTTCGAGAAAATTTCGGCGACATGCCTGTTGGTCATCAGCAGGCCGTCGCCGACGACAAAGCCGGTGCCACCATAGGGATACTTGTTGTTGCCCGGCAATTCGATGCGGCCGATCGACGGAATGACCCCTTCTATCCTGGTGCGGATGGCAGCATCATCCGACAGGCGTCGCCAGAGCGGATGCGTGACGGTAAAGGTATTGTCGACGATGTCGATCGCCGGCCGCAAGTCCGGCAGGATGATCGCTTCAAGCCCGTAAAGCTCACCCTTGGAGGGATCGCGGCCAAGCTCGATCGCTTCGAGGCCCGATTTGGCGAGCCTCGTCTCATCCGTATCGCCGGGCATGCTTTCGAGACCGGAATCGCCTCCAGCCTTGGTCCGCTCCTCCAGCATGTTTCTGATGGGCTCGATACCGCCATGTTTCCTGGTGATGAGCGTCAGATAATCCTTCAGCCTGTCAGCGTCCGTATTCCCCATTTTCCCCACCTGTCCGCCCTCGGGCGCAACTCATTGCGAAAGCTCCATTCGTCAAAACCAGGAGCGCAGGAACTGCCTTTCCGCTGGTCCCTCGTCCACTCCGGGCAGTTCGCGCCCCTCATTTGCGGGAGCGGGCGCTCCGCCGCCCTGGAGCGCAGCGCCGGCGCCGCTCGTGCCAGCCGCGGCGAGATAGACGACAAAGGCATTGAGGACCGCAAGGAAGAGGTCGGCTCCGGCGGTGCTGCCGGCAAAGAAGGCCGTTGCGAGGCAGATCACCAACGACACTGCGAGCCCCAGCCATCGCGGTTGCCAGCCAAGGGAACGCCAAAGGCCGTTGGTCACTGCCGTCGTTGCAAGTGTCATGCCGCCAATGGTGCCGAGTGCCGTCAGATCGAGCAGTTGAGGGGTCGCAGGCATCCTATCCTCCGCAAAATGGAACATGGTCCAAGACCCGCCAACGCCTGGCTTCGTAAAACGGGCGCAACTCCAGTCTGCCGTCCACGTCAATTCCCGATATCGCCGTCAGGTCGCGTTCCTCGGGTTGCCGCCATGCACTGCTATTCAATAGGCAAAGTAATCCGACCCGGAATCTTCAGCATTGGTGCAAGACCAATAAACCTAATAAACTCCAGTATTATCAACTATAAGTTGTTGCAAATGCTTTAGTAACTTGTAATATTCAAGCGAATATTTGACGATCTTGACACAAAATTGCGCCTGATCAAGCGAAATCTGCTGAAGCCTGCCCCATTTGCTCCAAAGGAATTAGTTGGTTCAAGAAGAGGTGATTGCGGCAATCCACCCCCTCGAAAGCGCCGTTCAGTATTTCGAGAGCGTTCTGGCTGTATGACATAATGATAGATCAGGGATTGTAACGCCGCTATTTCCGGACCACGCTACGTAAAGTAAGAACCCTGCGCGTCTATTCAGTGTTTTCTGCAATGAAATCGAGTACTTAGTTGTAGAAGGCGGGCGATGAACAAGTTATGGTCGAACATGTTAATACCAAGTGATTAAAGATTCTCCAGTCTATCCGAGTGAACTTTAAGTAATTTATGCTATATTGACCAATCAGAGTTCTCGTGTCTCGGGGGACGCTTGCGTGAGTGACTTGAGTGGCAGTGAAATCAAATTGCTTCGATATTTGATTGGTCAGGCGTTTCCCAACCTGAACCTCTTCTCTATCTTTCTATCCGATCAGGAATTTTTGCCGCTTCCCGCAACGGTGGTCAATCCGGACCTCGGCTATGAGGAAGCGCTGCAGGATTACATTGTCGATACGATTATTCCTGAAGCCCTGATGAACAAGTTCCTGCGTATTCTGACGACAAAGAAGCGAATCCGCGCGCAGATCCAGTCGCTTATGGACCCAGTCGATATCGACAGCAACATGTGGCTCCGGACCTACATGCAAGGGGAAGTCGCTTTCAAGTATTGCGATGACGAAGGCGTCTTCGATTACTTTGCACAATACCATCCATTTACTGCTGAACTGTGGGCGAAAGTTACTGAACTCAAAGCAGAGCAGATCAGCCAGTCCAAGTATTTCCTCGCTATTGTAACGCCGGTCGATCTCGAAAATCTGGAAGCGACGGATGGTACTGTCTTCGACCATGCGTTCAACGATTGGCTCAAATCCCGTTCGGGTCCTCCCGAGGCGCGCAAACGTTTCATGCTCATCTATGAGAAGGAGGAGATGGGCAACTGGTGGAACAAATGGAAGGACCGCTATCGCGCCAAGTATCCTGCCATCGATGACGAGCCAATATTCTTGCGGGAGCTCAAGAATGATCCAAAAGACCGGGCTAGCGTCCGCGCTGAGCTTCAGGCTTTTCTCAATCTGCCGGACGAGCCGCTGTCACCCAAATTGTCCAATGTCTTGTTGCTTGGGACGCCGTCGACCGCTGACACCGATCCGGGTACGCAGGCCGGCGACGTTGCGCTTTTTCAATATCTGCGCCGATTCAACGCGGACCGTGTACAGTACTGGGAGGATGGCTGGGGCGATACAATGCGGATGACCGTGCCGCAGCGTGACGAGTTCTTCCGATATCCGCCGATTTTTACACGCTCCGCATCGGAGCGAAACACCACTGTCGGCGGGCTCAAGGACAAGATGATCCCGCTGCTCATGGACGCCCTCGGGTATTCCAACGACGATGTGGTGGGCATTTGGCGCGATAGCGTCAGCAAGTTCCAGCGCGTCTACTGGCGCTCGGCAGGCGAGTGGTGGGACAGCACGGAGATCAATCCGAAAACAGAGAACGCCTGGAAAGGTTCGGTCGAAGAAATCGGGGCAAAGCTTGCCAAACTTGCCGGCTTCGGCGACCTTTGCGAGAGCAAGCTGCGTACGCGTTTCGAAAATCTTCCCGACAGCGATCCAAACCGCCAGCTTCTTTCGACCAACCTGCAAAAGCTCGGCCAGACCGTGGTCAAGCCTGGCGAATATGAAACAGTCGCCGTATCGCTCGATAGCCTCGAGGAGAGTGTGAGCCGTTTTAATCGGGCGCAACTCAATATCGTCGCCGCCCATGATCAGAGAACCAGGCCCGGCGATAAACAGCATACCATCAACCATTTCGAGGATTGGGATACGCGGATCGACCGACTGGTCGGACAATATTTTCCGGATCGCGAGCCGAAGATTTTCCGTATCGCCGTGCTATTTCAGAATTTCGATAAGTTCGATGGTCTCAAATTTGACGAAGGCCTTTCTGTGCGGCGCTGGAACCTGCTCAAGGTCAGACGCGACAACAACAAGATCGATTTCAACAGCAGCGATATGAACCATCTGATCGATGCGGCCAAAGACATGATGCACCACTAGGGAGGCGGTACGCGTGAACGTAATCCCTGGTGCAGCGACCGACCTGCCGGAGACCCATGCCGAGATCTTCATCCGGCGCTGGCTAGCGGGTGACAAATCGTGTTTTGCCAAGGGGGCGGGTATCCTCATCACGACCCCCTATCCGGGCCTGCGCAGTTTTCGCAGGGACCTTGCGCGGTATTTCTGTGGCCGCGAAACACAAAAGCGCGATCTGAAAAAATTCTTCGCCAATCGCGAGACCGAGAACACGGCGACAGCCGGGAGAATGACCTTTGTCGTCGGCGGTTCGGGCAGCGGCAAGTCTTCGCTGACACGCGCTGGCCTTATCGCGGAACTCGACAGTATTCCGATCAAGGGGCAATGGGGCGCTTGGTATGTCGCCGAAATGCGGCCGGCAAAAGATCCGATCGGGCAACTTCAACAAGCTTTGTGGAGCGTTCTACGTTCGATCATCGACCTCGCCTATGTCGATCCCGATACTGAAGACATGCCCAAAGGCGATTTCCCCGAGCGCTCGACCGCGGAAAAATCGGCCTCGATCCGTGGGGCAACGGACCGTATACGCGGAGCGGCGCGCGAATTTGGTATCGAATGGCCCGACGGTGCAACACAGCACGATGTCGAGACAGCAACGCTGCGATGGCTGGATCGCGAGATTTCGCCGACCAAAGGCACCATATCGACCCGATCGGTATTTGATTTCGTCAGTGAAGTCCTTGCGACTTTTGACGAAGCCGCAAGCTATGGCGAGCGGAGCGGGCGCCCACTGCTCCTGCTTCACATCGATCAGTTCGAGGAGATATTCCGCAAGGAGTGCGATGCGGATGGCCGCAAGGCGCTGATTGGCTTGCTCCGCGATATTTACGAGTACAAGCCTGCATGTCTCTTCGCGGTTGCCACGATGCGCAGCGAGGAACTCCACCGGTTTTCCGAATATGCCGGCATGGCCGAGGTTATCAATTCCTCGATGTATCTGGTTGACCTCGTCACCGGTGATGACATCGAGGCGGCAATCGTCGAGCCGGCAGGCCGACTTGCCAAGCTCTGGGAACTGCCCCTCGACGCCGCCACCGAAGCGCGGATCGCACCCTACACGGCAGAATCGGTGAAGGAGCTCAAGGAGGCGTACCGGGAGGCCGGCGAAGCTCTTCAGCACAAGGCCGATAAGTTGCCCCTCTTGCAGCATTTTCTGCCGCTGGTCTGGGAACACGCCGTCGATGACTGGATTGTAAGGCGGGCAAAGAACAAGGATGCGCAGTTCGAAATCGATACGCAGCATCTTGCGTCCGTTCCCGGTTGGACGCCAACGGCGGCCAACGAGCAGGTATGCCGGCTCGGGCGCTGTCTCAACGCCGCCGCCGATCGGGTTTTCGCCGAGGCCGAGGACGTGATGACGGCGATGGCGAAGGAGCAAGGCTTCAAAGGCGGCCAGAATGATTTGCGTCTTGAGGCGGAAGGTATTCTTTCCGTCTCCTTGTGCTGTCTGGCGCAGCTCGATGATGGCGGCCAGGCGGTGAGAAAATTTGTTTCGGTCGACGAGATGCTGGCGACGAGCGCCGGCGCGGTTCGGCTCGGAACATCGAAGGCGGCGAAGGGGCTCCTTCGGTCCTACCTGCGCGATGCGCTGCAGAAGTTCGAGGATGCGGGCCTCGTCGAACTCCTGCCATCCGAGAGCGGAGAGAGGTCGGACATCTACAATGTCACGCACGAGTCGCTCATCCGTAACTGGGCGGCTTACAAGCAGCATCTCGAATTGCAAAAGCGCCTCGAACAGCGCCTGGCGCAGCTCGCAATCCAGGAGCTTCCGGCGATCGACAATATCGAAAGCGGGCTGCTGCATCGCTTGTTCCACAGGAACTGGGAGGCGGCGAGCACGCTGATCCCTTCGGAAAGCCAGGCGACACTACGCCTGCTGTTCGGCCCGGATTCCCGTTACAGCGATGCGTGGGCTAAGGACGTTCTTGTCGAGAAAAAGAAGCAACTTGTTTCGATCGGCGATACTGGCCAGGCCCTGGTAGAGCCGGACAAGCGGATTCGTTGGATAGGCGACCTCTGGCGCGACGCTGTCAAATGGCGCGAATGGGGCAGCAAATGGGTCAACCAGTTGCAGACCCTCGTCATGTGGGGCGTCAGCGCCATCGCCGTTTTGGCCATGGTCGCGCTTGGAGCTTCCTTGTGGGCCAATAATGAGCGCGTCAGGGCAGACGGCCTTGCGGTGCAACTCAATCGTGCGCTCGCGGTCAACGATTTCGCCAATTCGACGGCCCCGCGCAACGGTGCGGACGATCGCGCCCTGAAATGGCTGATCGACACGGTAAAAGCGGACTATCAGTCGACGCATGACGAACAGCAGAAATCCGTGCTGCGCAAAACCATCGGACTCATCGATACCGGTGCGCGCGCGGTCTACGGCGCCGATCTTATGGTTTCGTTCGAGCCTGGCTTGCCGAAGGGCGAAATCCAGAACGTGGACTGCAAGAAGGCGACCGAGAATTCCGGCGCATTAGATGCGTCCAAGATAGCGTTCAAGGTGCCGTCACCCTTCGATGGAAACCCCATAAGTACCGTTACAAAACTTGAATGCGGGTCGAAGGACGGCAACTGGGTTTTCCGTCTCGACGTATCGGAATCACCCAGCAACAATATGACCACGCGGCTCGACACATATGTAGGCTTGCGGCGGCTCAACACACCGACGCAATTTGGCGTTCGCGGACCGCGCTCGACTGAAAGCGGCGAGAAAATCAACCTCCTCGTCCAGGATCGCGAGATACGCACGCGGCTGGCAGATGTAAAAATCCAGGATGTGAAGTTCGTCCAGGCCGGCGCGGTCGTCGGCTTTTTGATTCCGAACATCGGCCCGGAACATGCGGGCAAGCGGACGAATGTGTATTTGTGGACAACGACAGGCCTTTCTGATCCGATCCAGGTCCCGACCGGAATGGCTGGCGCAGGGTTGCTGGCCGACGGACAAGGGAACGATGCGGCCAAAGACGGGCGGGCGTGCCGGTCCTACAAGGTGAACCTTTTCAGGGCGACGGCAGGGAAGGGCGGACCCGACGATGTCAGGGCCCTCGACACGAGGCCGACCTATCGCACCTGTGACGCCGGTCCCGTCGATCTTGATACAAATGACAAGCAGCTTGTGGTATACAGGGCAGGTTATGACAACAAGAAATGCCTCGATGATCTGTCGGACTGCCAGAACACGATAGAGGTGCAGTACAGGGATGCTGCGAAGGGCCTTGCCGAGCCGGATGATGGGCATACCGCTCGGACCCGCATCGTATATATCGGTCCAAAAATCATCGACGCAGGCGTTCAGGGCGATTGGCTGTGGCTCGAAGACGTCAAGCTGCGCAAGTGGCGATATCTTGTTGGTACGCAGCCGCTGAGCGATATCCTCGAGATGCGGTGGCAGAATGCCAGCGGAGCCTCGCTTCAGGGTGCTGCCGGTTTCAAATATCGCTTGCCGCAGACGTGCAAGGACATCGCGGAATGCAAGGCATTTGTCTCGAAACCCGATAAAGGTTGGCCTGGAGTTGAAGATGAAAGTAACGAGTAATCTGCGAACTTTGGGCCTCGGCGCCCTGGCGGCAGTCGCACTGACCCCGCCGGGGAACGCATCGCCCGAAGCACCTGTCGCCGTGGAAAACCTGCGGGCGATCGACAGGCTTGGTCAGATCAGGTCGGATTATCTGAAAGCAATCGGCAAGCCCGAACTGGCAGCGCCCGACAGCACGCAGATTGCGCAGTGGCAGAATTTTCCGAACTTCGGTAATTTTCCGAACTGGGCGAATGGATGGCAGAACTACTAGACGCGCAGTCCTTGCGCGGCACGACCCGGCTGCTGGTGATGCAGCCGACGGCGTTCTGCAACATCAATTGCGATTATTGCTATTTGCCGCATCGTAACGAGAAGACAGTCATGCCGCTGGAAACAGTCGGCCGCGCCGCCAGCTTCATCTTCGATTCGCAACTCAATGCGCCGGACTTTACAATCGTCTGGCACGCCGGCGAGCCCCTTGTCGTTGCGCCGGAATGGTATCGTCAGTCCATTGCCCTTTTCGACCGGGTGGCGCCGGCCGGACTCGCCGTGCCGCACGCCATGCAGACCAACGGCATGCTGATCGACGACAAATGGTGTGACTTCTTCCTGGAAACGCATATGCGCGTAGGTGTCAGCCTCGACGGAACAGCGCGGCTGCATGATGCACGGCGCAAAACGCGATCGGGGAAAGGCACGCATGCGCAGGTCATGCGCGGCATCGATCATCTGCGCCGCCGCGGCGTCCCCTTCCATATCATCTGCGTAGTCGGCAAGGCGACCCTCGATGCTGCGGAAGAACTGATGGATTTCTTCAATGCTGAGGATATTCGCCATGTGGGTTTCAACGTCGAGGAAATAGAGGGCTCCGTTGAAACGTCGACGCTTGAGGCGGAAGGGTCTGACACCGCATTCCGCCGTTTCTTCGCCCACGTGAGCGAAAGAGCGCGCGCAGCCGATCCTCCCATATTGATCCGCGAACGCGAGGACCTTCTCGCCTGCCTGCAGAGCCCGGCCTTCAGCTACTTCGGCCACAATTCGCAGAACGCGCCGTTCGGAATCGTGACCGTATCGTCCGGCGGCGATCTTTTCACTTTCTCGCCTGAGCTTGCAGGCCTCAAAAATAAAGCCTTTGGGGATTTCTGTATTGGAAATCTCGCCGACGCGACGCCGTCCAGCGCGCTTGCATCGCCTGCGTTCCGGGCAATGTGGCGCGACATCGATGAAGGGGTCAGCCGATGCAAGGCAAGCTGCGCCTATTTCAACCTGTGCATGGGCGGCGCGCCGGTCAACAAGCTCTTCGAGAACAGGACCTTCAACAGCACCGAAACCATGTTTTGCCGCCTGTCGCACCAGGCGGTGGCCGACGTGGTGCTGGCGGAAATCGAGAGCAATCTCGCCGCGGCGCCAAAGACCACCGCGTTCATTGCGGCTGCGGGCTAGGCCTATTGCCAGAACGGGGGAAACTGCTTGGACTGCCAGGCCGCGACGATTAGGCCAATCGGTATGCCCTGATTGTACGCGGCACGAATCTCGGACCGCGGATCACCTGCATGGTGCAGGGCAACGAGTTCAAGACGCTGGTTGAACACCGGCGAACCGGACGAGCCGCCGAGCGTATCGGCGTCATAGCGAAAGCGGGAGCCATTCTCGTTGGTGCCGAGCGATTTGCCGATCGCCAGCGCTTGCGGCGTTCCCGCCGGGTGTTGAACGATGAGAACTGGCAAATCAGCATTGGGAAGAGCGATATTGGCTGCAACGCGGATCGGCTTCCAGTCGGTCAGCGGCGATGCAAGGCGCAGCACCGCGTAATCGAGGTTCGACGCGCTGGCGATGCCTGCACCGCCGGTGTCGACCGTATCGAACGGGCTGGCATCAAGCGTCCATGCGTCGCCTGCGGCAAGATTATAGGGCGTGCCCTCGTCGAGCCCGTTGGCATCGCGGGCATACCCGAAACGACAAACGATATCGGCGGGGCTCGCCTCCTTGTTCAACTGCCGCTTGACGACATGATAATTGGTGAGGACCAGATCGGGCGCGACGAGAAGCCCGGTGCCTTGGGCCTGCCCGGTCGGAAACTCGATCCTGCACGTCGCCGCGCTGACGAGAGCGAGGCTTTGCGCCCAGATCCTCAGATCGGCAAAGCCACCACCCTGCACGATCTTTTCGAGCTGCATCGAGGGGGCGGCGGCCAAGCGCTCCGGTGCGGAGGTCCCCGCTGCACGGATGGCATCGGGCAGACGCCGCACCCACGGATTCTTGCCGCGTTGTCTCTGCAGGGCGTCGACGAGGCTGTCGGTCCATCCCTCGCTCTGGATGCTGATCAGATAGGCATGGATTTGTTGCTCGAAGCTGCCGGGCCCGACCTCATTGGCGAGCGACCCCTTGTCGAGTTCGTCGGAGAGGAACATGTCGAAGCGCGACACTGTCGGAAACGAGCGCAGTATAGCCTCGCGCAGGATTTTCAACTGCGGCCCTGAAAGCTCGTTCCAATCCATGATGTCCCCGCGCTCGTCTACGCTCACACCGATCATACACGTGGGAGAACGCTTGCGCCACGAGAATGCAATGGGTTTAACTGTGCGCAGGAAGACCTTGTTTAATGAATTAATGTACGTACATTATAAATGAAGATCATTTGGGACGAACCTAAACGATTGGCTAACATATCGAAGCATGGCTTGGACTTTGCTGCCTTGTCGTTTGAGTTCTTTCTTGCTTCGATGATCATTCCAGCCAGGGCAGGCCGCAGCAAAGCTATCGGTCGTTTCGAGAGCGGCATGATTGTGGTGGTCTTTAACGTGCTTGGAAAAGAAGCATTGTCGGTGATCTCGATGCGTCCAGCACGTATAGACGAAAGGCGTTTGCTCTGATGGTCAAAAAAACGTTCAAGACAGGCTTTGAATCGGGTCGTGGTTTCACACAAGAGGATTGGGACGCAGTCGATAGCCCGCCGTTGACGACGGAAGAGATCGCCCAAGCAAAGCCCTTCCGTGAAGCTCTTCCAGAGCTTGCCACCGAGATGGACAGAGAAATTGCCAGACGCGGCCGGCCAAAGGCGGAACTAACCAAAATGCCGGTTACGATCCGTCTCGATGCAGACGTCATTGCCAAGTTCAAAGCCACGGGCAAGGGCTGGCAGAGTAAAATCAATGACGTCTTGAAGCGTGCGAAGGTTTAGGATTTCTGGCTCGCCCAGCCTCAACATCTGCGCTGCAGACATTTGACATACGAACTATGAGTGGGGGTTCAGATGGTGGGCGTGACAGGGATTGAACCTGTGACCCCTACGATGTCAACGTAGTGCTCTCCCGCTGAGCTACACGCCCATCTGACGGGGCGCATACACCATATTGAATCAGCCCCGTCAATAGCGCCTGTCGAACTTATCGGGCTTTCTTTATCGGAACGAAAGAATGTCGCAGCTTCTCAAGCTGCGACCAGCATTTTTTCGATTTCGTTGACGAGATCGCGCAGATGGAACGGCTTCGACAGCACCTTGGCATCCTTAGGCGCCTTCGAATCGGAATTGAGGGCAACCGCGGCAAAGCCGGTAATGAACATGATCTTCAGATCCGGGTCGATCTCCGAGGCGCGCCGTGCAAGCTCGATCCCGTCCATCTCCGGCATGACGATGTCGGTCAAAAGCAGCGAGAACGGCTCTTCGCGCAAGCGATCGTAGGCGCTGGCACCATTGTCGAAATGCGTGACGTGATAGCCCGCCTTTTCCAGCGCCTTGACCAGAAAGCGCCGCATATCATTGTCATCTTCTGCAAGAAGGATTCTCTTCATCAGTCCGTCCGAATTCTCTAGCGCCGGATCATCCCCAAACCCTGCGTCGTACTACTCTTAACAAAACGCTTTTTTGGTAAAGATCGCGTGAATGATTTGCTAGAAATAAGGGCGAACGGGGCAAAAGTCGAGGTGTCGCCAGTGTGATCAGCATTGAGCCTTAACGCCGGGGAAAGTTGGCGGACAAGCCGTTTCGAACCGTTCATCAATTCCCTATCGCGGAAACTTGCACTAGAGTGGGGAAAACCAGCCCGCCTTGCAGCGAAACCTTGAAGCAGAAGATGACAGTCGAGCGCGATTTCACCGATATCCAGCCGTTCGAAGTGCGGCAACCCTCCGACCAGCGCATTCCTTTCGTTTTCAATTCCCCGCATAGCGGCCGCTTTTACCCGCGCGCTTTCCTCGAACAGTCGCAGCTCGACCCGCAAACCATTCGCCGGTCAGAGGATTGTTTCGTCGACCAGCTGTTCGCCACCGCCGTGCCGCTTGGAGCACCCTTGTTGCTGGCGCACTTCCCGCGCGCCTACCTCGATGTCAATCGCGAACCCTACGAACTTGACGCCAAGATGTTTCAGGAGGCTCTGCCTTCCTATGCCAATGGAAGTTCCGCCCGTGTCGCCGGAGGCCTCGGTACCGTGCCGCGCCTCGTTGGCGAGGGCCAGGAAATCTATGCAAAGAAATTGCCGCTGGGCGAGGCGCTGGATCGCATCAGCACGATCTACAAGCCCTACCATGCCAGGCTCAGCGGCCTTCTCTCGGCCACGCGACAGCGCTTCGGGTACGGCGTCCTGGTGGATTGCCATTCGATGCCGACAGGCATTCGCTTCCCGGAGAGCGGGATGCGCCCGGATTTCATCATCGGCGACCGGTTCGGAACGAGCTGCGCGCCGGAACTTGCCAACTCCGCTATCCATCTCCTGCGGGAAATGGGCTACCTTGTTGCGCACAACAAGCCCTATGCCGGGGGCTATATCACCGAACACTACGGCAGCCCGCTGAAGGGCCTTCACGCGCTGCAGATCGAGGTCAATCGCGGCCTCTATCTCAACGAACAGAGTTACGAGAAGAAGTCCGGGTTCGACCAATTACAGCGGGATATCGCCCAGTTTCTTGCCGATCTCGTCTCGCTGCCAGATTTTTATTTTCTCGACCAACCGCTCGCGGCAGAATAGGCGCATAGCAGCGCGGCCAATAAAAAAGACCGCGCATGAAGCGCGGTCCAAGTCTAGGGAGGAAACGCCCAAGGAGGGCAGAACAGGTCGCCCCGTTCACCCACAACTCTATGCTGCGTCGCACAAATGTCAAGAAATTTGTGTATGTTTTTGTGCACTGATGGCGACTGCTCAAATAATATGCACAAATCTCATCCATAATGCACTTGTATGAGAATGTTTTAATCGCGAGGAGCCATTTTGGTCGTAGAACTTTCCTTTTTAAAGCGAATCGCGAGTGTTGCCGCAGAGCAGACCTTGCCGCGATTCCGCAATATTTCGCTCATCGACAACAAGTTCGAGTCGGGGTTTGATCCGGTTACCGAGGCTGATCGGGAGGCCGAGAAAGCGATTCGCGCGCTGATCAATGCGGAGCATCCAGACCACGGTATTCTGGGTGAAGAATATGGCGGCGAGAACCTCGACCATTCGCATATCTGGGTAATCGATCCGATCGACGGCACGCGCGCATTTATCTCCGGTATCCCGGTCTGGGGTACCCTGGCCGGGCTTACTGTGGATGGCGACGCGGTTGCCGGCGTCATGGCGCAGCCATTTACCAAAGAGCTGTTCCTTTGTGATGGCGCAGCGTCTTGGTATGAGGGACCGGGCGGGACGCGGCGGCTTGAGACACGCAAGACGCGCGATCTTGCCGATGCGACATTGTTCACGACGACGCCCGCTATATTCAAGGCAGAGAAGCGGACTGCCTATGATCGCGTCGAACAGCGCGTCAAGCTCGCCCGCTACGGCACCGATTGCTACGCCTATGCGATGGTTGCTGCGGGTTTTGTCGATCTCGTCATTGAGACGGGCCTTCATCCCTATGACATCGTTGCGCTGATACCCATCATCGAAAAGGCGGGCGGCGTTGTGACAACCTGGGATGGCGGTCCAGCCGAGAAGGCCGGAAGTATCATTGCCGCCGCCAACGCCGAACTCCATGCTCAGGTTCTTGAGGTTTTGAACGGGTAGTGCACCACATGCGGCGGCGCCTGCGCGCCTCGTCGGTTTTCAGGCGCTGCCGTCCAGGGCAGGCTCGTTTTCTTCGCCAGCCTCCGCCAGAACGGACCCATCGTCACCGCCGGTGCCAGGGATGAAGGCATCGAAGGCAGCGAAGAACTGCTCTCGGTACAAATCCTTTTCCTGCAGGATCTCGTGGCGCGCGCCATCGATGGTAAGCAGCGTCGTATTGCGCATCTGCACGGCGAACCGTTCTATTGCCGGCGTCGAGACGACGGTGTCGGCCCCGGCCGCAACGATGAGTGTCGGGATGCGGATCGTGTCGACGTAGTCGGGCCTGGTTACGCGCTTGATCGCCTTCGCGGCGGCGACGATCCAGCTTGCGGTCGGGCCCCCGATCGCAAGCTCGGGCGCGCTTTCAAGGACGCCGCAATTGCGATCGTAGCGGCTCGCATCAGATGTCACCTCATTGGCCGCAAACGGGCGCAAGACATGCGGACCGCCGAGCATATATGTGCCGCCGAGCCCGGTTGAACGCAGCGTATTGGCGATGACCCGTGCGGTCAGCTTGCGGGCGCGGCCGGAATTGATGTCGAGAAGTGGTGCAATCAGCACCATCCGCCGTATACGGTTGGCAAAGGCCGGTGCGGCGACGAGGGCAGCCAGTGCTCCGGCAGAATGGGCGAGAACGTAATAGGGGCCACGGCAGTCGGGCAGGATGACGGACTTAAACAGGAGCTCAAAATCGCCCGCATAATCATCGAAACGCTTCACGAAGCCCTTGGCGGCATTGCGCAAATATCGACTTGATGCGCCTTGCCCCCGCCAGTCGAACGTCGCCACCGCAAAACCCCGCGCGGAGAGATTCGCAATCGTCTCGAAGTATTTTTCGATGCACTCGTTGCGGCCATGCAGAATGATGATCGTGCCATGCAGCGGGTGGCTGGAGGCGGGGGTGATCGCATAGCGCAGCACCTTGCCTTTGCGGAGATCGAGCCCTTCGACACGCGTGCCGGCCGGTATCGGATTGGCGGCAGTTTCGACAAGGGGGCGGATCGTTTGCGTTGGCTGGTCCACGTCGGTGCCCGCTCGATGTGATGGTTGAATGCACTTTTGATAAGATGCGCCGCCTTAAAGGTCAAACGGCGGCATCCAGAAAAAGAATGACCGGAAACCCTGCCTGGGAGTTTCCGGTCAATACGTTGCGGCTGGAAGGGACGTTACATCCGCAACGATCTCGGCTTGTTTGATCAGTAAGCCGGATTTATTTCGATGCTGAAGCCGCTCTTAGGACGGTCGTAGTAACGATCGCGGCCCATGCGCCGGGTTTCAAGAATGTCGCCGTCACGAGATACAACTACAAGGACGGGCTCGCCGCGGCGCGAGGTGCGGGCAAAGTAGCGACCGCGATCGAAGTTCACATCGCGCACCCTGTAGCCGCGCCGTTCGAGCATGCGGGTAACGTCGCGCGGTCCGAACCGGTAGCGACGGTCATCGCGGTAGCCTTCGTAGTAGCGGCGGTCCTGTACCAGATAGCCATCATTGTAATCTTCGTCGTCCACGTAGATCGCCGGCGCGCTGTTCCGGTAGTAGCGGCCATCGGCGAAAGCCGAAGCCGAGAAGCCGGTGATCAGAAGCGCCACTGACGTGAGCGCAAGAACGGTTTTTTTCATTTCAAAGTCCTTTGTCGTGTCGGATCGAATGCCAGATTGAGTGTAGGTTTAGCGGCATCGAGCTGAACGTATTCCGAAGAACATGTTCATTTTGCGTTCATCTGGCGGCCGGGATCGTCACGCTGGCGCTGGACTTTTTGATGCCTGCCGCGCCCTTGAAATCGAGAAAATGCCTAACCAAATAGACGTTGTGACCGCCATAACGGGGTCGCTGGTTTACGAAGGCTTGCCACTGCGGGAGCTCTCAATCGAACCAAAATACGCAAACATTGTCGCTCTAAAGGAGGGCTTAAACATGCGTCACGTTGATTTCTCACCCCTTTACCGTTCTACCGTCGGCTTTGACCGGCTGTTCACCATTCTTGATTCGCTGGCTCAGCCGGAAGGCGCCCAGACCTATCCGCCCTATAATATCGAGCGGACCGGCGACAACGCCTATCGCATCACCATGGCCGTTGCAGGGTTCTCGGAGGACGAGATCCAGATCGAGGCACATCGCAACCAGCTGAAGGTCACCGGCGAAAAGAATGCCGAGAAAACCGATGAAAATGCCGAAACGCTTTATCGCGGCATTGCTTCGCGGGCTTTCGAACGCCGCTTCCATCTTGCCGATTTCGTCGAGGTCAGTGGTGCCAGCCTGAAAAACGGCCTGCTGCATATCGATCTCAAGCGCGAAATCCCGGAAGAGATGAAGCCGCGCAAGATTGCCGTGACTTCCCTGTCGGACACGGAAGCCAAGCAGATAGAAGCTAAAGCCGCCCGCTAAGCGATTGGCAGGTGCAACGGGAGAAAGCGGCGTGAAAACGCCGCTTTTTTCATGCGATGAGGGCGCCGAAGCGGTCTACTTCATCCGGCGTTGTTGCAAAGCTCGTCACCATCCGAGCAAGCGATTCGCCTTCAGCAGCAACTCTTCCTTCAAAATGCGGCGCTCGCCAATCGTGAAAAACAGCGCCGGCTTCCCGCAGTTTTGCGGCTGTTTCTCTTGGCATCACGGGAAACACCTCGTTTGCGCGTGGCTCCCAGGCGAGGCGCAGTTGCTTTGATGCGCGAATATGGCCCGCGAGGCGTGCACTCATGGCATTGGCGTGAGCCGCAAGTTCCAGCCATAGGCCCCCGCCGAAGTAAGCCTCGAACTGGGCGGCGATGAAACGCGATTTTGAAAAATGTTGGGCGACGCGCTTGCGCAGGAAGGGGAAGCCCTCCGCTCTTGCCGGGTCCATGAACACCAGCGCTTCGGCGCACCAGCAGCCGTTCTTGGTGCCGCCGAAGGACACGATGTCTACCCCCTGCCGCCACGTCATGTCTGCCGGCGAGCATCCAAGCGATACCAGCGCATTGGCAAAGCGGGCGCCATCCATATGCAGCGGCAGATCGTGCTCGCGGCAGAGCGCGGAGATGGCGGCAATGTCGGCGAGTTCGTAGAGCGTTCCGATCTCGGTGGCCTGGGTAATAGACACGCCCATCGCCTGGCCGATAAAGACGTTACCGGGCGTAACGGGTTCAAGAGCGGATCTGAGGTTATTCAAATCCATGCGTCCGGTCGGTCCATCGACGGGACGCAGGCGCGCGCCTGCGCTGATGAATTCGGGAGCCCCGGCCTCATCGCCAATAAGATGTGCTTCCCGGTGCGTGAATGTCATCCCGCCGGGCCTGGCAAAGCTTGCGAGCGCCAGAGAATTGGCCGCCGTGCCGGTTCCAACGAAGAAGACCGCGACCTCACGTTCGAATATCTCGCAAAAGGTTTGTTCCACTGCCTTATCGAGCGCGCTCGACCCATAGGCAGGCACAAAGCCGCCTGCATTCTTGACCAAGCTTTCAGCGATCTTGGGGTGGGCGCCGGCCCAGTTGTCGGAAGCAAAATGCATGTGATTGTCCTGCAGTACGATCTGATGGGGCTGGCATATCCCTTTAGCAGACGCGTGGAAAGCCATGCTCGCATGAGGCTGCGGAGGAAGCAGCTGTTTTCCTTGGCATTTTTTTGGCGGAAATCACCCTAATCGAAACTATCGCGATACTTTGGCGGTCTTTTGCGCAATGATGTTTCGCGCAGTGCGCATATTTTTTACTTTTCCATCTTGTGTGATGGCGTTTATTCTGGCATACCACAATAAGACAGCATTGCTGTCCTATTTGCGTGAACCGAAACGGGATGGTGGGCAATCTTGCTTCCGTCCCTAGAATGGTGACCGCAGCCTGCAAACCGGAAGATATGCCGCACCGAGGCGGGACTGGAATTATGCTATTCCGTCCCATGAGAGATTGACCGCCCGCAACGGGCCGAATTGGAGGAATTGACGATGACGGATTTGACGCCATCTGTAACGACTGAACTTGCTCAGGCCGTACAGACTCGTGCGGTCAAAACCAATAAATCATCGGGTATTCCATCAAAACAGGGCCTTTACGATCCGCGCAATGAGCATGACGCCTGCGGCGTCGGCTTCGTTGCGCATATGAAGGGCGTGAAGTCGCACAAGATCATCGAAGACGGCCTGTTCATGCTCGAAAACCTCACCCACCGCGGTGCGGTTGGCGCCGACCCGCTCATGGGCGATGGCGCAGGCATGCTCGTCCAGATTCCCGACGCGTTTTTCCGGGCCGAATGGGCCGAAAAAGGTGTCGAGCTGCCCCCGGTCAACCATTATGCGGTCGGTTACCTGTTCATGCCACAGGATGCGGAAGAGCGGGCGCATATCGAAACCGTCATTTCGGAGGTAATCGCTTCGGAAGGCCAGTCGCTGATTGGCTTTCGCGACGTTCCGGTCGACAATTCCTCGCTGTCGAAGGCACCGCATATTGCGGCGACCGAACCGTTCCACCGGCAGGTCTTCATCGGCCGCAACCCCAACATCGAAACCAACGAGGATTTCGAGGGCCGGCTCTTTGTCCTGCGCAAGGTCATCTCGAACCGCATCTACCAGGAGAACGGCGGCAAGGAGAGCGATTTCTACGTCGTCTCGATGTCGGCGCGGACCATCGTCTACAAGGGCATGTTCCTCGCCTATCAGGTTGGTGCCTACTACAGGGATCTGAAGGATCCGCGCTTTGAAAGCGCGCTTGCTCTTGTCCACCAGCGGTTTTCTACGAACACCTTCCCGTCATGGAAGCTGGCGCATCCCTATCGCATGGTCGCGCACAATGGCGAGATCAACACGCTGCGCGGCAACGTCAACTGGATGGCGGCACGCCAGGCCTCGGTCGACAGCGAGTATTTCGGCAACGACATCTCCAAGCTCTGGCCCATTTCCTATGAGGGGCAGTCCGATACCGCCTGCTTCGACAACGCGCTGGAGTTCCTGTTCCAGGGCGGCTATTCGCTCGCGCATTCGATGATGATGCTCATTCCCGAAGCATGGTCCGGCAACAAGCTGATGTCGGAAGAGCGCAAGGCGTTCTACGAATATCATGCAGCGCTGATGGAGCCATGGGATGGCCCGGCGGCGATCGCCTTTACCGACGGCCGCCAGATCGGCGCGACGCTCGATCGCAACGGCTTGCGTCCCGCGCGCTACATCGTGACCGATGATGATTACGTCATCATGGCGTCGGAAGCCGGCGTCTTGCCGGTGCCGGAAGAAAAGATCGTCAAGAAGTGGCGCCTGCAGCCTGGCCGCATGCTGCTGATCGACATCGAGAAGGGGCGCATAGTTTCGGACGAGGAGATCAAGTCGGAGATCGCGACGCGCCACCCCTACAAGCAGTGGCTGAAGAACACGCAGCTCATTCTTGAAGAACTGAGCCCGGTCGAGCCGCGCGCGCTGCGCAAGGATGTGAGCCTTCTCGATCGCCAGCAGGCGTTTGGTTATACGCAGGAAGACACGCGCCTCCTGATGTCGCCGATGGCGACGACGGGCCAGGAAGCGATCGGTTCGATGGGCACTGACACGCCGATTTCGGCCATGTCGGACAAGTCGAAGCTGCTCTATACCTATTTCAAGCAGAACTTCGCCCAGGTCACCAACCCGCCGATCGACCCGATCCGCGAGGAACTGGTCATGAGCCTGGTCTCGTTCATCGGCCCGCGTCCGAACATTTTCGATCTCGTCGGCTCCTCACGTCGCAAGCGGCTGGAAGTGCGCCAGCCGATCCTGACCAACGGCGATCTCGAGAAGATCCGTTCCATCGGCCACACCGAAGATCGTTTCGATACGAAGACGCTTGATATAGCCTATAGCGTCGATGAAGGCGCTGCCGGTCTCGCCGGTGCGGTCGAACGCCTGTGCGACCGTGCTGAAGCGGCCGTCCATGGCGGCTACAACATCATCATCCTTTCCGACCGTCAGGTAGGTCCGGACCGCATACCGATCCCCGCCCTTTTGGCGACGGCCGCAGTCCACCATCACCTGATCCGCAAGGGCCTGCGCACCTCGGTTGGTCTCGTCGTGGAATCGGGCGAGCCGCGCGAAGTGCACCACTTCTGCTGCCTCGCCGGCTATGGCGCGGAGGCGATCAACCCCTACCTCGCGTTCGACACCCTGCTCGACATGCACAAGCGCGGCGAGTTCCCTCCGGAGGTCGACGCCAAGGAAGTCGTTTCGCGCTACATGAAGTCGATCGGCAAGGGCATCCTCAAGGTCATGTCCAAGATGGGCATCTCCACCTATCAGTCCTATTGCGGTGCGCAGATTTTCGACGCCGTCGGCCTGAAGACTGATTTTGTCGACCGCTTCTTCTTTGGCACGGCAACGACCATCGAGGGCGTTGGTCTTGAGGAAGTTGCCGAGGAAACGGTGCGCCGTCACCGCGATGCGTTCGGCAACGATCCTGTCCTGTCGAGCACGCTTGAGGTCGGCGGCGAATATGCCTACCGCATTCGCGGCGAGGCGCATCTGTGGTCGCCCGATGCGGTCGCCAAGCTGCAGCATGCGGTGCGCACGGAATCGGCCACAACGTTCAAGGAATACTCGGACCTCGTAAACAGCCAGTCGGCACGTGCGCAGACAATTCGCGGCCTTTTCAAGATCAGATTGGCAACAGATGCGGGCCGCAAGCCGATATCGATCGACGATGTTGAGCCGGCTAAAGAGATCGTCAAGCGGTTCTCGACGGGCGCGATGTCATTCGGCTCGATCAGCCGCGAGGCGCATACGACGCTCGCCATCGCCATGAACCGGATTGGCGGCAAGTCCAACACCGGCGAGGGCGGCGAGGAACCAGACCGCTTCTACCCGCTGCCGGACGGCAAGCCGAACCCGGAACGTTCGGCCATCAAGCAGGTGGCATCGGGTCGCTTCGGCGTGACGACGGAGTACCTTGTCAACTCCGACATGATGCAGATCAAGGTGGCGCAGGGTGCCAAGCCCGGCGAGGGCGGACAGTTGCCCGGTCACAAGGTCGATGCGACCGTGGCGAAGACCCGGCACTCCACGCCCGGCGTTGGCCTTATCTCGCCGCCGCCGCACCATGACATCTATTCGATCGAAGACTTGGCGCAGCTGATCTACGATCTCAAGAACGTCAACCCCGAGGCGGATGTTTCGGTAAAGCTGGTCTCCGAGGTCGGCGTCGGTACGGTCGCGGCCGGTGTCGCCAAGGCGCGCGCCGATCACATCACCATTTCCGGCTATGACGGCGGAACCGGTGCGTCGCCCCTGACTTCGCTCAAGCATGCGGGCAGCCCCTGGGAAATGGGCCTAGCCGAGACGCAGCAGACGCTCGTCCTCAACGGCCTGCGCTCGCGCATCGCACTGCAAGTCGATGGCGGTCTGCGCACGGGACGTGACGTCATCATCGGTGCCCTGCTTGGCGCCGACGAGTTCGGCTTCTCGACAGCGCCGCTCATCGCGGCGGGCTGCATCATGATGCGCAAGTGCCACCTCAACACCTGCCCGGTCGGCGTTGCGACGCAGGACCCGGTATTGCGCAAGCGCTTCAAGGGTACGCCCGAGCACGTCATCAACTTCTTCTTCTACATGGCGGAAGAAGTACGGCAGTTCCTCGCCGAAATGGGCTACACCCGGCTCGAAGAGATCGTCGGCAAGACGGAACTCCTCGAGAAGCGCGAGGCGATCGAACATTGGAAGGCCAAGGGTCTCGACTTCACCCGCATCTTCCACAAGCCCGAGGCGCCCGAAGAAAAGACGCGGTGGACCGAGCGGCAGAACCATCCGATCGTCGATATTCTCGATCGCAAGCTGATCGAGCAGGCAAGGACCGCGCTCGAAAGCAAGATCCCTGTCAGGATCGAGATGGACATCAAGAACGTCGACCGCTCGGCCGGTGCCATGCTCTCGGGCGAAGTGGCCAAGCGCTACCGGCACAAGGGGCTCAAGGACGAGACCATTTCGGTCAAATTCCATGGGACGGCCGGGCAATCCTTCGGCGCCTTCCTCGCGCGGGGCATTTCGTTCGATCTTATCGGCGATGGCAACGACTATGTCGGCAAGGGCCTTTGCGGCGGACGCATAGTCATCCGCCCGCCGGAAAATACCAGGATCGTCCCGGAAAACTCGATCATCGTCGGCAATACCGTGCTTTACGGGGCCATTGAGGGCGAGGCTTATTTCCGCGGTGTCGCCGGCGAACGTTTTGCCGTGCGCAACTCTGGGGCGATTGCCGTCGTCGAGGGTACGGGTGACCATGGCTGCGAGTACATGACCGGCGGCGTCGTCGTCGTCATCGGCCAGACCGGGCGCAACTTCGCGGCGGGTATGTCGGGCGGTGTCGCCTATGTACTCGACGAAGCCGGCGATTTTGCGCAGCGCTGCAACATGGCGATGGTCGAACTCGAACCGGTTCCGGAAGAGGACGACATTCTCGAAAAGTTGCATCATCACGGCGGCGATCTCATGCACAAGGGTCGTGTCGATGTCTCGGCCAATATGACGAGGCACGACGAAGAACGGCTTGTACAACTGATTTCGAACCACATGCACTACACCGGTTCGGCGCGGGCGAAGGAAATTCTCGACAATTGGGAAAGCTTCCGGCCGAAATTCGTGAAAGTCATGCCGGTCGAATACCGTCGCGCGCTCGAAGATATGGAGCGCATGCGCATGGGCGTCGCAGCCGAATAAAGTCAACAAGCACCATGCTTCGAGCGTCTTATCAAAGACGCTCGGCATGGGGCGAATGCTGCCCTAACCCCTGAAAAGGCGAGGGTAGTCCCCCGAGAGGCGAGGGAGAGAAGTTTTATGGGTAAGGTTACAGGTTTTCTCGAAATCGACCGGCAGGTTGGCAAGTATCAGCCGGCGTCGGATCGCATACGGCATTTCCGGGAGTTTACGATCCCGATGTCGGACAGCGAAGTGAAGAAGCAGGCGGCGCGCTGCATGGATTGCGGCATTCCATTCTGCCATGGACCGACGGGCTGTCCGGTCCACAATCAGATTCCGGACTGGAACGATCTCGTCTACAACGACAATTGGGACGAGGCGATCCGCAATCTTCACTCCACCAATAACTTTCCGGAGTTTACCGGCCGTATTTGCCCCGCGCCTTGTGAGGAAGCCTGCACGCTCAACCTCGAGGACGTACCGGTCTCGATCAAGACGGTGGAGCAGGCGATTGCCGACAAGGCCTATGAAAAGGGCTTCATCATTCCCCAGCCGGCTCTTGCCAAGACCGGCAAGAATGTCGCGGTCATCGGCTCGGGTCCGGCAGGCCTTGCCGCCGCCCAGCAGCTTGGCCGCGCCGGCCACGAGGTTCATGTCTACGAGCGGGAAAGCCGGCCGGGTGGTCTGCTGCGCTATGGTATCCCCGATTTCAAGATGGAGAAGCATTTCATCGACCGGCGCATCGCGCAGATGGAAGGCGAGGGCGTAACCTTCTTCTGCGGCGTGAACGTTGGCGTGGACAAGCCGGTCCAGGAGCTTATCGATACCTATGATGCGGTGCTTTACTGCGGTGGCGCCGAAACCCCCCGTCCCGCCGGCATTCCCGGCGCGGAGTTCGAGGGCGTCCACGACGCCATGCATTATCTCGTCCAGCAGAACCGGCGCATAGGCCGCGAGAACATCGAGTCGGTCGCCTGGCCGAGCGATCCAATCGTCGCGTCGGGCAAGCATGTAGTCGTGGTCGGTGGCGGCGATACGGCGTCCGACTGCGTCGGAACAGCATTCCGCCAAGGCGCTGTAAAGGTTACGCAGCTCGATATTCGCCCGCAGCCGCCGGAAAGGGAAGACAAGCTCAGCGTCTGGCCCTACTGGGCGACCAAGATGCGCACATCATCCTCACAGGCTGAAGGCGCGGATCGCGAATTCCAGGTGGCGACGCTCGAATTCATCGGCGAAAACGGCAGCTTGACCCATGTGAAGTGCTGCGAAGTCGATGAGGTGCGCAAGCCGATCCCCGGAACGGACTTCTTCATCAGGGCCGATCTTGCGTTCATCGCCATCGGCTTCTCCGGCCCATTCGAGAACAATATCGTCAAGGAGCTCTCGGGCTCTCTCGACATGCGCGCCGACCGGCGTGGCAATCGTTCCGTCTCCGCCGACGACAAGAACTATCGGACCAGTGTCGACAAGCTCTATGTCGCCGGTGACGTGCGCCGCGGTCAGTCGCTGGTCGTATGGGCTATTCGCGAAGGCCGCCAGGCTGCCCATGCCATCGACGCCGCGATCATGGGTTCCTCGGTCCTCCCCCGCTGACGCAAAAGGCCGGCACGTCTTAAATCGCGTGCCGGTGGCATATCCTGTCGACGCTCATTTACCGAGCCCGAGACCCATCAATATTAGACTTTTGATTAATTGATTTAGGTCGCCAGACCGTTCATAGACCTGTTGTCGTGGAGTATTTTACCAATGTATTTGAGAATTCTGCTTACCGCCGCCCTGCTTGGACTTGCCTCATGCAACCAACCCACGGACGCTGCCGTCCAGGGCAATGCACCCGCAACGGCTTCCGTCGCCACCAGCGCCAGCGATCAGCCTCAGCCGATGCCGGTCATCTATGTTCCGGTCAAGACACCATCCGAGACCGAAGCAAAGATTCCGTCTTAAGAAAAAAACTGGCGATAGTGGCCTCATTGTTTCGGCCATGAAAAATCGTTGACCCGGCCAGGCTGTCCCTCTGGCGCTACGCCGTCAATGACCAGCCGGTCTCGCGCGGATTTGTCGCCGCCAACTGCCGGACGGGGAGCAGCGCCGAGCAGATCGGTACCACCGTCCAGTTCCGGATCATTGAGGCTGACCGGCGCAAGCCGGTCGATCTTGGAGGGCGCCCCTGGCGCGCCGGTCAGCGCCTGTACCGGAGCCCCCGGTTTGATCGCGGCAATGTCCGGCGATGTTGCATTGCCGAGCATCTGCCGCAGCGGCTTTTCCACATAGAATGCCAGTTTGCGTTTGCCGGCGGCAGTCATGCCAATACCGTCATTG
The DNA here is from genome assembly GCF_000686005.1 of Phyllobacterium sp. UNC302MFCol5.2. Classification (NCBI taxonomy): domain Bacteria; kingdom Pseudomonadati; phylum Pseudomonadota; class Alphaproteobacteria; order Hyphomicrobiales; family Phyllobacteriaceae; genus Phyllobacterium; species Phyllobacterium sp. UNC302MFCol5.2. The sequence goes on from NZ_JMLL01000001.1 coordinate 59,078, forward strand.
TTGCGCAGACGCGCCGTCTGGCCGGAAACATCGAAGCCGGACAGGGTGAAGTTGCCGCTCTGATCGACAAAACCATCCCAGACATCGACAAAGGTGCCGCCCGCCTTTTCGGTGGCATTGCGATAGAACTCGTTGAAGGCGAGGACGTCGTTGGTGATGCTTTTCGATTTGAAGGCAGGCTGGCCAACCCATACGACAGGTTGGCCCGCCTTCTTCACCGCATCGAGAAAGCCGTTCATCCGCGCCTGGTATTCCTTGGTCCAGTCGTCGGTCAGAAGTACCTTGCCGTCCGAGAATTGCTGGCGATCATTGGCCCCAATCATGATGACCACCACGGCCGGTTTTTCCTTAGCGATCATTTCACCGATGGAAGCCGGCCAATCGCGATGATCGCTGCGCACGAAACCCGAAGACCCATCGGCCTTGTCGATGACGCGCACACCCGGTGCATCGATGAACGCGGCATCCAGCCCTTCCGCGAGGCTGCCGGCCATGAAGTCGCCGACGACCAGCACCTGCTTTGCGTCGGGCAATTTTGCCTGGATGGGGGTCTCGCTGTTTGGAACCGGCGATGTCCTGACCGTGTCCGGCCGCGGGCGGGCGCGCTTTAGCGGCGGCCTGCTCTTGCTTGGCGGGCGGGCGCGCCTGCCGTCATCGATCAGGCGGTCTGTATTTTCGCGGTAAATGCGCGGACCGAACAACATGTCAAGCAGCGTGCGGGCAGTTGCATGTTCGATGAAGAGAAAGGTGCCGGCGAGGGCAATGGCGATTGCAAGCAGCGACGGCGACCGAAGGACGGTTGGCGCGGCAACAAGGCAGGCCGGCAGGAGAGCGGGACGTGAACCAACCCGCGAACGTAATCTGTACCTGCCAAACCCAATCATCTGCGTCACTTAGCTATTTTTTCCGGATGACGGTCAACACTTCCTTGCTGGGATGACCGTCCGGATCAAGTCCCATCTGCTTCTGGAACGCCTGGATGGCATCCCGCGAGCTCGTACCGATCTTGCCATCGACCTTGCCGTCATAATAGCCGAGTTCGCGCAAATGGCTCTGCAATTCTTCGCGTTCCTTCATGGTGATCGGCGTGAAGGGGCGGTTCCAGTCCTGGCGCAGGCCCGGGGCCCCGGCGATCTGGTCGGCGAGCAAACCCACGGCAAGCGCATATTTGTCGGCATTATTATAGTTCTTCAACACGAAGAAGTTGCGTGTCATCAGGAACGAAGGGCCGGCACGGCCGTCCGGCACCTTCAGCGTCGCCTTCTCGCTGCCGCGGGGGAAGGGCTTGCCATTGGCGCGCACGACGCCAAGCTGCTGCCATTCGGCGATGGTGTGCGAGCCGCCGGGGAGTTTGCGGCCGGCCGGCAGGACGACTTCATAGCCCCAGGTGCGGCCGCTCTCCCAGCCATTCTTGCGCAAGAGGTTTGCGGCAGTGGCGAGCGCATCGGGTACGGAATTCCAGATGTCGCGTTTGCCATTGCCGTCCATATCCACCGCGTATGCAAGATAGCTGGTCGGAATGAACTGGGTGTGACCGAGCGCGCCCGCCCACGAACCCGTCAGATGGCTGCGGTCGATGTCACCGGTCTGCAGAATTTTCATCGCTGCGATAAGTTGCGTGCGCGCATATTTTGCCCGTCGCGGATCGGCATAGGCAAGCGTCGCAAGCGAACGGACCGCGTCGCGCATCACATCGTCGCGTTTCATGATCTCGCCGAAATTGGTTTCCATCGACCAGATGGCAAGCAGGATATTGCGATCGACTCCGAAGGATTTTTCGATCGCTCCGAGCCAGCGGCTATACTTGCGCGCCATTTCGCGGCCCGTCTGCACCGAATGCTCATTCACACGGTTGTCGAGATAGCCCCAGACCGGTTCGGTAAACTCCGGCTGAAATTGAGCCTTCTGCAGGACTTCCGGGTCGATCTCCGTCACGCCGGCGAAGGCACGCTGGTAGGTGGCGGCGGAAATGCCGCTGCTCAACGCGGTTGCACGAAAATCCTGTATCCAGCCTTGGAACTTCGCGTCGGCTGCCGCGATCCCCGTCGATCCTGCCAATCCAAGGCATGCAACCGCTGCAGCGATCATGACGCGCCGTGCGAACCCCGTTGAACTCACCATTATGTTTTCTCCTCGAACTGTGTTTCCACATTTTTGGGTCAAACGATAAAATAGACATGGCAAAGTTAGGAATTGGTTTACCATGCATCGGCAAACGCGCGCTGCCAGGCTACATTAACAACGGCAACGAATATTTATTTTACAGCGTTATGTATTTTGGGTCTTTGAGACCGAATTGTCTAGCGCATAAACCCAGAGCCGGCGGCGGTTTTGTACAAGTTTATGCGTAAATTTGAAATGATACTGTTCGCTTGCATCTTGTGCAGAATGCATCGTCAGTAATCGAAGCGTGCAACACTGACGAGGTAACGATGACGACGAGAAAGCAAATCCGTAAGGCCGTCTTTCCAGTTGCGGGTTTTGGTACCCGCGTGCTCCCGGCGACAAAATCCATTCCCAAGGAAATGCTGACCGTTGTCGACAAGCCGGTCATCCAATATGTGGTGGATGAGGCGCGCGAGGCCGGCATCGAGCATTTCATCTTCGTGACCGGACGCAACAAGGCTGTCATCGAGGATTATTTCGACGCGCAGTACGAGCTCTATGCTACGCTCGCTGAACGCGGCAAGACCGGACTTCTCGAGGAACTCCAAAGCATCCAGCCAGGACCGGGAACAACGAGCTTCACCCGCCAGCAGGTGCCCATGGGGCTTGGCCACGCGGTCTGGTGCGCACGCGACATCGTCGGCGATGAGCCATTCGCGCTATTGCTCCCTGACATGATCATGCAGCCCGAATCGACCGGTTGCATGGCCGATATGGTCGAGCTCTATAACAAGTCAGGCGGCAATGTCATCGCCGTGCAGGAATGCGATCCGGCCGAAACGCATAAATACGGCATTGTCGGTCAGGGCAGGCCGGTCGGCAAGGGTTTCGAATTGACCGAGATGGTCGAGAAGCCGGCCAAGGGCACGGCGCCGTCCAATCTTTACATCAATGGCCGTTACATCCTCCAGCCGGAAATCTTCGACATTCTCGAGCATCAGGAGCGGGGCGCAGGCAATGAAATTCAGTTGACCGACGCCATGCTGAAGTTGACGAAGGAACAGGACTTCTTCGGCTACCACTTCCGGGGACGTACCTATGACACCGGCTCGAAGGAAGGCTTCGTCGAAGCCAATGTCGCTTTCGCCCTGTGGCGCAACGACATCCGTGGCGGCGTTATCGACAATATCGGCAATATGCTGAAGACGATCCAGCCGAAGGACTGAGTGGGCGTTTGGCGGGTAGCCTCGACTGGCGGCTTCCCGCTCCTAGTCTACCCCTCCACCGTTATCCTTGTACGTGGTCCGCTAGGTCGCGGAAATTCGCCCTATCTGCCGTAATCGTGGATCCTCGGGACAAGGGCCCGAGGATGACGGTCGTGGTGGGTAGATAGCAGTGGGGTGTACGAACGCCGTGTCAGTCGCGGAGTGCCGCTGAACTTCCGGACGCAACAGGGCCGGCATGGCCATGACCGCCTATCGTTGCAGCGTGACCCCCACGAATATGCTGGTCTCGTTCGTATTGCGGGTGTCCACCTCGCTGCGCGTCAGTTCGTGACGGGCGCTGATATCAAGACCGAAGAAACGGTTGAACCAATAGGTAGCGCCGATCTCGGCACCGAAACCCTTGTCCCAGCCGGTATCGTCCTTGTTGTCGCGCAGCGAAACGAAGAGATTAGCCTTGAGATCGAGATTGGCGCGCGCCTGCCGCTTGATGCCGACCGTGCCTTCATAGAAAATCGAGCCGCTATCGCCGGGTGCCGTCGCCCCTTCGATGCGGGTGAGAAGGCCGATATCGACGTCGGTTCCTCGCTGCGGCGACCATTTGATCGCCCCGTCAACGCTGAGGCCTTCGACAGCATTGAGGCGATCGTCCTCAATGTCCTGGCGCAGGTAGCCGAGCGCCAGTTCTCCCGTCAGCTTTTCACGGATATCGAGCTCGACGCCGCCGCGCAGCCCCGTGCGCATGCCGGAGCGGCGGAAACCATTGGAATCCACCGCCTCGTCATACATCAGTTTGCCGATTTCTACCTCGGCGAACGGCTTGATCGCCGGCGACATTTCAAAGCCGCCGCGCAGCGCGACACTCGCAAAGGTATTGTCCCGGTCCTTCTGGCTCGTTGTGCTGCCGTCGGAGAATTCGGCATTGCCGTAGGTGGTGTGGTCGACATTGCCTTTGACGTCGGCGAAGAATTGGCCGAATTCCCGGCGCACTCCAAGATTGGCGTCGATATCCTGCACGGCCGGGCGATTCGAGGTGCCGACGATCGTCGTGGGCGCGCTTGGGTCTTCCTGCCGGTAGCGATAGCCGGCCTCGCCCTTTACCGTGGTGCGCGCGCCGAGGTCGAGCTGAAATCCGCTGCGCAGGGCGATGTTGGGCGCCGAATAGTCCTCACCGACGAGGGATTTGTCGTAGAGGCCATCAAAATCCAGCCAGGCGGAATGACGCGACCAATCGGTTGTGGCGCGGGCGCGCAGGCGCGTTTCCGACAAAAGCGCGCCGGACCCATCGGAACTGCCGTCGGCATTGGTCGTGGCGCGGAGGCCCGTGCTGATTGACGGGCGCAGGGTTACCGTGCCGGCTCTAATGCCAAAAGGCGCAAAAGGTTCTGGATCGGGGCGAATGGCGCGCCGTTCGATGGCGGGTTCCGGCAGATTGTCGCGCTCGGCCGGGCCCGCCAGCGGGTTTGCCTCCCGGTTCTGCTCAATCGGCGGGTTTGGGATCGAATTGGTCGTCTCCTCGTCAACAGCCGCGCGAACGCGACGCGACGCCACGGTGCGTGCCGCCCTGTCCTCGGGAATCGGTCCGAACTGGTCGACTGGCGGTGACTGCGCGCCAAGATTGTTGCTGTCATCGGCGGGGCCGGAAGGCAGGAGATCGCTGTCCGGCGGGACGCCGCGCAGGCCAAGACCTTCATCGCCCGTCACAGGCGGTAGGGCGCCAGGGCTCAGGGGTTCGTAGGGTCGCGAGGGGATACCGCTGTCGGGCGGTGGGGTTCCCGTCGGCGGAACGGTATTCTGGGCGAGAATGCGCCTGCCATTGCTCTGTGCCTGCAGCACATTTTCGCCGACGGGACCGCGCAGGGGGACCTGTTGCTGGGCAAGTGCGTGGGGGGCAAGTACGGTCGTGCCGAGCAGCGCTGTCAGGAGACAGACGATGCTGGCAGGTCTGAAGCTGCCGCCGGGCGGGGCTTCCAAACGTGGGTGCCGAGGATGCATATGCAGGTTTGCCAATGAGTTCGAACGTTGAGGGATGGTAAAGAGGCATGGTTAATGACCCGCTAATTCGCGGTCGTTCGATGCCATTCCCGGGCATTGCCTTGAACAAAAATTGGACAGCCGGGGTGCAAAGCGCTAACGGTTCTCGCCATGCAGGCTATCAATCACACCGATCTCGACAAATCCGCAGCGGTTGAATCCGCCAAACGGACCATCTCAACCGAAACCGACGGTCTCGTTGCGCTGAGCGAAGCGCTCGGCGGCCCGTTGGCCGAACCGTTCTGCCGCGCCATCGAAAAGATCGCCTCGATCCGCGGGCGGATCATCGTGACCGGGGTCGGCAAGAGCGGCCATATCGGTTCGAAACTTGCGGCGACATTTGCTTCGACCGGAACTCCGGCGTTCTTCGTGCATCCCTCGGAGGCAAACCACGGCGATCTCGGCATGATTGCCGTCGACGATGCGATCATTGCCCTATCATGGTCGGGCGAGACGGCGGAACTCAAGGGCATCGTCAGTTATGCGATGCGCTTCCGTATTCCGCTCATTGCGGTGACGGCCGGTGAGACGTCGGCCTTGGCGAACGCCGCCGATGTTGTGTTGCTGTTGCCCCGCGTGACGGAAGCCTGTCCGCATGGTCTTGCGCCGACGACATCAACGCTGATGCAGCTTGCCATGGGCGATGCGATTGCCATCGCATTGCTGGAAGCACGCGGCTTCACGGCCGGGGATTTCAAGACGTTTCATCCGGGCGGGTCGCTTGGCGCCAGCCTGACCCATGTACGCGAGATCATGCATAGCGGCGACCAGATACCGCTTGTTCCGCTCGGAACGCCCATTCCCGACGCGATGAAGGTGTTCGCAGCCAAGCGCTTCGGCTGCATTGCGGTGCAGAACGAGGAAGGCACACTCGCTGGCATCATCACCGACGGCGATCTGTCGCGTAACCTGCATCGCAACCTCATCGCCATGAATGTCGAAGACATTATGACGCGCGATCCGAAGACCGTGCCGCCGACCATGCTGGCGAGCGCCGCCCTTGCGCTTCTCAACCAGCACAATATTGGCGCCCTGATCGTGACCGAGAAGAACTATCCGGTCGGGATCGTGCACTTCCACGACCTGTTGCGTATTGGAGCGGCCTAGGCTGCTTCAACGACCAGGATCCCATGATCGACGGCGGTTATGCGCACGCGCGTGCCGGCGGCGAGATCCGGCCCGTTAACCCGCCACAGACTATCGCCGACGCGGGCTCTGCCGCGTCCGTTGACGGTTGCTTCCTCCAGCGTGACGACAAGACCGACCATCTGTTCGGCGCGGCGGTTCAGCAATGGCTCGTCGGAGACGGCATCTGTCGCGCCGATAAGCTTGCGGCCGATGAAGACGGCAATTACGGAGAGTACAAGGAAGATGATGACTTGTATTTGCCAGGTAAGCCCAAGCGCCTCGGCAAAAAGAATCGCGAGCCCGCCGACGGTGATGGCTGCGATGCCGAACCACAGGAAAAAGATGCCGGGCGCCGCCACTTCGAAGATCATCAGCACGAGACCGAGCACCACCCAATTCCATGGCCCAAGTTCGGTAAAAAGGCGCTCAAGCATGGCTGTGCTCCTTCGCCGGGCGTCAGCTATTCGTTCCGCCGGTGCCGGGTACCGTTCGGCCGCGCACCGGTGGCGTCGAGGGTGACGGCGCGCCGTCGCCGAAGACATCGCGTGCAAGCGCGCCAATGCCTCCGAGCGTGCTGACGAGTGAAGACGCTTCCATCGGCATGAAGATGATCTTCTGGTTGGGGCTTCCGGCAAACTTGCCGAAGGCTTCGGTGTATTTCTGGGCGACGAAATAGTTGAGCGCCTGGACGTTTCCGCCGGCAATGGCGGCCGAGACGATTTCCGTCGCCTTGGCCTCGGCTTCAGCCAGGCGCTCGCGCGCTTCCGCCTCGCGGAAGGCGGCTTCGCGCCGCCCTTCGGCCTCGAGAATCTGCGACTGTTTCAGACCCTCGGCACGCAGGATCTGCGCCGCCCTCGTGCCTTCGGCTTCAAGAACGACCGCACGCTTGTCGCGCTCGGCCTTCATCTGCCTTGCCATAGAATCGAGCAGATCCTTTGGCGGGTTGATATCCTTGATCTCGACGCGGGTCATCTTGATCCCCCACGAATGCGCCGCCTCGTCGACGACGCGTAGCAGCCGGTCATTGATCGCATCGCGGTTGGAGAGAAGTTCGTCGAGAACCATCGAGCCCATGACGGTGCGGATATTCGTCATCGTCAGGTTGAGAATGGCGTTCTGCAGGCCGCTCACCTGATAGGCAGCCTGCGGCGCGTTGAGGATCTGGTAGAAGGCGATGCCGTCGACGGCAATGTTGGCATTGTCCTTGGTAATGACTTCCTGGGTCGGAACGTCCAGCACCTGCTCCATCATGTTGAGCTTGGCGCCGATGCGGTCGAAGAAGGGCACGATCAGGTTGAGACCCGGCGCGAGCGTGCGCGTATAGCGGCCGAAGCGCTCGACGGTGTAATTATAGCCCTGGGGCACCGTCTTGACGCCGGCAAACAGGACCACGAGCACGAGGATGACCAGAACCGGTATGGTGAAGTCGAATCCGCTCAACGGCATGCTGCTCTCCCTGGCCGACAACCGCTCAAGCGGCGTTACGAAACGTTATCGCCCGTGAGCCGGCAAGCGCAAGATAGACCAAAGCAGCGATTCGAGCGAGCCCGCCCGGACCTTCTAAATCCAGCCCTGCAACTCGCGGCGCACAAGAGTCTCGATGACCTTCATGCCTTCCTTAGAATCATTCAGGCATGGGACATGCGTGAAATTCACGCCGCCATTGTGATGAAAGATTTCCGCGCCTTCGCCAGCAATTTCCTCGAGCGTTTCGAGGCAATCGGCAACGAAGCCCGGATTGAAGACGGCGACGGACTTCACGCCGTCCTTGGCCAGCTGCTCCAACGTCTTGTCGGTATAGGGTTGCATCCATTCCTCCGGGCCGAAACGCGACTGGAAGGTGGTGATAAGCCTGTCTTCGCCCCAGCCGAGCCGTTCGCGCAGCAGTCGCGTCGTCTTCCAGCAGTGGCATGGATAGGGATCGCCGCGCTTGAAGTAGCTTTGCGGGATGCCGTGATAGGAAGCGATGAGCAATTCAGGCTCATAGCCCAGCGACGCGTAGTGCTTTTCGATCGAGGTCGCCAGGGCATCGATATAGGCCGGCTCGTCCTGATAGGAGGGAACGGTGCGGGTCGCCGGCATGAACCGCATCTTGACCAGCGCCTCGAAGAACTTGTCGTTCACCGTTGCCGTGGTCGTCGCCGAATATTGCGGGTAGAGCGGGAACATGACGATACGCTTGCAGCCCTGCCGGTCGAGCCGCTGCAACGCTTCCTCGATGGAGGGCCGGCCATAGCGCATGCCCCAGTCGACGACGACATTGGGATGGGCGGAAAGCGCTGCGGCGAGTTTTTCGCTTTGCGAACGCGTATAGGTGCGCAGGGGCGACTCATTGCGCTCCCGGTTCCAGATCTTGTCGTAGAGCGCGCCGGATTTCTTCGGGCGCGTGTTGAGCACGATCCCGTAGAGCACGGGCAGCCAGATGGCCCGCGGCCACTCGATGACGCGCTTGTCCGAAAGAAATTCGGCAAGGTATCGCCGCATGGAAACCTTGTCGGTGCCATCGGGCGTCCCAAGGTTGACGAGAAGAACGCCGACCTTCGACGTTTCGATTGCCAGATGATCGTCGGGCTTGCGCACCGCCACCCGGGCCTCGTCTGAAATTGCCATATACATACTCCACGCTTGCGCGGTGGAACGTAGAGCGGGCAGGCTTTATTGCAAGAGTGCGAAAGGCCGCATGCTCGTCCTTGGACTTTGCGATGATCAACCTTCAAGGCGGATGCGCGTGGTTCTGTCTTTAATCATGGGTCCTCCAGCCCTCGTCCCGAGGATCCACCTCATGTGCGGTCATGTACAATTAGGCTATAGGCCGGGCACCTTCATTTGCGCGCCGATCGGCAGCTTCATCGGTTTCATCCCGGGATTGGCTCCGGCAAGTTTTTTCCATTCGATGCCCTTGCCGTAAATCTCCTCGGCAATCTCCCAGAAATTGTCGCCGCGCTTGATCGTATAGCTGTCCGGATGATGGTTGGCGACGCTTTGCGCCGCCGGCTTTGCCGGTTCGGGCGCCTTCGGCGTTTCGGGCGGCGCTGGGGGCGCTGGCACCGGATCGACGCCCGGCGCGGCCGCCGCCATCGTTATGCGCCCATCCGTATAGGGTTTGTAGGGGACGTGCTGACCGAGATAATCGGCAAGAACGAGTTCCAGTCCCGGGCCGTAATCATAAGCGTTGACGGCATTCGTCGAGAAGATTTTGTAGCCGTCGCCCCCGGCGCGCATGTAATTGTTCGAAACCACGCCATAGGTTGCGCCAGGATCGAGCGGCCGAAAGCTGTCGCCCTGCATCACCGCTATATCGGAGATGCGGCTGCCGACCGGCTTTGATATGTCGAATGTGTATTTCAGACCGGCTACCTGCGGGAAGCGCCCCGCGCCCTGGTCGATCTGGCTGACACCATTTTCGAGTGCGGCAACGACATCCGATCCGCGCAACTGGAATGTCGCCAACGTATTCTGGAACGGCAGCACGGTCAGCACTTCGCCCATGGTCACGTCGCCCGCATCGATCGAGGCACGCAGGCCGCCGCCATTGATGATGGCGATCGTCACGCCCTGGCTCTTGACTCGGTCCAGCATGGCATCGGCAACGAGATTACCCATGCTGCATTCGCGGGCGCGGCACACCTCGCGGGCGGCTTCGATCACGCCGGTCGATTCGCCGACCTTGCGCGACTTCAATTCCTCGATTGGCTGGGCAAGTTCCTTGATGCGGGCGGCGAAGGCCGGGTCAGGCGTCACGCTCGAGTCGAGAAGCATGGGCGCGCCCTCGCTCTTGATGACATTGCCCTCGTCATCGAAGGTAACCTTGAGTTCGCCGAGATATTTCGAATAGGATTTGGCCTGGACGATCGGCACATCGCGGCCGGAAGGGCCTTTGACCAGCGTCGGATAGGGGCCGATTGCTTCGGGATCGGTATTGGAGAGCAGCGTGTGGCTGTGGCCGCCGACGATGACGTCGATACCGTCGACCTGCGCCGCCAATTCCTTGTCCCTGAGATAGCCATCGTGATTGAGTGCGATGATCTTGTTGACGCCTTCGCCCTTGAGGGTGTCGACAACCTTCCGCAGTGTCTCGGCTTCATTCGCGAATTTCACGCTCGGGCCGGGACTGGATATTTCCGCCGTATCGGTTGTCAAGGCAGAGATGATGCCGATCTTCTGGCCGCCAATCTCCTTGATGCGATAGGGCTTGAATTTGCCGGCGATCGGCGAATCCGGCGTGGCTTCCGTATTGCTGGAAATGACCGGAAACTTCACCTTTTCGAGGAATTTTGCAAGGCTCTCCGGCTTGTCGTCGAATTCGTGGTTGCCGAGGGCCATCGCGTCGAAGCCCATCTGGTTCATGAATTCGGCGGTGTCGTCGCCCTTGTAGGTCGTGTAGAACAGTGAACCCTGGAATTCGTCGCCGGCATCGAGGACGATGACATTGCCGCCATCCTTCGACAGCGCAGCGCGGCGCTCGTCGATCTTGGCCTTGACCCGGGCTATACCGCCGAAGCACTCGTTCTTGGCCGTTTCTTCAGCCGAGCAGGTCGAATCGTACTTGTTGATCGGCTCAATGCGCGAATGCTGGTCGTTTATATGCAGGATGTTGAGCGTATAGTCGGCCATCGCCGCACCGGCCGACAGGCCAAACACTGAAGTTGCAACGAGAAGTCGGGCAAGAATTCCGGACATGATCTGCTCCCGGTTGACTGGCTCCAAATCGGCGCGTGGAGCATCGGTTGACGAGCAATGGTTTCATTCCTTTGACCGCCATGCAATCGAGCAATTGGTCGAATGTTTCGGCCTCAGCCCGTTTGCGGGCCGCGCCGCGTCAGCGAGAATTGCTGGCCGCTGGACGAGGTGCAATTGAGCTGGCCCGTGCTGACGAGGGCGCAATTCACCTTAGACTGGGTACCGCGCGCGAGCGAGCGCATGTTGATCTCGATCAGATTGGCCGAGGCGAAGCGATAATTGCCTTCAGCGAGTTTTTCCTTGGTGTCGTTGGCGCGGGTCTCGAAGACGCCGCCGTTGAAATTCGAGAAGGCGACGCCCGAGGTGTCGAACCATTGGCCCTGGACGGCGTCCGTCGGCTTGGCGACCTGCACGCCTGCGCCATCCTGCATGGACCCGCTCATGCAGCCGGCAAGGGAAAGGCTAAGCGTAACGGCGACGGGCAGCGAAAAACGTCTCATCCAATATTCTCCCATGGTTCTGGATATCTAGATGCCGTGAAAATCAAGCAGAAACAAGACCTAAGTTTAATTGCAGATTGGAAGTGTTTGAGGCTACCATTTGTTCCATCCAGACATTCAACTCCAAGATGCATCCGGCTAAACACGCTTCCAGGCGCAGGACCAGATGATCGTTCGACCCGCGACACACAAGGATGCGATCAATGCCTGCCGCGTCCTTCGCCGATCCATAATAGAGTTGTGTGATGACGATCACGCGAACGACTCGCAACGGCTTTCGGCATGGCTAGCCAACAAGACCGAAGCGAATGTCCGCAATCATGGGCTTAGGCGGTCATGCGGTCAGGAGAATCGCTTTGAAGCTTGGGTGCCGCACGCTCGGCGGTTCTACTGCTCGTCTTCCGGTGGCTTCGCTGGGTCGTTCTTTTGCAAGATGGATCCTCGGGACTGGGCCCGAGGATGACGGCGGGGGGTAGGGAATGACGCTCGGGGGCGGATGAAAACGGCAGCCCGGAAGCTGCCGTTTTCGTCACGAGCGGACGAGGATGTTGCGGAACTGCCAGGGATCATCCATGTCGAGATTTTCCTTGAACAGACCCGGTCGGTTGTGGAGCGGCGTCCAGTCCGTATAGTGGCCCTTGAGCGGTCCGAGATAGGGTGTCTGCACCTCGAGGCAGCGGCGGAAATCCATCTCGTCGGCTTCGACAATGCCGGCGTCCGGATTTTCCAGCGCCCATACCATTCCCGCCATGACCGCCGAGGAAACCTGGAGTCCGGTCGCGTTCTGGTAAGGGGCAAGCTTGCGCGCTTCCTCGATCGTCAGTTGCGAGCCATACCAGTAGGCGTTCTTCTCATGGCCGTAGAGCAGAACGCCGAGTTCATCGGCGCCATCGACGATTTCAGATTCGTCGAGCACGTGCTGGATCGCTTGTGGCTGGCCGGCGGCACCGAACATCTCGTCGAGCGACAATGTCGCGACGTTCGCGGGATGGTAGGCATAATGGCAGGTCGGGCGGTAGGAAACCTTGCCCTTCTTGTCATGCACGGTGAAGAAATCCGCGATCGAGATCGATTCGTTATGGGTCACCAGCAGTCCGAACTGCGCGCCTTCGGTGGGGCACCAGGTGCGAATGCGCGTGTCGGCGCCAGGCTGCTCAAGGAAAATCGCCGCCTTGTTGCCCTTCTTTTGCTTGCGCGCATTTTTCGGCATCCACTTTTCGTGGGTGCCCCAGCCGAGTTCGGCCGGCTGCAGGCCTTCGGAAATGAACCCTTCGACCGACCACGTATTCCAGAATGCGCCGAAGGGCTTCGGGTCGCCAGCGCGCTGCGTATCGCGCTCGGCAATATGGATGCCCTTGACGCCGACCTTGCTCATCAGCTTGGCCCAGCCCTTGCGGTCGTCGCGTGCCGGTTCGCTATGATCGATGCCGAGGTCGCGGGCGAGTTCAAGCAGGCCCTGCTTGACGAACCACGACACCATGCCGGGATTTGCGCCGCAGCACGAAACAGCGGTCGGTCCGCCCGGATGCTTCTTGCGCTCGGCCAGCAATGTCTGGCGCAACGCATAATTGGTGCGGTCGGCATTGTCCATGTCGTTGTCGTAATAGAAGCCGATCCACGGCTCGATCACGGTGTCGATATAGAGTGCGTTGTTCTTGCGGCACAAATGCATGATATCGACGGAAGAGGTGTCGACGGAAAGATTGATACAGAAGCCCTGGCCGCCGCCTTCGGTAAGAAGGGGCTTCAAGACGGTCTTGTAATTGTCCTTGGTGATCGCCTGCTGGATAAACCGGATGCCGCGCTCGTCAAGAAGCTTCTTGTTGGCATCGCTGGGGTCGATAACGACCAGGCGGGATTTGTCATATTTGAAGTGGCGTTCGATGAGGGGCAGGGTACCCCGACCGATGGATCCAAAACCGATCATCACGATCGGACCAGTAATTTCTCCATGTATAGGCCATTCAGCCTTCGCCATTTTTTTCGTGCTCCTAATTTTGATCTCCATCATTGAGGCAGCCGCTATAGATCGGCATCAAAGAAACCATAGAGCATAGATGTGACAAAGAGCAAACAACCCTTTGCGTTGCATGTTGAAAATTTCAATCTACTGTTAATCGAGGCGCGATTATAGGGTTCTCAGCGCGGTTAAAAGCCGATCGCGGATCGTCATAATACCTTTGTAGTGCAATTGCGCCGGGTTCAATGCCTCGAGTTGCCGGCAAAAAGCTTCGGCGACGGCCCGGCACTCCGGGTGTTTCTTGAGCGCCTTTATGGGGTCGAGGTGGATGCGGATGGTGAAGAGAATGTCGCCGGAGGCGGGAAGCTTGCGCAACGTCTGACGCTCGACCCGGACGAAACTCTGCGCCGCAATGTCGTCGTCCGTATAGAGCGCGCCTTTCTCATGGCTTGCCAAGGGGTGGTAGAGCTCGCCATCCGGCTGAAGCGACCAGTTCATGCGCAAAACCGAGCGGTCCGGGCGCAGATTGTCGAACATGCGCGCGATGAGGCCCGCATTGCGGGTGCCTGCGCCGAAATCCGGGACGGGCGCATGAATCTCTTCCATGGAACGGCCGAATTTTTCGAGAAGGGTCCATGATGATGGGAAGGATAACGAAGCGGCACCGAGGTGCCAGCCGCGCCTTTCGTCCTTGCGCATGAGCACAAGGTCCTCCTGCACGAGGTTTGCCGCCCGGTGCAGGTAGGGCGTTGCGGCTTCGCCGATCGCAATGGCATCGTCCCTGCCAGAGACAATGACAGCATTGCCCTTGCGCACATATCGTTCGGGATAATGTTCGATGAGGTGGGCGGTCAGCAGGTCGAAAACCTCCTTCTGGCCCGGTTCGCTGCCTGACTCCTCTACGAAAATCTTCTCGCCGTGGCGTGCAAAAAGCCGCTGCTTTTCGGCAAGATAGCTAAGCAGATGATCGTCAATTTCGATCCAGTCCCTGTGGTCGAGCTGTTGCAAGCCGATGGTGAAAGGTTGCGCCGAACCGTCATAGGGCGTGTGCGTCGGGGCTTGCCAGGGTGACTCTGCATCCATCAGTCGGCGTCCATGGCTTCCAGTTCGTCGATGATGCCTTCGATGACCGAAAGGCCCTTCTGCCAGAAAGCCGGATCGGTGGCATCGAGGCCGAATGGCGCCAACAACTCGGAGTGGTGCTTGGTGCCGCCGGCCTTGAGCATGTCGAAGTATTTTTGCTGAAAGCCCGCTTCGGCATTCTGGTAAACCGCATAGAGCGAGTTCACCAGGCAGTCGCCAAAGGCATAGGCATAGACGTAGAACGGCGAATGGATGAAATGCGGGATGTAGGTCCAGAAGGTCTCGTAGCCCGGGGCGAAATGCACCGCCGGCCCAAGGCTCTCCTTCTGCACGTCGAGCCAGATTTCGCCGATACGGTCGGAGGTAAGTTCCCCTTCCATGCGTTCGGTGTGAACACGGCGCTCGAACTGGTAGAAGGCGATCTGGCGCGCGACCGTGTTGATCATGTCCTCGGCCTTTTGTGCCAGCATCGCCTTGCGCTCGCGCTTGTCGCGCGTCTGTTCGAGGAGCGATCGGAACGTCAGCATTTCGCCGAAGACGGATGCCGTCTCTGCAAGCGTCAGCGGTGTCGAGGCCATCAAGGCGCCCTGACCGCCCGCAAGCACCTGGTGCACGCCGTGGCCGAGTTCATGGGCAAGCGTCATCACATCGCGCGGCTTGCCCATATAGTTGAGAAGCACATAGGGATGGGCGGAGGGAACGGTGGGGTGTGCGAAGGCTCCGGGTGACTTGCCAGGCCGAGTGGGTGCGTCAATCCAGTTCCTGTCGAAGAACCGGCGCGCAATATCGGCCATTTCGGGGGCAAAGCCGCTATAGGCCGAAAGCACGGTTTCACGCGCATCGTTCCAGGAGATGACCGCCTGCGGCGTTTCCGGCAGCGGGGCGTTGCGATCCCAGTTGTTGAGAAATTCAAGGCCGAGCCACTTCGCCTTCATCGCATAGTAGCGGTGCGACAGTTTCGGATAGGCAGCCTGAACCGCCGCCGCCAGCGCATCGACCACCTCCCGCTCGACCCGGTTTGCGAGGTGCCGGCTATCGGCGATATCCTCAAAGCCGCGCCAGCGATCGGAGATTTCCTTGTCCTTGGCGAGCGTGTTGGTGATGAGGGTGAAGGTGCGCAAATTATCCTTGAATGTTGCAGCGAGTGCTTCGAAGCCAGCCTTGCGGAGAGCCGGATCTGCATCCTGCAGCAGGTTCAGAGTGGGCTCCAGCGCCATTTCCTCACCGTTCACCGTAAACCGCAACGCCGTCATCGTCTCGTCGAACAGACGGTTCCAGGCACCGCGCCCGGTTATCGATTTCTCGTGAAACAGCTGCTCCAGTCGGTCTTCAAGCTGGTAGGGCTTGTCCTTGCGCAGATCCGTCAGCCAGGGGCGATAGTGACCGATTGCGGGATTGTCATTCATCGCCTTGTCGAGAATGGCGTCATCGATGCGGTTCAATTCGAGGCTGTAGAAGATGAGGTGGGTGCTGGCATCCGTCATCTTCTGCTGGATGTCGCCATAAAGCTTGGCATGTTTGGGGTCCGACGTGTCACCGGCATAAACGAGGCCGGCAAACGAGACGATCTTGCCGATCAGCTCTTCAAGCGTCTCGAACTCGGTGATGGACTGAACGAAGTCGCCCCCATTCGGCTTTCCGGCTTCAGCGGCAAGTTTGCCCTTCCAGCGGTCTTCGAATGCCACCGCAAGCGCGTTGGCGCGGACGAGATCGGCCTTGAGTTCACTGCTGTCCGCGGAAGGATAAAGGTCGCCGAGGTTCCATACTGGAAGCGTGCCGAGTGCGGCCTGGTCGGCCTTCGCCGGATTGCCAGCGCCCTTTGCAGGAGCAGCCCGCACAGCATCTTCACCTCTGTATCTATCTGTTTCCAAAGTCATTTCAGCACCATGTTAAAGCAGTGAAACAATCCGTGAAGGATCGAATCGGAGTAATCAGTCGGAAATTGCTAAACCTTAAAAACGAGTTTGCAATGGTCCTAGTAGCATCTAGCTTATTTTACATTGAAGCACTTTTTAGACTTTTGCAGGATGGATTCATTCGTTAAAACGCCTTAATTGTGCTGTTAACAACCCGTTGACCATGTCACAAAACGATGGATTCTTCGTGCGTTTTTGCCATGCTCTCAACGTATTTGTTCTTCAGTAAAGCGACCATTAACCATTAAATCCGATAATTCAGCCATCCGGGGGTTGTGTATCGCGGTCAGGGTTGGGACGAAATTGGCATATATGAAGCATGCAAAGAACGGCGGTTTGACGGTTGCCTCGCTCGCGCGTACTGCGTGGTTTGCCGTCACAATGATCTTCGCGTCGATGCTCTTTGCCTCCACCCAGGCAAATGCAGAAACCCGCACCCTCAAGCTCTACGCCGTCCACACGAATGAACGCATCGAAGTCACGTTCAAGAAAGATGGCCGCTTCCAGCAGGATGGTTTGAACAAGCTCAACCAGTTCCTGCGCGACTGGCGCCGCAACGAACCCACCAAGATGGATCCGCGCCTGTTCGATCTGGTCTGGCAGATTTACCAGACGGTCGGCGGTCGCGACTATATTTATGTCGTCTGCGGCTATCGTTCGCCATCGACCAATTCCATGTTGCGCTCGCGCTCGCGTGGCGTTGCTGAAAAAAGCCAGCATATTCTGGGCAAGGCCATGGACTGGTACCTGCCGGGCGTGAAGCTGCAAACGCTTCGCTACACTGCCCTGAAGTTCCAGGCCGGCGGCGTCGGTTACTACCCGACATCCGGCTCGCCCTTCGTTCATACCGATGTCGGTAATGTGCGCTATTGGCCGCGCATGAGCCGCAAGGAACTCCTCACCGTATTCCCGGATGGCAAGACTTTGCACATTCCGTCGGATGGCAAGCCGCTTCCTGGCTATGAACAGGCCGTTGCCGCCTATGAAGCGCGCCGCCGCAATGGCAGCTCCATCCAGATCGCCAGCGCTTCGCGCTCTGGCCGCAGCAAGACGTTGTTCGGCATGCTCTTTGGCGGCGGTGCCGACGAAGATGAAGACAACAGCGAAGGTTCAGTTGCTGTAGCGTCGGCGGCAAAGCCTGCGAAAAGCGCCGTGACCAAGCCCGCATCCGTCGCGGACGAGGCCGAGGGTACGGCCGCTCCGGTCGCAACGACGGCCAAGGCGCCGCAGCCGGCCGAACAGGACCAGGCCGGTACGCCGGACGACAGCCAGACATTGGCCTTGAACGTGCCGGTGCCGCTGCGCCGCCCCGATTATACGCCGACGCCCGCGCCGGAGGCTCCGGCAACGCTCAACGCGCTAGCGTCCGACAAGTCGACGGTGATCGCTGCTTTGCCCGAGCCGCGTCCGCAGGATAGCGCGAGCGCCATCCGCGAGCTGATCGCGGCCAACCCCGACGATGCCGACAGCGATGCCGGCAAGGCGCAGGCCGAGATGGTCAATGCGCTGGTGCCCGTGCCGTTCGAAAAGCCGAAGCACAATGACATGCTGATGGCGTCGATCGTTCCCGATCAGCGGCCCGCGCCCGCGAGTGCTGCAGCCGTGGCAAACACTCCATCAGCGCAGAACGCTTCGGCCGAACAGGATGTCATCACCATACCGGACGAGGACCCGACACCGGAGGCGCTCCTGCGCCAGTCGGTAGCGGCGTCGCAGCCCAAGGTTCTGCCAACCGTTCAAGGCTCGACAGGGGGCCGCGTGGCCCACCCGCAGCCGGCAGCCCAGCAAAACCTGCAACTGGCTTCAGCTGAGCCGATGGCGACGCTGCGCGAGACGATGTTGCATGCCAAGGGCGATCCTGCCGCAATGCTCAACAGCGGCGTCGTGACCACGACGAAGGGTGCCAAACCGCACCGGAAGTCGGCGGAGGAACAGGCGCCGCGGGCAATCCAGGTTGGCAACGAGGTGCCCGATCGCGCACTCTCGACCCGGCAGGTAGCAGCGGTGGCGCCGCACGTCGAACCGGCAGTGATCCGCAACGCCTTGCTGCGCACCGCGCCGACGACGGTCTATGTCACGGGCTTCCAGCATGATGCGCCGGTCGACGCCAACAAGTTCACTGGCAAGGCCGTGACGTTCCTGCAGATCGCCAAGTTCAGCCCGACCAGCGGTTCGTAGGTTCCCCTCCTGCGACACAGAGAAGGGCAATGTTGGCACGTTGACCGCCATGGGGATAGTGCGGGGATGCCCGTGGATAACATCGCGGTCACGTGACCACCTCCCAGTGCGTGTGGATAGGTATCACCCTTATCCGCCACTACTGGCGTCATCCGTCGATCATGACCTTCGTCCACCCCCACCCTTATTCACCACCACCGCCGTCATCCTCGGGCCTGACCCGAGGACCCAAACTACGTTGCCGAGCCACACACGCATCCGAATTGAAGGTGGATCCTCGGGACAAGAGCCCGAGGATGACGGCGGAGGGGTAGGGACTAGAGAAGACACCCCTCCGAACCCGTTATTGCCCGTTCAAATCCAGTGTGGAATTAGCGCGTCGCGGTGGTCGCCGCGGGATAGTACGCGGATGCTATTGAACCGTGGATGACATCGCGGTTACGTGACCCCTCCTGGTGAGTGTGGATGTATCACCTTATCCGGTAAGATTGGCGTCATGCATACATCGATCCATCCATCCCGGCCTTCATCCAGCACCACCGTTATCCACCACCACCGCCGTCATCCTCGGGCCTGACCCGAGGACCCAAACTACGTTGCGGAGCCACACACGCATCCGAATTGAAGGTGGATCCACGGGACAACGCCCGTGACGGTGGAAATAGGGTATGGCGGGGCAGCGGCGGAGGATGCCGGGAGACGGTCGATCCGAGGATGGCGGTTGAGGCGAGTAGCTGATGTGGAACGTCAGCCCGCCAGCTTTGCGGCATCTGCCGCAAGCCTGGTGATTTCGTCCCAGTTGCCGGCCTTGACATGCTCTTCCGGCGCAACCCACGATCCGCCGACACAGACGACGTTCGGCAGGCTCAGATAGGTTCTGGCGTTGGCGGCGCTGACCCCACCCGTGGGACAGAACATGGTGCCCGCAAGCGGGGAAGCCAGCGATTTCAGGAAAGTCGCTCCGCCTGCCTGTTCCGCCGGAAAAAACTTCAGCATCGTATAGCCTTCCTCGCGCAGCGCCATGATCTCGCCGGGCGTAATCGCGCCGGGCAAAAGCGGTACGTTGCTGTCCCTCGCGGCCTCGATCAGCTGCGGCGTTGCCCCGGGGCTGACGATGAAGCGAGAGCCCGCAGCGCTGGCCTCCTCATACTGGCGCGCATTGAGTATCGTGCCCGCGCCGACAATCGCTTCCGGCACTTCCGCGGCGACTGCGCGGATGGCGTCAAGGGCGGCGGGCGTGCGCAGGGTGATCTCGATCGCCGGCAGGCCACCCTTGGCAAGCGCCCTTGCGAGCGGCATGGCGTGGGCTACATCGTGTACGAGAATGACCGGAATGACCGGTTGGCCCTTGAGGACGGGTAACAGCAAATCGGTCTTCTGGGTCATGTCATTCTCTCCACTAGCCTTGGGTTCAATCGATTTAGTAGCGCGGGGCGGTTTTGTCCATCGAAACCCGGAAATACTGGCAAACAAGTGCGACGAGAGTGTGAGGCGACCGCGTCGATTTGCCAAAATGCTTGAAATCCGGCTGCCGGCACAGTAGTTGGAGGCGATCATGACAGACCATTCTTCAAACCTGCCCTTCAAAGTGGCCGCGCTCTATCGCTTTGCGCGACTGGATCACTACCAGTCGCTGCAGGAGCCGCTGGCGAAGCTTTGCTGCGGTCTCGGCATCAAGGGAACCCTGTTGCTTGCCGCCGAAGGTGTTAACGGCACTGTCGCGGGATCGGCCGCAGCCATCCAGCAGCTTGTCGATTTCCTTAATGCCGAGCCTGCTATCGCCGGCATGGAGCTGAAATATTCCTATGCCAGCGAAATGCCCTTCAAGCGGATGAAGGTGCGGCTGAAGAAGGAGATCGTCACGATGGGGGTTGCTGATATCGATCCCTTGCAAAGCGTCGGCACCTATGTGGAGCCCGAGAACTGGAACGCGCTCATCGCCGCCCCGGATACGATCCTCATTGACACGCGCAACGATTATGAGACGGCGATCGGCACCTTTGCCGGGGCAGTCGATCCGCAGACAAAGACCTTCCGCGAATTTCCGCAATGGGTCGAAGACCACCGCGACGAACTGGAAGGCAAGAAGATTGCCATGTTCTGCACGGGGGGCATTCGCTGCGAAAAGGCGACGGCTTTCGTCAAGGGCCTCGGTTTCGAGGACGTTTATCACCTCAAAGGCGGCATCCTGAAATATCTCGAGGACGTGCCGGCCGAGGAAAGCCGCTGGAATGGCGAATGCTTCGTCTTTGACGAGCGGGTCTCGGTAGGTCACGGTCTTGTCGAGGGTGAGGCGGAGCTTTGCCACGCCTGCCGCAATCCGATCGCGCCCGAGGATAAGCTTTCGCAGCTGTTCGAAGAAGGCGTTTCCTGCCCCCATTGCTATCATGAGCGAACTGACGCTGACCGTGCCCGATTTGCCGAGCGGCAGAAGCAGGTGCGTCTTGCCCGTGCGCGTGGGGCCAAAGAGCACATAGGCTCGTAGGCCCGGACGACAAATCTCCTTCCTGTCATTGCAATGCCATGAACCCGGTCCTAACTAAGCCAGGCCAGTTCATGCAGCCAAAGAGGAGATTAGCATGCTTGATCCGAAGAAGATTCTCGATGATTTCCTTGGAAGCAATATCCCCGGCGTCGGCACGTCCGTGCGGGATACAGCGGGCAAGGCGACGCAGATGGCCAAGGACAATCCGCTGGCAGCTGGCGCGATCGCAGCTATCCTGCTTGGCACCGGAACTGGCCGGGACGTTGCGGGCGGTGCCCTGAAGCTCGGCGGTCTCGCTGCCGTGGCGGGCCTCGCCTACAAAGCCTATCAGAATTACCAGTCGGGCAAGACGCCTGCCGAGGCCGAGCAGCCGACGACGCTCGATGGCGAGCTCTTGCCGCCGCCGAATGACTCGAGCTTCCATCCCGAAACCGCGCCGCAGGGCGAGCACGAATTTGCGCTTGTGCTGGTGCGCGCGATGATCGCGGCCGCCCGTGCCGATGGACATGTCGATGACGAGGAGCGCAAGCGCATTGCCGACAAGCTCGCCCTTTCCGGCCTCAACAGCGATACGCAGGCGTTTCTCACGAACGAACTCAATGCGCCCGTCGACCTCGACGCAATCGTTGCCGCGGCCGTCACCGACGCGCAGAAAGTTGAGCTCTATACGGCTTCACGCCTTGCGATCGATCCGAAGACCCGAGCCGAACGCGGCTATCTCGACCTGCTTGCAGGCCGGCTGAAACTGCCGGACAGCCTGATCGACCATATCGAGGCGACGGTCGCAAACGCCAAGGCGAATACGGCCGCTTAAAGCGCGTTTCTGCGTAGAGGGATTCGGTGCCCTGTATTTGGATCCTCGGGTTCTTGTCCCGGTCCATGATCATGCAGTTCAAGCCATCGACGCATCACTTGTCATAGAAGTGGATCCTCGGGACAAGAGCCCGAGGATGACGGCAGTGTGGGGGCCCGAGGAAGACGGCAGTCTGAGGGCGTCGAGGAAGTGAAGGCGCCCAAAGGATGACGGCAGTGCAGGTCGAAGCAAAGATCACGGCGGGATATCAAAAGAATCCCACCCTCCCGCGCCCGTTGATGGACGCTGACAAATCTCTGCCCTACTTCGCCAGGAACTTCTCGATCCGCTCGATGGCGCGCAGGATGTTTTCTTCGGAGTTGGCATAGGAAAGGCGCACATATCCTTCGCCGAGAATGCCGAAATCCGGCCCGCCGATCAGTGCGACGCCTGCCTCCTCGAGCAGGGCTGACGCCAGCTGTTTGGCCGGCCAACCCGTTTCCTTGACATTTGGAAAGGCATAGAAGGCGCCCTTCGGCGTCGCGCAACTGATGCCCGGCAGGCTGTTCAGCCCGTCGACGACAATGCGCCGGCGATTGTCGAAGGCCCGGCACATCTTTTCGACATCGTCCTGCGGTCCGTCGATGGCGGCGATGCCGGCATATTGGCTCGGCGCGTTCACACAGGACCAGCAATTGACCGCGAGCTTGCGCACCTTGTCGTAAAGCTGGTCCGGCCAGATCGACCAGCCCATGCGCCAGCCGGTCATCGCCCATGTCTTGGACCAGCCGTTGAGCACGATCAGGCGGTCGCGGATGGATGGGAAGGTCAAGAGCGAGAGATGCTCCTCGCCATCATAGGTCATGACGTCATAGATTTCGTCCGACATGATCGCAACATGAGGGTGGGCTTCGAGGCCCTTCACCAGCTTTTCGATTTCCACGCGGGGCGTAACGCCGCCGGTCGGATTGGCCGGCGAGTTGAGGATCAGGAGACGCGTCTTCGGCGTGATCAGCGCAAGCGTTTCATCCGCCGAAAAGGCAAAGCCGTTTTCTTCCCGTATCGGGACGGGAACCGGCTTGGCGCCGGTGAACTCGATCATGGAGCGATAGATCGGAAAACCCGGATCGGGATAGAGGATTTCGGCGCCGGGTTCGCCAAAGATCATGATCGCCGCAAACATCGTCACCTTGCCGCCAGGTACGATGATGATGTTGTCCGGAGAGACTTCGATGCCGGTCGTTGTCAGCGTGCGCCGTGCCACGGCCTCGCGCGCTGCGACGAGCCCCGTGGCGGGCGTATAGCCATGGTGACCATCGCGCAGCGCCTTTATTGCGGCGTCCACGATGTGGGCGGGCGTTTTGAAGTCCGGCTGGCCAATGCCGAGATTGATGATGTCCCTGCCCTGGGCGCCCAGAGCAGTTGCGCGTGCCAGCACGGCAAACGCATTCTCTTCACCGATGCGGTCAAACCCCGGAATAGTGCGCAGCATATTCTTGTCCCACATACAATTTTCAACTTCTGCTTTGTGCTTTGAGTACAGTAACAAGTCAAACATTCTGGATGACGCTGAGCGAGCAAATTTCACCATGACCGACCTGACGACCTGGACACCCCGGCCCCTGCCTGCGCGCGAACCCCTCGAAGGACGCTTCGCCCGCCTCGAACCGCTGGATCCGGCAAAACACGGCGACGGGCTCTTCGAGGCATCGAGCGTCACCGATGCCGACGACCGTTTCCGCTATCTGTTTGAGGCTCCGCCCCAGAACCGCGTGGCTTTCAGTGAATGGCTGGAGAAGGTTGCCGCAAGCAAGGACCCCCTTTTCTTTGCCGTTATCGACAAGGCGAGCGGCAAGGTCGCCGGACGCCAGACGCTGATGCGCATCGATCCGGCCTTCGGCGTGATCGAAATCGGCAATATCTATTGGGGCCCGCTGATCTCGCGCAAGCCCGCGGCCACCGAAGCGCAATTTCTGTTCATGGCTTATATTTTCGACGAACTCGGCTACCGGCGCTATGAGTGGAAGTGCAACAATGCCAACGAGCCCTCCAAACGATCGGCAGAACGCTTCGGCTTCAAGTTCGAAGGCATTTTCCGCCAGCATATGGTGCAAAAGGGCAAGAACCGCGATACGGCGTGGTTCTCGATCATCGACAGCGAATGGCCGGCGCTGAAGGCCGCCTACCAGAAATGGCTTTCACCGGAGAATTTCGATGCCGCGGGCAAGCAGATCAAGCGGCTCGAAGAGTTTCGCGCTGCGTGAAAGCGCCCCTTGCATAAATACGTGCTGCCGCTACAAACCTGCCAACAGCAATCGAGGCGTTTGAAGCGTGATGGATCCGAAAACCCGTAGTGCCGCCATCGCGGCTGCCTGCATCATGTTTGGTTTTGGCATCGTCGCCTATTTCATGCCGACACTGATGCTGGCGCTTGGCGAGCGATCGGCACCGGCCGCCGGAATCCTTGCCGTCGTCTTCGTTGCCGGTTTCTTCGTGGTGTTCTGGCTGCGTGCCAGGCGACAGCACAAGGACGACTGATCTCGAGCAAGCTCTAGAACCGCAGCGATGCGGTCAGGAGCAGGATGCCAAAGAGCACGATGAAGAGTGCCCCGGCAACTTCGATAATGTTCTGGACCCGCCCGGAAAGCGCGGAGGCGCCCGAAACCCTCAGCGCTACATTCTTTGCCGTCACTGCCAGTGTGGCGAGGACCGCGACGGTGATGAACGTTCCGAGCGCCATTGCGAACACCGAAAGCACACCGCCGAGAACAAGCCCGTTGAGCAGCGAGAAGGTAAGGACGATTAGCGCGCCTGAACAGGGACGCAAACCGACGGCTACGATCGCCGCCCAGGCTGTCTTCCAGTTGAACTCCCCCGCAAGCATGGCAGGGTCCGGCGCGTGCGAATGCCCACAGGTCTCGCACACGTCGCCTTCGGCATGGTGATGGTGACCATGAGCATGATGATGTTCATGATCGTGTCCGGCATGGGCATGGTGCACGTGATCATGCTGGTGATGGGCGTGATGACCATGGTCGTGATGGTGGTGATGATGATCGGGGGCGAGTACGGCAGTGCCGTCGCCGTGTGCCACGAGTTGAGCTACGCGCGGGCGAAACAGCTGCGGAACCTTGCGCCAGAGCAATGAAAGGCCGAAGGCGATAATCAGCACGAAGCTCGCGATCTCCATGTAGCGCGCCGCGTCGTTCATCGAAACCGTGGTGCCGCGTAGCGCCAGAAATGTCAGGCCGATGATGAAGAGCGCGGTGAACGCCTGCAGCATGGATGAGGCAAATGACAGAAGCACGCCACGCCGCAAGGTCGTCTCATTGGCCAGCATGTAGGAGGAGATGACAGCCTTGCCATGTCCCGGGCCGACCGCGTGGAGGATACCGTAGAGGAATGACAGGCCGACGAGTATCGACACTTGCCAGGGATCCTCGCGCATGCCTTTCAGGGCGTGGGTCATGGCGAGATAGAAATTGCGCTGCTGGATGTTTATCCAGAGGATGAGCTCGGCGAACGGCCCTGTCGGCTGCATGGCAACCTCGTTGGAGCCGATCCCGAGCGAGGAGGTCTGGGCGAGGGCGTGCCCGCCGACAAGAACGAGGACTGCCAGGGTACCCACCAGGGTGCGTTTGCGCATGGTCTATCCTTCACTCAGCCCTTGGGGCATTCGATTTCCAGCCGGGTCGCAAAGATCTTCGACATGTTGGTCCCTGTTGGATCGTTGAAAAAGGCATCGGTCAGCGTCGCCTGGTTGGCGGCGATCGCTTCGTCAGGATCCGGACGGACCACCTTATGCGTGCAGCCGGAGGGCACGCCCGTGACATGGATGTCCGTGTCGTTCACATAGTCGATTGCCGTATAGAATGTCGGGTCATAGACGCCGAAACTGGTCTTCTTGCCGAGCTTCAGCGGCTGCTTTGGCGCACTCTCGAAGATGATCAGCAACTGGTTGTTCTGAAAGTCCGCGATGAGGTGCTGTGGCGCTCCCATGGCGATCTGCTTGCCATCGAGCGTGACGGACTGGAAATAGTCGTATTCCGATATCGACGCGTTGATCGTCGAGGCGAGTTCCGTCAGTTCCTTTTCGTCGAGTTTCATGTCCGCGTTCTTGTCGAACTCGACCAGCACCGTACTTGAAAATATGTCGTCGAAGCGCCAGACATGGCCGAGCTTTTCAACGGTCCCGTCGGGCTTGATCGACACATCCAGGCGCGCTTCGGCAAAGACATGCGGGTGCACATAGGCAGGGGTGGCAAAGGTCAGTCCCGCCGCCATTGCGCCGATAAAAACCGCGAATCTCTGCTGCATGAAAAGCCTTTCGTGAGTTGCGCTAAGGGATATGCCGAAATTGGCGAAATTGGGACGATATAATATAACATTTAACATAATTAGGAGCGGCGATTGTCCTTGAACCACTTGGCAAGATAATCGACGAGAACGCGCACCTTTGCAGGCAGGTAGCGGCG
Source organism: Phyllobacterium sp. UNC302MFCol5.2 (assembly GCF_000686005.1). Classification (NCBI taxonomy): domain Bacteria; kingdom Pseudomonadati; phylum Pseudomonadota; class Alphaproteobacteria; order Hyphomicrobiales; family Phyllobacteriaceae; genus Phyllobacterium; species Phyllobacterium sp. UNC302MFCol5.2. The sequence continues at coordinate 85,639 of NZ_JMLL01000001.1, forward strand.
GTGCGGATAGACCGCATGAATGCCGGCATCGCGTGGAATGAATTGCTCAAGAACGCTGACCAGCCTGCCGCTATTAATATCGGCCTGGGCCACAAAATCCGGCAGCAGGGCAAAGCCGAGGCCGGCAAGGGCGGCCCGGCGCGTTGAAAGCGGACTGTTGATTTCGATCGGCCCCGATACCTGGACGGATAACGGCGCCCCGTCTTCATTCAGGAATTGCCAGGTATTGCGCGAGCGATTGTTCGTATCGACAAGGCAGGGCAAAGAGGCGAGAAGCTCGGGGCGCTCAGGGCGTCCCAGCCGCTCGATCAGGTCCGGCGAGCCGCAGGCAATGACATGGAAGGGTGCGAGGCGCTTGGCTATAAGCGAGGAGTCCTGCATGCGGGTGATGCGGATGGCAAGGTCGAACCCTTCTTCCACAAGGTCGACGAAGCGGTCGTCCAGCCGCACGTCGAGGACAATATCCGGCTGCTCGGCACAAAAGTCGATGAGGCACTGGCCGATCTCGGCATCGGCAAAGGTACGCGGCGCGGATATCTTGATGCGGCCCTTGATATCGCTGCTCGATTCGCGCACCGCCTCCTGCAGGCTTTCGACTTCGCGCAGAATTTCGCTGGCGCGCTGGTAATATGTGTGCCCGGCTTCGGTCAGCGAGAACTGCCGCGTGGTGCGATTGAGGAGCAGCGCTCCGAGTTCATCTTCAAGTTCCCGCACATATTTCGAAAGCAGGGCCTTGGAACGTCCGATCTTGCGCGCCGCCGCCGAAAAGCCTTCGGCCTCGACCACGTCGATGAAAGCCCGCATGCGGGTGAGCGTGTCCATCTCAGATCGCCCTTGCCGATGTGTCGAGAATAGCCCGGCCGAGCCTGATCAGCGCGCGGTCGCTGTTCTTCGGTCCAAGCAGCGATATGCCGAAAGGTGCGCCGTGCACCTCCCCTAACGGCAAGGTGATCTGCGGGAAGCCGGAGAGGGGCGACAGGCAAAGGAGATGCAGCATTCGCTCGCGATAGGTCTGTAGATCGTCGAAGGCCGCGGCGGCCAGCGGCGCCGCGCCGGGCACAGTCGGCAGGATGAGGACGCCATCGTCGCGCAGCAGGTCGCCGAGTTCGGAACGGAAGAGATCGCGGCGGCGCGTCTGCGTATCGTAAGTGGTCCGGTCGATCTTTGAGCTATATTCGAAACGCTCACGCACGCCCGGTCCAAGGCCGCGATCCTTGGCGGCGATCCATGCGCCATGCGCCTGCCAGACCTCGAAACCCTGTATCTGGCGAAAACACAGATATAGATCGTCCATCGACGCAGTCGGCTGGCGTGCGGAACGGGCTTGGCCCAGATGGGCGCAAACGGTGGCGTACATTTTTCTGTAGGCGGCATCCTCTGCCTCGCCGATCAGAAAATGTTCGAGCAACGGGATGAAAAGCGGGCGCGTCAGCTTGAAGTCCTGGGCGTCGGCGTCAAGAAGGACAGCTCCGACTTTTTCGTAAAGCGCAATATCCTTGGCGAACCAGCCGAAGACGTCGAGCGAAGGCGCGAGCGGCAATGCACCTTCGAGGGTGATACGCCCATGCGTCGTCCGCAAGCCCGGGAGCCCGCAAAAACTTGCCGGTGCGCGGATCGAACCGCCCGTATCAGAGCCCGCTGCGATGGTGACGAGACCGCCGGCAACGGCGGAGACTGAACCTGACGACGATCCTCCGGTCACGCGGTCGGGCGCTGCCGGATTGACCGGATGCGGGAAATGGGCGTTCTGGCCAAGCAGCGAGAAGGCGAATTCATCCGTCTGGGATTTTCCCGCGAGTTTCGCCCCGTTGTCGAGCAGCATCTGGATAGCTGGCGCCGTGTGCATGGCAGGGGGTGATTCGGCCGCTTTTTGCGGGTTGCCACCGCCCGTTACCATCCCGGCCACATCAAAAATGTCCTTTACGGCGAGCGTCTCGCCGGTCAGAGGCCCGCGACCCGAAGCAAGCGCGGGTAACGGAACGTCGAGCAGGGCATTCAGGGGCGGAATTGTGTGCATCGTTCAATGATTCTAGGCCATTTTCGACACCTTGTTCAACGAATAAAAAAATTGGCGTTGCCGCAGAATTTTCATTGATTGGACACATCTTTCACCTTATATGGCGCTTGCCCAAAGTCGCACGTGCCTGTGGGTGTCCGCCGATCTTCATAATGGTGAGGAAACGGTATGGTACCTGGAACTAACCCCTCCAGTCAGTTTAGCGGCCTACTGCTGAACTGAGGACATCTTGAAGCAACGACGGTGCGGGCCTTTCTGGTGTCTTCCGGCTGTCCATAAGCCGGGATTACTGAAGAGGCACACCTTCATTGCCTGTAGTGCGGATGGGTACATCCAAGCCAAGGCAGACAAAGCGGATTTACGCTGGTTTCAGCGTCGGTCCATCGCCGCATGAAAAAAGTCTCGTGGTTTCAGCATCTCCAAAGGCTGGCCTCACGCAGGACCGACTCATGCACTTTGTCCATGCGGTACATCGGGCGCGTCCCATGAAACCGCGACTTGCTCAAGGCGGCCGGAAGTGCCGCTACGGATTGGAGACCCAAGATGGCTACGCAGCGCATCCTCGACTTCATCAACACCCGACGCCCGAACGGCCCCTGCCTCGTCGTCGATCTTGAAGTCATTCGGGAAAATTTCCACAATTTCGAAATGGCTCTCCCTGAGTCGAAGATTTTCTATGCCGTTAAGGCAAATCCCGCGCCTGAGATCCTGCGCCTGCTCGCCTCGCTTGGCTCGAGCTTCGATACGGCTTCCGTGGCCGAAGTCGAAATGGCTCTGGACGCCGGCGCAACGGCAGACCGCATTTCGTTCGGCAACACGATCAAGAAGGAGCGTGACATCGCCCGCGCCTTCGAACTCGGCATCCGTCTCTTTGCCGTCGATTGCGTCGAGGAAGTTGAAAAGGTTGCCCGCGCTGCTCCAGGTTCGCGTGTGTTCTGCCGCGTTCTGACCGATGGTGCCGGCGCCGAATGGCCGCTGTCGCGCAAGTTCGGCTGCGTTCCGGCGATGGCTGTCGACGTCCTGCGCGCTGCGCAGAAGCTCGGCCTCGACTCCTATGGCGTTTCTTTCCATGTCGGCTCGCAGCAGACGGATCTCTCCGCTTGGGATCGCGCGCTTGGCGATGCAAAGCAGGTTTTCGATGCGCTTGCCAAGGAAGGCATCACGCTGAAGATGGTCAACATGGGCGGCGGTTTCCCGACCCGTTACCTCAAGGACGTGCCGACCGCACAGGCCTACGGCCAGGCGATCTTCCAGGCGCTGAGCCGTCACTTTGGCAATCGCCTGCCAGAGACGATCATCGAACCCGGCCGCGGCATGGTAGGCAATGCCGGCGTCATCAAGGCCGAGGTCGTTCTCGTCTCGAAGAAGGCGGACAACGACAATGTACGCTGGGTCTATCTCGACATCGGCAAGTTCGGCGGTCTCGCCGAGACGATGGACGAAGCGATCCGTTATCAGATCACTACGCCGCGTGATGGCGATCACAATGCGCCTTGCGTTCTCGCCGGCCCGACCTGCGATAGCGCCGACGTGATGTACGAGAAGAACCCCTATCCGCTGCCGATCTCGCTGACAATTGGCGACGAGGTGCTGATCGAGGGTACGGGCGCTTACACAACGACCTACTCGGCGGTTGCCTTCAACGGCTTCGAACCCCTCCGATCATACGTCATCTGATCGGGCATCGCCCGATCGTGGAATTTGGCCGGCAATTTGCCGGCCTTGATGACGCCCATGATTGAAGATTGGTCAAGAAGATGAACGCAGTAGATTTCAACCAGAACCTGCACGTCCAAGGCGCACAGGCCTATACGATACGCAACGAGACGGCGCAGGACGAAGCGGCGCGCGAAGCGCTGCTCGACCGCGCCATGGGCGAGGGACGTCGCCGCAAGTCTTCGGAAAAGCTGCGGCGTGGGCGCCTGCCCTCCGAAGGCCTCGCCTTTGTCGCACGCGGCGATGGTGGCATGCTGCTCGGTTCGGTGCGGCTGTGGGATATTCAGGCGGGCCATGACGCGGCTGGCAAGCCGGTGCGCGCGCTCCTGCTCGGACCGCTTGCCGTCGAGCCCACACTGAAGGGGCACGGCATCGGCGTTGCCCTGATGCGCCATGGCATCAGCGAGGCTGCTCGCCTTGGTCACGGCGCGATCATCCTCGTCGGCGATCCGGAATATTATGAGCGCTTCGGCTTTGAGGGCGAGAAGACGGCGCTGCTTGCCATGCCCGGCCCGGTCGAGCGCCGCCGGTTCCTGGCGCTGGAACTCAAGCCCGGCCACCTTGCGGGTGCACATGGCCTTTTGTCGCCGCGCGGCCGCAAGCCGTCACGTGCAACACAGGCTGCGCCGGTTTCCCTGCGTTTTTCGATGTAGCCACGAGAGCCCCCTCCATCAGAGGGGGCCAGGCATCGTCAGGCAAATTGCCTAACGAAACGCTCGATGGCGGTGACTTCGCTCTGCTGAATCTCGTGGCCGCCCGGATGCCAGACGAGCTCGATATCAACGCCCTGCGCCGTCAGGTAATCTGCAAACGCCTGCGTCAGCGCGGGAGGGCAGATCGGGTCGCGCTGTCCGGCCGTGATGAGCACATGCTTGCCCTTGAGCGCCGGCTGCGGCGCCGGTTGCCATGGGATGAGCGGATGCAGCAGCACCGCTGCATCGAAGAGATCGGGCTGCGCCAACAGGGCTGAGGCAAGAATATTGGCGCCATTGGAATAGCCAAGGCCAATGAGCTTCGGAGGCTGGGCTTCAGATTTGTGAGCACGGATGAAATCGGCCATAGCCGTAGTGCGCCAGGCGAGATCGTCCATATCGTAGACGCCTTCGCCCGGGCGGCGGAAAAACCGGGCGGCGCCATGTTCGGAGACGTCGCCGCGCGGCGAGACGATGCCGGCTTCAGGAAGCAGCCTGCGGCCGAAATCGAAGAACTGGTTCTCGTCGCCGCCGGTGCCGTGGAAAACGAAAAACAGCGGCTTGCCCGGTTTCCCTGCCTTGTGAATGCGATGTTGATAGCTGCTGACTGACATGATCCGTCACTCCGGCGCGGTATTTACCGGCCCTCTTGTTGCGTTACATGCCTGCTATATGTCGCCGAACCGGGCGTGCTTAAACCCGGCTTCCGCTTGATGGATTGTCGCCGTCCCGTAGACAATGGCGGCGCGACGACGCCAAAAATTAATCGACGTCCGACCAGGGGCCGTGGAAGTCACCGTCCTGATCGAGCCGCTTGAAGCCATGCGCGCCGAAGAAATCGCGTTGCGCCTGAATGACATTGGCCGTGCCGCGTTGCTGCCGGTAGCCGTCGAAATAGTTGAGCGCGGCGGACAAAGCAGGTGTCGGCAGACCGGCGAGCGCCGCTTCCGCGACCACCTTGCGCAGGGATGCCGACCCGGTCTTCATACGCTCGACGAAGGCTGGCGCCAGGAGCAGGTTCTTGCCCTCGCTGCCTTCGAAGGCGGCAGCGATCTCGTCAAGAAATTGCGAGCGGATGATGCATCCCGCGCGCCAGATACGGGCAGTTGTCGCCAGCGGGACGTTCCAGCCATTCTCTTTTGAAGCGCCTGCCATGACTTCGAAGCCCTGCGCATAGGCCGCAATCTTTCCGGCAAGCAGTCCGTCTTCAAGCGCGTCGATAAACGCGGCATCATGGACGAGCTTTCTACCGGCAAGCAGATCGCCATAGGCGTCCGCGGCCAGCTTGCGCTCACCGACCAGCGAAGAGATCGAACGCGCCGCGACCGCCGCTTCGATCGCCGTTGCCGGGATGCCCAGCATCTGCGCCTCGATGGCGGCCCAGCGGCCCGTGCCCTTCTGGCCGGCGCTATCGAGGATGACATCGACTGCGGGCTTGCCGGTATCTTTGTCAGTGGCCGCAAGAACCTTGGCAGTGATCTCGATGAGGTACGAGTTGAGCGGGCCTTCGTTCCATTTCTCGAAAATCCTGCCGATGGCATCCGGCGCAAGGCCAAGGCCGTCGCGCAATATGCCGTAGACCTCGGCGATCATCTGCATATCGGCATATTCGATACCGTTATGGATGGTCTTGACGAAATGACCGGCGCCATCGGGCCCGAGCAGCGCCGAGCAGGACTCGCCCTTGTATTTCGCCGATATGGCCGTGAGCACCGGCTCGATACGAGCATAGGATTCAGGCGTGCCGCCCACCATGATCGAGGGACCATGGCGCGCGCCTTCCTCGCCGCCAGAAACACCCATACCGACGAAGGTCGGATCATTGGGGCCGAGCGCGGCCAGGCGGCGCACCGTGTCATGGAAATTGGCATTGCCGGCGTCGATGATGATGTCGTCCTTGGCGAGGAACGGCTTAAGGGCAGCGGTCTGCTCGTCGACGGCCTCGCCAGCCTTGACCATCAGGATGATAGGACGCGGCGCCCTGATGTTCTTCGCAAGGTCTTCGAGCGTTTCGCAAGGGACTATCTTGTCCTTCAGGTCGCCGGCGTCCTCGTAGAACTGGTGGGTCTTTGCAACCGTCCGGTTGAAGACCGCGACGCGATAACCGTTCTCGGCAATATTGAGCGCCAGGTTGGCGCCCATGACGCCAAGGCCGATCAATCCGATGTCAGCTTGCTGCATGATATTTGTCCTTGATCAATCCGATAATGTTTTTCAGCGCAGCCACGCGCCTGGCGGGCCTGCCTGGCCGGGAACCGCATTTGTATATCAATCGGGCGAGGGGGCAATGCCCCGCCTGTCATTTGTCGCGCAGTTGCTCCATGTCACGTATGCGGTTGGCGCTGCTTTTTTCGAGCTTGCGCGTCACTTCGGCGATCAGGGTCTCGGCGACGAGAAATAGCGTCGCGGACGAATCCCATGGCGATGGGACCGCGGTGCGGCCGGCGATCACGTGCCGTGCAAAGCGCGCAATCGGCGAGAGCCACTGGTCGGTGATCAGCACGATTTCCACGCCCCGAGCCTGTGCCTTCTCCGCAAAGCGGATGAGGCTGTCCTGATAGCGCCGAATGTCGAAAATGACGAGGACGTCCTTCTTGCCCATGTCGATCAGCTGATCGCGCCAATGGCTTTCCTGGCCGGTAAGATGCGTTACGCCCGGACGTGTTATTTTGAGATGTGCGGCCATGTAGCGGGCAATGGGATCGGTAAAGCGCCCGCCAAGCAGGTAGATGCGGGCGCGTGCACGGCTGATCGCGTCGACGACATCGCCGAGCTGCTGCACGGAAAGATGCTGGAACGTTTCGCGGATATTGTCGATCGCGGCTTCCATCAACGGAAATTCGGCGCTGTTATTGCTCGCCTGGATGGTTGCCGCGCGGTTCCAGGGCGACTGCAACTGCGCAGCAAGCTCCTCCTGGAGCGCGCCCTGGAATTCCGGGTAGCTCTGGAAGCCAAGGCGCGAGACAAATCGAAGTATTGTGGGTGAACTCACGCCCGCCTGAGTCGAAAATTCAGCGACCGTTCGCAGTCCGATCAACGGATAGTTGGCGACAAGGGTCTGTGCTGCCTTGCGCTCCGAGGTCGACATATTGTCGATTCTTTCGGCGATCAGCTCGGAAATGCTGGTCTGCATCGGTGCTTCCCCATCTTCGCCGCCAATATCCGCTGGAACGTAAATTCGGATTTGACAAATTTTATCGTTGTGTATCAAATCATACGCGAGTGGAAACAAAAATACAAAATGTAACGTAAATTACAGCTTGCCAGAGAGCCGCAATGGGAATGTCGCAGGCAACGGTAAAAAGCGAGGATGTGGTCCGCGTGTCTAACGCGGATGGCGCCGGCCCGTTCATCATTTTATGCGATCACGCGTCCAATCACATTCCCGAAGGCTATGGCACGCTTGGACTCAAGCCGATCGACCTGAAGCGGCATATTGCCTGGGATCCCGGCGCCATCGGCGTAAGCATGGTGATGAGCAGCCTTCTCGATGCGCCGCTGGTCGAATCCTGCGTGTCTAGGCTGATCATCGATTGCAATCGCCCGCTGGATGCGCCCGATCTTATTCCTTCGCTGAGCGAATCAACGGCAATTCCGGCCAATGCCGAATTGAGCGAGGAAGAGAAACAAAGGCGAATTGGCATTTCGCATCGACCCTATCACTCAGCGATCGAGGATCTGGCGCGTGCACGTGCCGCCAAGGGTCTGCCCGACCCGATCTACGTCGCCGTGCATTCCTTTACGCCGGTCTACCGGGGCATTCCGCGGCCCTGGGACATCGGCATCATCCACGATGCCGACGACAGGATCGCCGCACCGCTCATTGCCGGCCTTGAGGCGCTGACACAATTTTGCGTTGGGGTCAACGAACCCTATTCGCCGGCGGATCGCGTCTATTACACTTTGGAGCGGCACGCGTCCGCTCTCGGGTTTCCGGCAGTGATGATCGAGATCCGTAACGATCTCATCACCACCGCTCAAAAAGAAATGGCCTGGGGCGAAACGCTCTCAAGGCTGCTCAGGGAGATTGTGGAGCGGCCGCTTGCGCAAGCGGCGAGTTCACCAAAAACGGGGACGGCATAGACAAGCTTACGGAGTAGCGCTCGCGAGTATCTGACGTTGCAACTTACCAGAATAATAGGGGAACGTGATGACACAGCAGGACTATACTGACACAGATAAATCGGAGGACATAAAGGTCCTTCACAGCATGGGCTACGCCCAGGAACTGGAGCGGCGGCTCAGCCGCTTTTCCAACTTTGCCGTCTCCTTTTCGATCATCTGCATCCTTTCCGGCGGCATCAACTCGCTGGCCCAGGCCACGTCGGGCGCGGGCGGCATCGGCATCGGTATCGGCTGGCTGGTCGGCTGCTTCGTCTCGCTGACCTTTGCCGTCGCCATGTCGCAGATCAGCTCCGCCTATCCGACAGCGGGCGGTCTCTACCATTGGGGTTCGATCCTCGGCAATCGCGGTACCGGCTGGGTAACGGCCTGGCTCAATCTGCTTGGTCTCATCACCGTTCTTGGCGCCATCAATGTCGGCACCTGGACGTTCTTCGTCGGCGCCTTCGGCCCGGCGCTCGGCATTGAGAACACGCTGACGACGCAGATGATCTTTCTCGTGATCATCACCGGCGCCCAAGCGCTCATCAACCACCTCGGCATTAAGCTCACGGCGAAACTCACCGACTTCTCCGGCTACCTGATCTTCTTCGGGTCGATCCTTATTGCGGTCGTGTGCCTTCTCTCCGCCGAGACCTGGGACTTCAGCCGTCTCTTCTCGTTCCACAACTATTCCGGCGAAGCGGGTGGCAACGTCTGGCCGTCGGTATCGAACGCATGGGTGTTCGCACTCGGGCTCTTGCTGCCGATCTATACGATCACCGGCTACGATGCCTCCGCGCATACATCCGAAGAAACATTGAAGGCCGCAAGTTCCGTGCCGCGCGCGATGGTCATGTCGGTCGTCTGGTCGGCGATCTTCGGCTACCTGTTCCTTGCCGCTTTCGTGTTGATGATTCCGAACATGGACGAGGCCGCAGCACAGGGCTGGAACGTTTTCTTCTGGGCTTTCGACCAGCGCGTCGGCACCGGCCTTAAGGAATTCGTCTATATCGTCGTCTTCCTGGCGCAGCTGCTTTGCGGTCTCGCCACGGTGACATCGGCGTCGCGCATGATCTTCGCATTCTCGCGTGACGGGGGCCTGCCGGGCTCCGCTGCACTCGCCAAGGTCAGCCCGACCTACCGCACGCCCGTTGCCGCTATCTGGACGGCCGCAGTGCTTTCGGTTCTGTTCGTCTGGGGCTCGTCGATCGTCTCCGTTGCAGGTACCTCCGCCTATACGATCGTCGTTTCGTGCACGGTCATCTTCCTGTTCCTGTCGTTCACCGTTCCGATCGTTCTCGGCCTCCTCGCCTGGGGCACGCCGAAATGGGACAAGATGGGACCATGGAACATGGGACGCGGCATCTTCACGCTGTTCGCGATCCTGTCGGTTATTTCGATGATCCTGATCTTCATCATTGGCATTCAGCCGCCGAATGACTGGGCGCTCTACATCACGGTAGGCTTCTTCATCCTGACGGCAATCGTCTGGTTCGCCTTCGAAAAGCGTCGTTTCCAGGGTCCTCCACTCGGCGAAATCATTGCCGCACGTCAGGCTGCGATCAAGGCAGCCGAGCAGGCCGTCGGCGAACGAAGCTGACCCACGCAAGGGCGGCGACCGGGCTTGCTGGTCGCCGCCCTTATTTTGCCCGTGATGAATATATCTCGTACAAGGAAAGACTATGCCCGGACATTGGAGTTTCGACGAACTAAAGCGCCACGTGACCAATGGCGAGATCGATACGGTGCTGGCCTGTTTCGTCGACATGCAGGGCCGCCTCGTCGGCAAGCGGTTCCACGCTTCCTATTTCGTCGAGTCGGCGCATGACGAAACGCATGGCTGCAACTATCTCTTGGCCAACGACATCGATATGGAGCCGGTGCCAGGCTACAAGGCCGCGAGCTGGCAGCAGGGCTATGGCGATTTCGTCATCAAGCCCGATCTTTCGACCATCCGCCATATTCCGTGGCTCGAAAAATGCGCCCTCGTTCTCTGCGACATTCTCGACCATCATCATCACGAGGACCTGCCGCATTCGCCGCGCAGCATCCTGAAGCGCCAACTCGCGCGATTGAAGGATCGTGGCTATCTCGCCTATTTTGCATCAGAACTCGAATTCTATCTGTTCGATGAGACCTATGAGACGGCGCGGGCCAAGAACTGGAAAGGCATGGCGACGGCTTCGCCCTATATCCAGGATTATATTATCCAGATGACGACCAAGGAAGATGTGGTCATGCGGGCGATCCGCAATGGCCTGTTCGACGCCGGCATTCCGGTCGAGAATTCCAAGGGAGAGTGGGGCCCGGGCCAGGAAGAGATCAATGTACGATATGCCGAGGCGCTGGAAATGGCCGACCGCCACGTCGTTATGAAAAATGGCTGCAAGGAGATCGCCACCCAGATGGGCAAGGCGATCACTTTCATGGCAAAGTACGATTATTCTCTCGCCGGCAGTTCGAGCCATGTCCACAATTCGCTATGGAGCGCCGACGGCAAGACCCCGCTCTTCTACGACAAGAACGCCGAACACACGATGTCGGCACTGATGCGTCAATGGGTGGCCGGCCAATTGAAATATGCCGATGATTTCACCTATTTTCTCGCGCCCTACATCAACTCCTACAAACGCTTTCAGGCCGGTACCTTCGCGCCGACGAAGAATGTATGGAGCCTAGACAATCGCACGGCAGGTTTCCGTCTTTGCGGCGAAGGCACCAAGGGCATCCGCATCGAATGCCGCATCGGCGGCGCAGACCTCAATCCATACCTCGCCTTCGCCGGACTGATTGCCTCGGGGCTGGCGGGAATCGACGAGAAACTGGAGCTTGCCGCGCCCTTTAAGGGTGACGCCTACGGCGGCGCTCGTCTCAAGGAAATTCCGAAGACGCTGCGTGACGCCACCGAAACGCTTGCCCGTTCCAAGATGCTCAAAACCGCGCTGGGCGACGATGTTGTGGAGCACTATGTCCACACCGCGCGCTGGGAACAGTTCGAATATGATCGGCGCGTGACCGACTGGGAGTTGCATCGCGGCTTCGAACGGTATTGAAGACGGAACACCAGAACCAGACTAGAGGTTGAACCATGGCCGACACGGTCAAACTGATTACCCCCATTGACGGCTCCGTCTACGCGGAACGCTCCATCGCTACCGACAAGGCCGTGGATGCAGCGGTGGAAGCAGCGAAACTTGCGCAGACGGATTGGGCGCAGACGAGCATCGAAGAGCGCGGACGGCTCTGTCTTGCGGCGCTTGACGCGCTGCTCGCCATGAATGACGAGATCGTGCCAGAGATCGCCTGGCAAATGGGCCGTCCCGTGCGCTATGGCGGTGAAAAGGGCGGCGTCGAGGAGCGTACCCGCTATATGGTCCGCATCGCCGAGCAGGCGCTTGCGCCCGTCGTCGAAAACGACAGGCCGGGCTTTCGCCGCTACATCAAACATGTGCCGCTCGGCGTCGTCATGGTCATTGCGCCGTGGAACTATCCGTACCTCACTGCAGTCAACACGATCATTCCCGCGCTGATGGCCGGCAATGCCGTGATCCTTAAGCACGCGGCCCAAACGCTGCTCGTTGGAGAACGCTTCGCGCAGGCTTTCGAGAAAGCGGGGCTACCCAAGGGTGTCTTCCAGAACATCGTCCTCGGCCACGCCCAGACCGAAAAGCTCCTGGGTTCCGGCCGTATCGACCATGTGAATTTCACCGGGTCGGTGGCCGGTGGTCGTGCCATCGAGAAGGCGGCAGCGGGGACGTTCATGACACTTGGCCTTGAACTTGGAGGCAAGGACCCCGCTTACGTGTTGCCTGATGTCAATCTCGACCACGCCGTCGCCAACCTCGTCGATGGCGCGTTCTTCAATTCGGGTCAATGCTGCTGCGGCATCGAGCGCATATATGTGCATGAGGACGTCTATGACCGCTTCATCGACGGCTTCATCGACCTGACCAAGCAGTATGTGGTCGGCAATCCGCTGGATGCAGAGACGACAATGGGACCGATGGCGCAGACGCGCTTTGCCGATCTTGTGCGCGAGCAAAAGGCGGAGGCGCTGCGCAAGGGCGCCAAGGCCCATGTCAACATGCGTGTCGCCAAGGACATTGCAGGTTCGCCCTACATCGCCCCAGAGGTATTGACGGGCGTCGATCATCAGATGAGCGTGATGCGAGAAGAGAGTTTTGGTCCGATCGTCGGCATCATGAAGGTGCGCAATGACGAGGAGGCGCTCGCGCTGATGAACGACAGCCAGTACGGCCTTACGGCATCGCTGTGGACGACCGACACCGACCACGCCGCCAAGATCGGCGATCGAATTGAAACCGGCACCGTCTTCATGAATCGCTGCGATTATATCGATCCGGCGCTGGTCTGGACCGGGGTCAAAGAGACGGGCAAGGGCGGTGCCATGTCGGCGATCGGCTATGGCAATCTCACTCGGCCCAAGTCGTATCATTTGCGCGAAGCCATTTGATGATGATCTACCCTCCTCTGGGCTACCGCCCATCTCCCGACAGGGGAGATGTCCGGCAGGACAGAGGGGGTAATCTCACATACTGATCCCATCCATCCGAAAGAAAAATCACATGAGCAAACTCATTTCCAAGTGGAATTATCCGACGACGGTTCGTTTCGGCGCGGGGCGCATCAAGGAACTGCCGGAAGTGCTGGAAGCGACGGGGATCAAAAATCCGCTGTTCGTCACCGATCCAGGGCTCGCCAGACTGCCGGTCGTATCGAGCACGCTGAAAATCCTCGACGACGCCAAAGTGCCCTATGGGGTATTCTCGGATGTGAAACCCAATCCGGTGGAATCGAACCTGACGGCGGGTATCGCCGCCTTCACGAAGGGCAAGCATGATGGCGTCATCGCTTTTGGCGGCGGTTCGGCGCTCGACCTCGGCAAGCTGATCGCCTTTCAAGCCGGGCAGACACGGCCGCTCTGGGATTTCGAGGACATCGACGACTGGTGGACGCGGGCGAATGGCGATGCGATAGCGCCGGTCATCGCCGTCCCGACAACGGCCGGAACCGGGTCTGAGGTCGGCCGCGCCGGCGTGATCACCCATGAGGAAAGCCACACCAAGAAGGTAATCTTCCACCCGAAGATGCTGCCGGCGATCGTGATTGCCGATCCTGAACTTTCGGTCGGCATGCCGGCATTCATCACCGCAGGCACGGGCATGGATGCGCTCGCCCACTGCCTCGAAGCCTATTGCGCGCCGGGCTATCACCCGATGGCCGACGGCATTGCGGTCGAAGGCATCCGGCTGGTATTCGAAAACCTGCCCAAGGCCTTTGCCGACGGCAAGGATTTGACTGCGCGCGCACACATGATGAGCGCAGCGGCCATGGGCGCAACGGCGTTTCAGAAAGGGCTCGGTGCAATCCACTCGCTGTCGCATCCGATCGGCGCGATCTACGACACGCATCACGGCATGACCAATGCGGTCTTCATGCCCTATGTGCTCGCCTTCAACCGTGACGCCGTCGAGGAGCGAATTGGCCGCCTTGCCAACTATATCGGCATCAAGGGGGGCTTCGACGGCTTTGCCAAGGCGGTGCTGAAACTGCGTAAGGAACTGAAAGTCCCGCACACGCTGCCCGGTCTAATCAAGGATCTGGACATGAGCAAGAAGCAGAAGGAACACATCGCGGATATGGCGATTGTCGATCCGACGGCCGGTGGCAATCCAGTAAAACTCACCAAGAAAGCGGCACTGAAACTGCTTGATGAGGCGATTGCGGGATAGCCGCAGGTACTGCGATTAAAACAAGGGGGCGCGGGAAACGGCGCTCCCTTTTAATCGCGAAATTGAGTGGATATCAGGCAGGAATTACGAGTGTCGCGTGGTAGCGCCACAGCTTGGCATCGGCGGTGAGCAGTGGCACAGCCTCGTGCAGTGCCTGGGCGACCATGATGCGATCGAACGGATCAGAGTGATCGGCATAGTATGGAAGCGATGCCACGGCTTCCGCATGGTTACCCGAAACCGGAAGCTCGACGATCCCGGCAAGATGGAACGCCGAGCGAGCATCGCGGGGATGCAGTTTGAGGTTGCCCTTCGAGTGCTTGATCGAAATTTCCCAGATGGCGGCAGCGCTGATGTACAAGCTGTTGTCTGGATTTGCGGCCATCTCGATGACCTTACTCGAGAGACCATCGGAACCCTCGGCAATCCAGAGTGCTATATGCGTATCCAGTAGAAGCTTCACGGGATTATCGGCGTCAAAGCGCTGCTTTCGAAATCTTCGCTTACATCTGGGTCGCCGGCATTAAAAGCTTCCACGGTTTTGGGAATGTCGAGGCCAGCGAGAATGTGACGCGCTGCCCCAATGCGTTTGGGCAGGGTGAATGGCACAAGCTTCGCAACCGGCTCGCCGTTGCGTGCCAGGATAAATTCGCTTTCCTGTCCAAGCTCGAGGCTTTCAACCAAACTCGACAGACGTGTTTTTGCGTCGTGCATGTTTACAGTGACCATTGACCAAGCCTTAGCTAGAGTTACTTAGCTAACATAGATTGCATGGCTCGTGAGTTCAAGACTTAGTGCCCGAGCACCAGGAGGTCCTTTGCCGCGAGGCTGACCTTGACGTTCTCGCCGGGTTCCGGCGGTGGAGCGCTCGGATTGTTGAACGTATCGAACGAGACGACGTTTTCGCCAAGCGATGCGCGGATACGGATCACCGAGCCGAGGAAGTGCACGCTGTTGATCGTGCCGTCGAGCGTTGTCTCGCGTTTGTCCGTGGCTTCGCCAAGGCTGACCGCCTCGGGGCGCACCGCGAGCGAAATCCGGTCGCCGGACTGGTGACCGTTGAGGCGCGGACCGATGGCGACATCCTTGCCGTCAACCGTGATGATGCCGGTCTTGGCGTCGCGAACCACGGCGTCGATCGTATTCAGCGTTCCGACGAACGACGCGACAAAGCGTGATGCCGGCTGGTTGTAGATCTCGAAAGGAGCGCCGACCTGTTCGGCACGGCCCTCATACATGACGACAATGCGGTCGGATATAGACAGCGCTTCTTCCTGGTCGTGCGTTACGAAGATGGTGGTGATGCCGAGCTTGCGCTGGATGGCGCGGATTTCCTCGCGCAGCGAGACGCGGATCTTGGCATCGAGGGCCGAGAGGGGTTCATCGAGCAACAGCACCTGTGGCTTCGTCGCGAGCGCCCGTGCAAGCGCGACGCGCTGCTGCTGTCCGCCGGAAAGCTGATAGGGGAAGCGCTCGGCCAGGTGATCGAGTTTGATCAAGGACAGCATCTCTTGCACCGTCGCAGTGATCTCGGCCTGCGGCTTCTTTGCCACCTTCAGACCGAAAGCAACATTCTGCGCAACTGTCATATTGGGAAAAAGCGCATAGGCCTGAAAGACCATGCCGATATTGCGCTGGTTCGGCTTCAAGTTGACGACATCCTTGCCGCCGATGCTGATGCTGCCCGAAGATGGCGTTTCGAAGCCCGCAACCATGCGCAGCACCGTCGTCTTGCCGCAGCCACTCGGCCCGAGGAACGAAATGAATTCGCCCTTCTCGACGTTAAGATTGAAATCATGAACGACTGTTGTGGCTCCGAAGCTCTTTTTCAAATGGCTGATGGTAAGGAACGACATGGTGTTGTTTCTTCCGATTATCGCCGGGTCGCAGCGAGAGATTTGTTAAGGCGGGTAACGACCTGGATGAGGCCCATACAGACCCAGGTAATGGCGAAGGCAATCACGGATAGCGCGGCCGGCTCATAGGCACGGTTGGCGCCGAGCAATTGCAGGAACGGGCCGAATGCGGGCCGGTTGAGCAGCGCCGCCATGGTGAACTCGCCGATGACGATGGCGAAGGTCAGGAATGCACCCGAAAGCACGGCGACGAGCACATTCGGCAGAATAATGCTCGACATGATGGTGATCCGGCTTGCGCCGAGACTTTCGGCGGCTTCCGTCATGGTCCGTATATCGATGGCGCCAAGGCCCGTGTCGACAGCACGGTACATATAGGGCAGCGCCAATGTGGTATAGCCGAGGCAAAGCAGTATGTTGGTTCCCATCGCGGATCCGGTCAGAGGCAAGATCGACGAGGTATTATAAAGGCGAATATAGCCGAAGACGATAACGATTGCGGGAATGACCAGCGGCAACAGGGTGATGAACTCGATGAACGGACGCAGCCCCGGTAGTCGCAGCCGTACCCAATAGGCGGTCGGAACGACCAGGACTACGCCGACGATGATCGTCGCGATGGCCATGACGACGGAATAACCGAAGGTTGCCTGAAAGCCCGGATCGCTCAAGACGACCCAGTAGGCGTCAAGCGAATAGGTGCCGCGCCGCATCCGCAGCGAAAACTCGAGAAGGCCGATCAGCGGCAGTGTGAAATAGAGGATGCCGAAGGCGAGCGCGAGCCAGGACCAGAAGCGATTCGTCTTCATTTGAGCCACCGTTCGCTGCGGGCACGCATCCAGATATAGACGCCGTTGGAAATGCCGGTGATGACGATCATGCCGAAGGCGAGCGCGTAGCCGAGTTGCGGGTCCTGCAGGACGTCGCCGCGAATCTGCGCATAAAGGACGATAGGCACGATACTGAGCGAAGACCCGGTCAGCGCATAGGCGGTGGCGATTGCTCCGAACGAATTGGCAAACAATAGCAGAATCGTGCCCAGCAATGCCGGCCAGAGAATCGGAAAGGCAACCATTCGCCAATACTGGTTCTTCGTCGCGCCGAGAATGAGCGCAGCTTCCCGCCATTCCCGCTTCAGTCCGTCAAGCGCCGGCGTGATGATGAGGACCATCAGCGGGATCTGGAAATACAGATACGTTATCGTCAGGCCCCAGAAGCTCAGCAGGTTGAAGCCGTGGGCGTAGAGGTTAAAGCCGAAGATGTTCAACAAAAGATAGGTAACAAGCCCGGTGCGCCCCAATGTGAACAGGAAAGCGTAGGCGAGCGGAACGCCGGCAAAGTTCGATGCGACGCCGGAGAAGGTCATCAACGGTGCGCGTATCCATGCAGGCAGACCGCCCAGGACGACGGCGGCGGCGATGGCGAAGCCAATTCCCGCGCCAAGAAGGGCAGAGGCCAGCGAAATCTTGATCGAGATCCAGTAGGCATTGAGGATCGACGGCTGGAAGAGGTTGGCGATATTGGCAAAAGTCAGTTTGCCTTGCGGATCCTGGAATGCGCCTGCGACGAGAAAGACGGTCGGCAGGACCAGGAACAGGAGCGCGAAGATCATGAACGGCATGACGCCGAGCCAATCGAGCGAAAGCCGCTTTTTCTCGGCCGCCGCGACGGGAAGTGTAGGACCTGGTTCTGAGATTGCACTCATGGAGTGTTCGAGACCGCTTCTTGGGTTCCAATTCCTGGTGCAGGATACCAGCACAGGATGAGCCGACAATCGCTTTCAGATAAGCCCGCGTGTGCAACCTAGCACAACGCGTTGCTCAATGCAGGAATCCCCGCGGATTGCTCCGCGGGGATCGCTGAATGCGGCTTACTGGACGTTGGCGCCGACGACCTTGTCCCAACCCTTGGTGATGACTTCCTTGGCGGCAGCCTGTTCATCGAGCGTTGGGAAGAATGCCTTCTCGTAGGCTGCTGCTGGTGGAAGCTTGTCGAGAAGTTCCTTCGGGACCTTGTTGTTTTTTACCAGATCCTGGAAACGGGCCGGGTGACAATAGCCCTTGAGGTAGCCAATCTGGCCTTCGTCGGAATAGAGGTATTCCATCCAGAGCTTGGCAGCATTCGGGTGTGGTGCGTAGGCGCTGATGGCCTGCACGTAAACGCCGGCCAGAACGCCGGACGGCGGAACGACGACTTCAACCGGCGGGTTGCCCTTGAGGGTGTCACGGCCAGCAAGAGCATTGTAGTCCCAGCTTATGATGATCGGGGTTGCACCCTGCGCGAGCGTGCCGGACTTGCCGATGACCGGAACGAAATTGCCAGCCTTGTTGAGTTCGGCAAAGTACTTCAGGCCGGCTTCGCCGCCTGCGGCGCCGGGCTTGGCGCCTGTCGACGCGCCGGCAGCCGATACGGCGAGGATCGCCTGGTTCGAGGCGCGCGGATCACCGGCCAGCGCAACGCTGTTGGCATATTCCGGCTTGAGCAGGTCGGCCCAATCCTTCGGGACGTTCTTGACGATATCGGTGTTTACCTGCAGCGACATGACGCCATAATAGTCGCCGAACCAATGGCCATCGGCGTCCTTCAGTTCGGCCGGGATCGAATCCCAGGTCGATACCTTGTAGGGCATCGTCAGGCCGTCTTTCTTGGCATCGGGGCCGAACGAAAGACCGACGTCGATGACGTCAGGAGCCTGCGGGCCCTTGTTGTCCTTGTTCGCCTTGATGGCTTCGACTTCGTCCTTCGAACCGGCATCCGGGTTGAGTTCGTTGACTTCGAGGCCGTACTTGGCTTTGAAGCCGGCGATGATGTCACCATATCCGCACCAGTCGTGCGGCAAGGCGATCGTCGTCAACGTGCCTTCCTTCTTGGCCGCGGCGACCAGTTCGGCCGGTGCTTCGGCGAACGAAATCGTCGTACCAGCGAACAGCACAGCCGTCGACAGCGCGAGCAATCGTTTGGAATAATCGATCATTTGGTAAACCCCTTTTGCGATACGTCATTGGCTCTTTTGGACGTTCTGCTCCCCGATAAAGGTCTCTCATGTCAGTTGGATGACAGACCGATGACAAGCTGGTGAACGTCTTCTCCCTGAGCGGGTACGCTGGAGTGAACCACTTTTTTCGTGGCTTAGCAATTAATACGAAAGGTACATCTTACGCATTAGTTCGAGTAGCTTAGCTGACCCGGAAATGGCGAGGGGAACCTGCAGGCAATATGCGCCGACTAAATAGTTATTCCGTTCAGTGGCCGCCGCCGCCCCCGGGCGCTGGTGCGCCGGGTTTGCGCATGAGAATGGCAAAAACCGCGAGCGAGGCAAAGAGCAGCGTCAGGATGTAGAAAACATCCATGAACGACAGCAGCGACGCTTGTTGATGCACCATCCCCGAGACCTTGCTCAGCGCCGTTGTCGGGCCGTCGAGGCCGTTGGCCGCAAACTTCCTGGTCATGCTGTCGATGAGGTCCTGCGCTTCAGGATTACCCCAGCGAACGTTCTCCGAAAGCTGCGCATAGTGTAATGCGCCACGGTCCGTGAGAATTGTGTTGATAACCGCAAGCCCTACCGCACCGCCGAGATTACGCGTCAGGTTGAAAAGGCCTGAAGCATTCTTCAATCGCGATGGTGGCAATGTGCCGAGCGCCAGATTGTTGATCGGCACCATGCACAGCATCAGCGAGCAGCCGCGCAGGATTTGTGGAATGAGAAGCTCGTAGAAATCCCAGTCGGCGGTGAGATGCGTCATGGTCCAGGTGCCGGCGGCAAAGCCAAGGAAGCCGATCATGATCATGATGCGCGGATCCATGCGGCCGGAAAGGAAGCCGGCAATCGGTGCCGTCAGGAACATGGAAAGGCCGCTGACAAACAGCGCCTCGCCGATCATCAGCGCATCGTAGCCACGAATGCGGCCAAGATAGACCGGATAAATATAGGTCAAGCCATAGAGGCCGATACCGAGGACGAATGAGAATGCCGACCCGAACGCAAAGTTCAGGTTCTTGAAGGCGAAAAGGTCGACGATCGGCTGTTCGGCGGTAAAGGCGCGGTAGAAGAAGGTGACGGCGCCGATAACGAGCACGATGCTGCAATAGAAGATCGTCGTGTCCTGCAGCCAGTCATTGCGCGGGCCTTCCTCCAGAACGTATTCGAGCGAACCAAGGAACGCTGCCATGCCGGCAAGCCCCCACCAGTCGAACTTGCTGAGCAGCGAGCGATCGCCCTTGTCGAAGTCGATGAGGTTCCAGGTGGCGACGGCGACCAGAATGCCCGGTATGACGTTGACGAGGAACAGCCAGTGCCAGGAGAAAGCGTTGCTCAAATAGCCGCCGACTGTCGGACCGATTGTCGGCGCGAGCGTGGCGACGAGACCGATCATCGGCGAAACGATCGAGCGCTTAGAAGGCGGGAAAATGGTAAAGGCCGCAGCAAAAACGCTGGGGATCATTCCGCCGCCGATAAAGCCCTGGATTGCGCGGTAGATGATCATCTGGTCGATGTTCGTCGCCGTCGCACAAAGAATGCTGGCGAGCGTGAAGCCTGCGGCCGATGCCGAAAAGAGGACACGTGTCGAAAGCAGCCGTCCGAGGAACCCGGACAGCGGAATCATGATGACTTCGGCGATGAGGTAGGACGTCTGCACCCAGGAAATTTCATCGGAACTGGCGCTGAGGCCGGCCTGGATTTCGGCCAGGGAGGCCGAGACGATCTGAATGTCGAGAATCGCCATGAACATGCCAAAGACCATGGCGAGGAAGGCGATCGCCTTCTTTGGATCGATATGTTCGTCAGGAACCGCAGGTGCTGCGGGCCCTCCGATGGCTGCGGCTTTTGACATGATTCTCGGCCTATCCGGCTATGAGCTCGGCGTCGTGCGGGTATCGACGTCGACGACAACGCTCAAACCAGCCTGGAGCTTGCCGCTGGCAAGCACGTCGGCGGGCAAGGCGATACGGACGGGTACGCGCTGGACGACCTTGGTGAAGTTGCCGGTCGCGTTTTCAGGCGGAAGCAGCGAGAAGACGGCGCCGGAAGCGGGCGCCACGGAGGCAACGGTGCCTTCGAAGGTCTCGCCCGACAGCGCGTCGACACGTACATGCACCTTCTGCCCGACTTCGATATCCTTGAGCTGCGTTTCCTTATAGTTTGCATCGATATAGAGCGCGTTCACCGGAACGAGGGCGGCGAGGCGCTGACCCGAGCTGACGAGATCGCCCTTCTTGGCGGCAAGATTGCCGACGACGCCATCCACGGGCGCACGGATGATGGTGAAGCCCAGGTCGCGAGCCGCCTTGTCCTTGGCGAGTTGCAGCGAGGCGATCGCGCTTTCAGCTTCCTTATACTGGGCGTCGAGTACGCCGATATTGGCGTTTGCCGTGGCAATCTGCGCATCGGACGAAGCGATGTTTGCCTTTGCCTGGTCGAGAGCTGCCGTCGCGTCGTCGAGCTGCGACTGCGATGCAAAGCTCGTTGCATGAAGCTGCTTGGCACGAACCGAAGAGTTCTGCGCATTGGTCAGCACCGCCTGAGCGGCAAGCTTGCCAGCCTGGGCCTGCTGCAGCGAAGCCCTGGCGGCTTCCGTCTGCGCCTTGATACGGTCGAGAGAAAGTCTTTGCGTTTCGATCTGCGCCTCGGCCTGCTTCTCGGCAATCGTATAGTCGCCATTGTCGAGCGTGATCAGCGGGTCGCCCGCCTTAACGCGCTGGTTGGCAACGACATTGATCGTGTCGATATAGCCCATGACCTTCGGGGCAATGGCGGTGATATCGCCCTGAACGTAGGCGTCGTCAGTGGAAACCATGAAACGGCCCGTCGTCCACCATTCGTGGCCGTACCAGGCGCCTGCGCACAGGGCAGCGACAACCACGACCGGCAGGATCAAGCGCTTCTTCGAACGCTTCTTCGGCGCTGCCGGCGCTGCCGCGGCAATGTCGGCTTGCGGCGCTTCGACCTTCGCCGGAGCCTCTACCTTGGCGGCAGGAGCCGGGGCCGGAAACTGACGGATATCAGCTTCATTCTTTGCTTTGGACGCTGGCATTGAAAGGCTCTTTCTTATGGAATTCACTCTGAAAAGTGATTGAACCAATCGGTTCGATCATTGACATAGCGCAAATGGAGGCGCATATCAAGTGGATCGAACCGACTGGTTCGAAAAAGAATCGGAAATAAGGAAAATACTTTCATATGTCGTCTACCAAGCCATACGTCGTGAAGGCGCACCCCCTTTCGGATGCCGAGTTCATGACCGATGGGGACCGTCCGGGTCGTCTTGCAGCGGGCCAGGATCCGGCCAAGCGTCAGCAGATCCTCGAGGGGGCAAACCGCATTTTCTCGCAGATGGGTTTTGATGCGGCCAGCATGAATGACATCACGCGTGAGGCCGGCGTTTCTAAGGGCACGATCTACGTTTACTTCGACAGCAAGGAAGAGCTCTTCATGGAGCTCTGCAATCACTATCGCGAAGTGCTGTTTGCCGACATCTACCATGCGCTGGAAAGCGAAGGCGATCTGCGCGACGCTCTGATCGAGTTCGGCACTGCTCTGGCGACGGTCGTAACCTCCGATGTCGTCATCCGCGCGCAGCGTGTCGTCATCGGCGTTGCCGAGCGCATGCCGTCAATGAGCCGCGATTTCTACGAAAGGGGTCCGCGGCGTGGCCAAGCTCTTATGCGGGCGCTGATCGACAAGCATGTCGCCGCCGGGACCCTCGACATCGAGGACACCGAGCTTGCAACCTATCAGCTGGCTGACCTTTTCATGTCAGGACTTTTCAAGAAGCGCATATTCGGCTGCATGGCGACGCCTCCGTCGTCTGCGCTTATCCGCAAGACGGTGACATCCGGCGTGGATATTTGGCTGAAGGCTTACAAACGCTGATTGTAGAAGGCGATTAGGCTGCCGCGCAATTGGCGCAAACGCCGCGAATCTCAATCGTGGTCTTCGACTGCCTGAAGCCATTTTCGCTTGTCCACTCCCGCACGCGTCCCGTGATCACATCATCGGAGAATTCAGATACCTGACCGCATTTCTCGCAGATGGCGAAGGCGGTCATGCCATGGCTATGGCTGTGGTTGTGCGGATGCGAGCAGGCGACGAAGGCATTGATGCTTTCGAGCCGGTGGATCATGCCGTAGTCGAGCAATTTGTCGAGGGCCCGATAGACCTGGAGCGGGGCGCGGAAACCCTCGCCGCGCAGCTGGTCGAGTATCGTATAAGCGCTGAGAGGCCCCTCGGCGCGAGCCAGGGCATTGAAAACCAGCGCCTGGTTCTTGGTCAGCTCTTGCGTCGATGTCATTGCCGAAAATGCTCCTTGATCATCAGTAGCAGATAGTCAGTCTTGGGCCTTGGTGCCAGTGGATACACGATTTTCGGCGGTTCTCAAATTCGCCATTGTTGACTAATGTAATAACATCACATATCGATTTGGCAAAGCCCGCGCACTGGCGGCACCTTCAGCGAACGCAGTAGAAACAATGCCCGTACCCTGCCTGACCTTTCGCGACCTTACGCTCGGCTATCACCGGCACCCGGCCGTGCATCATTTGAATGGAAGCGTTCGCCGCGGCTCGCTTACGGCCGTCGTTGGCCTGAACGGGTCGGGCAAATCCACTCTTATGAAGGGGATTGTCGGTGTTTTAAAGCCGATGTCGGGGTCCTGTACGGTCGAGAAGGGGACGCGCATTGCCTACCTGCCGCAGCAGTCCGAACTCGACCGCTCATTCCCTGCGCGTGTCGTCGATCTCGTCTCGCTTGGCCTTTGGCCAAAGCGCGGACTGCTCGGACGCATCACCGCTAAAGACAAGGAAAGAGTATCCAAGGCTCTGATGAGCGTCGGGCTCGAAGGCTTCGAACTGCGCCCGATCGACACGCTCTCCGGCGGACAGTTGCAGCGTGCGCTATTTGCCAGGGTCCTGCTGCAGGATGCCGATCTTATACTGCTCGATGAGCCGTTCAATGCGATCGACACGAAAACCGTCAGCGACCTGATCGATCTTATCAAACGCTGGCACGGCGAGAATCGCACAATTATGGTCGTCGTCCATGATCTCGACCTCGTGCGAGAGCATTTTCCAGAGACGCTGCTCCTTGCGCGAAAACCCATCGCCTGGGGCGCATCGCGTGAGACGCTGCGGCCGGAAAATCTCCTGCATGCGCGCCAATTTCACGAGGCCTGGGAAGAGGGTGCGCCCTGGTGCGAGGACGATGACGCCCATGTAGCGGCGCACCACCACGATGATGGTCATCACCATCACGCGCATCATGATCACGAGCACCATCATCACGGGCAGCGCGACCATGTATGATTTCTTTATCGCGCCGTTCGCAGACTACAGCTTCATGCAGCGCGCCTTGCTTGGCTCGGTCGCACTTGCCCTCGGTTCCTGCCCGGTCGGTGTATTCCTGATGTTACGGCGCATGAGCCTGACCGGCGATGCGATGGCGCATGCCATCCTGCCTGGCGCCGCGGTCGGCTTTCTCCTTTACGGGCTGCAAATCGTGCCGATGACGATTGGAGGTCTTGTGGCCGGCGTCATCGTCGCGCTCGGCGCCGGCGCCGTCTCGCGCTTCACCATCCAGAAGGAGGACGCGTCGATGGCGGCCTTCTATCTGATTTCACTGGCGCTCGGGGTCCTGATCGTCTCGTTGCGCGGCTCGAATGTCGATTTGATGAATGTTCTCTTCGGAACGGTGCTCGCACTCAACAATGAGGCGCTTAGCCTGATCGGGATAATCTCCGCCATCAGCGTCGTCACGCTCGCCATTTTCTGGCGCGGCCTTGTCGCCGAATGTCTCGATCCGCTCTTCCTGCGCTCGGTAAGCCGCATCGGCACGCCGGTGCATTTCATTTTCCTCGCCCTGGTTGTCATCAACCTCGTCGGCGGCTTCCAGGCGCTCGGCACCTTGCTCGCCGTCGGCCTGATGATGCTGCCAGCCGCCGCTGCCCGTTTCTGGACGTCGCGCGTCGGACCCATGTGCGGTCTTGCCATCGTCATCGGCTGCATTTCATGCGCCGGCGGGCTTTTGATTTCCTATCATTTTGCCGTGCCTTCGGGGCCCGCCATCATTCTATCGGCCGGCACGATCTATCTGAGTTCGATCGTCATCGGCACGCGTGGCGTCATCAATAGCCGCCTGCGTCCTCACCGCCACAGAACCGCCTAGCAAACCAGGAATGGAACCCATGAAAAAAGCCTTCAAACTTGCCGCAACTGTGAATGTTATACTATTACTGAGCGGGGCCTACTCGACCGCATTTGCGGATCCGCTCAAGGTGGTCTCCAGCTTCACGGTGATTTCGGACTTCGCCAAGAATGTCGGCGGCGACAAGATCAAGCTGACGACCCTCGTCGGCCCGGACGGCGATGCGCATGTCTATGAACCGAAGCCCGCTGATGCCGCGGCGGTCGCCAGCGCCGATGTGGTGCTGGTGAATGGCCTGCATTTCGAAGGCTTTCTGCCGCGTCTCGTTGAGGCGAGCGCCACAAAGGCGCCGATCATTGAGTTGAGCAAGGGCGTCGAGCCGATCAAGAGCGCCGAGGACGAACACCATTATGAAGCGGCCAGCGGCACGCAGCACGAAGAACATGAGGCGTTCGATCCACATGCATTTCAGTCGATCAGCAATGCCAAGATTTATGTGAAGAATATCGTCGATGCCTTCTGCACGGCCGACACTGCAAATTGCGATACCTATAAAAGCAACGCGACCGCCTATACGGCAAAGCTCGACGCAACCGAAACCGAGGTCAAGGCGGCAATCGCCTCCATCCCGGAGTCGAAGCGGCTGGTCATCACGTCACATGATGCCTTCGGCTATTTCCAGCATGAATATGGTCTGACCTTCCTTGCGCCTGAGGGCATATCGACGGATTCGGAGGCCTCTGCTGCCGATATTGTCGCCCTGATCAAGCAGATCAAGGAAGACAAGGCCTCGGCGATTTTCGTTGAGAACATCACAAATCCGCGCCTCATCGAGCAGATCGCCAGCGAAACAAAGCTCAAGGTCGGCGGGACGCTCTATTCGGATGCATTGTCAAAGCCGGACGACGGTGCAAGCACCTACATCGACATGATGCACCACAATATAGAGACGTTCAAAAAGGCCATCCTCGGCAGTTGATCGCAACTGCGGTCCGGAAACGTCCGGACCGCGACTGGCGTCAGATGAAGGCTGCGGTCTGGGCCGGCGAAATGCGGACCTTGCCGATGTTGCGTCCCTCCATCTCGACGATCTCGAATTCGAGGTCGTCGACGGTGAGTTTCTCGCCCGCTGCGGGAATGTGACCCAGATTCCACAGGATATAGCCCGCAAGCGTCGTGTAGCGGTCGCCATCGTCGACCAGGTCGCGATCGATCAGGCCGCCAAGGCGGCGAATGTCGATATAGCCGTCAACGACCATGCTGCCGTCCTCGGCGCGCTCGATGACCGGACTATCCTCGCCCTCCTCGGGGAAGTCGCCGGCGATCGCCTCAAGAACGTCGGTAGGCGTGACGATGCCCTCGAACGAACCATGCTCGTCGAGCACCACGCCCATCTGCACGTAAGAGCCGCGCAACTGTTCCATGACGCGCAGCACATTGGCGTTTTCGTGGAAGATCAGCGGCTGGCGCGTCACTTTCTCCCAATCGATCTTGCCGCCGTCGAGTATGGCAAACAGCAGATCCTTGGTCAGCGCAACGCCGACAAATTCATCGACGCGCCCGCGCGCCAGCACGACGCGGCTGTGGGACAGGGTGCGGATCTCGGCAAGGAGTTCTTCGTTGGTCTCGTCGAGATCGAGCCATTCGACTTCATTGCGTGGCGACATGATCGAGCGCACCGGGCGTTCGACGAGGTCGAGCACGCCGCGGATCATTTCCTTCTCTTCCGGATGGAAGACGTCGCTTGCGGCGCTGTGCTCGGCAATGACGTCGAGCGTATCGGAATGCGGCGCCTCGGCGCCACGTCCGCCGCCGAGAAGGCGCAGCACGGCGCCGGCGGTGCGGTCGCGCAGGTCCATGGTGGTGACGTGTTTTTCGCGGTTGTGGCGTCCAAGCTGGTTGGCCGCTTCGACGAGGACCGAGAAGCCGATCGCGGCGTAGAGATAGCCCTTCGGAATGTGGAAGCCGAAGCCTTCGACGATGAGGCTGAAGCCGATCATCATCAGGAAGCCGAGACAGAGGATGACGACCGTCGGATGGCGGTTGACGAAGTTCATGAGCGGCTTTGCCGCCAGCATCATCACGCCGACGGCGATGACGACAGCGATCATCATGACTTCGAGATACTTTACCATGCCGACAGCGGTGATGACGCTATCGAGGGAGAACACAGCATCAAGAACGACGATCTGGGCGATGACCTGCCAGAAAACCGCGTTGGCGGCATTCGTTTCCTTGGCGGAAAGATGCCCTTCAAGGCGCTCGTGCAGTTCCATCGTGCCCTTGAACAGGAGGAACACGCCGCCGATAATGAGGATAATGTCGCGCCCGGAGAACCCGAAGCCTGCCACGCTGAACAGCGGGGTCGTGAGCTTCACCACCCAGGAAATCGAGGCAAGCAGCAGCAGGCGCATGATCAGCGCCAGCGAAAGGCCAAGAATGCGCGCGCGATTGCGCTGGTGCGCAGGCAGCTTGTCGGCAAGAATCGCAATGAAGACGAGATTGTCGATGCCGAGAACGATCTCGAGCACGATCAGGGTCAGGAGTCCTATCCAGGCATTGGGATCGGCAATCCAGTCAAGGGTCCATTCCATTGGAACGTCAGGTCCTTTCGAAGAAAATAATCAGCGTACAGCGCGGCGGGCGGATGCGCCGACGCGTGACAACGCGATGCCACAGCGGGAGCCGCGGGCGTGGGGGAAAACGGAATAAATAGCGCAATAGGAGTGTAGTCGCTGACGCTGCGCATGCAGAGTCAGCATGCTTCGCAAGTCCGGACTTGGAGGCTCTTCAGATTGATCGTCCGGCATCGATGCGCGGTCAGTCCCTGTTTGACTGGCTGTCAAAGTGAAAATTGCGTGTGCCAGATAGGCCTATAATGGCAGCCGCAAGGTTCGAGTTCAAGGGGTAGCCGGGTGTTTTGGCTACCCTGCAAACCCGCCGGCATCGAGAAAGGTCTGTTCTTCCTCGGTCATTGTGCGGCCGAGAATGGCGTTGCGATGCGGAAAGCGGCCGAAGCGCTGGATGATATCGTAGTGGTCATGGGCGTATTCGACATTGGCAGGCGAGCCGCCGCTGCAAAGTTCCACACACCGCCTCTGATCGTCGAGGTCTTCGGAATGCATGAAGGGCAGATAGAAGAAGGCGCGCAAGGGATTTTCGATGGAGATGTCGTGACCCTGTTCGAGGGCGCGGTGGGCATACATGCGGGCCAGCGAGTCCGTCGCATACATGTGGCCGGTATTGCGAAAGAAATTGCGGGGAAACTGATCGAGCAGCACCATCAGCGCCAGAGCTCCGTGGGGAGTATCGACCCAGTGTTCATACTCGCGGCGCGCCGCGACATAGTGGTCGTCGAGAAACTGCGCGCGGCACAGTTCATCGAATGCCTCATCCTTGGTCCACCATTTTTCCTCTCCGGCCTCGCGCCAGAAATCGACAATGGCCGTGATCTTCGCATCGTCCGTGTCAGGCATGATGATGATCCCTTCAGTTTGCGTCGGCGTTTTGCGGCGGTTGCACCCCGGCGACCTCGGGGTTGATTACCTGACCGGCGCGGCGCGGCTTGATCAGCGGGCCGGGAACCGGGGCATTGCCCTTCATGAGGTCGATGCCGGCGCGTATGCCGCCTGCCACCTGAAGGTCGAGACGTTCGGCGTCGCGCCGTCTCACATCCTCGATCACGTCGGCGGCCTCGCGCCTGTCGACGCCGAGCCCGACGAGCGTATTCTCGCCGAAGATCAGCGCCGATTCGAAGGTCTCGCGCATCTGGTAATCGACGCCGATCTTGATCAGTTCGATCGTATTGCCGCGGTCGTAGGCGCGCGCATAGATTTGCACGAGCGGGAATTCTGATTTGAGCAGGTTGGCGATCGAAAGGATTGTCTCAGCCTTGTCGACGCAAATGAGAACGGCCTGGGCCCGACCGGCGCCGGCGGCGTGCAGAATATCAAGCCGCGTGCCATCGCCGTAATAGACCTTGAAGCCGAATTGCGATGCCGCTTGGATCATTTCAACGTCGTTGTCGATGATTGAGATATCGACGCCGCGCAGCAACAGCGGCTGGCAGGAAATCTGTCCGAACCGGCCGAAGCCGATGATCAGCACGTTGCCCGAAAGGCCTTCCGCCACCTCGACCGCTTCCAGGTCCTGTTTTTCTTCTGGCATGAGAAAACGCAGGGCAACGAGAAGCAGGGGCGTCAGGAACATCGAGAAGATGATCACGGCTGTAAGAATTGCATTCGCCTGGCCGTCGAGAATGCCCACGGCCGTGGCTGTCGCATAGAGCACGAAAGCGAATTCGCCGCCCTGGGCCATGATGACGGCGCGTTCGATTGCCTCGCGGTTGGAAGATTTCAGCAGCCGTGCAACGGCATAGATCCCGGTCGCTTTCACGACCTTGAAGGCGACGACGTAGAAAATGACGGTCTTCCAGTTGGCAGCGACAACGCTCAAGTCGAGCGACATGCCGACTGCGAGGAAGAACAGGCCGAGCAAGATGCCGCGGAAAGGCTCGATATCGGCTTCGAGCTGGTGGCGGAACGTCGATTCGGAAAGGAGAACGCCGGCAAGGAACGCGCCCATGGCCATGGAGAGCCCGCTCACCTGCATCAGCAGCGCCGATCCAAGGACGACAAGCAGCGCCGCCGCCGTCATGACCTCGCGGGCGCGCGATTGCGCAAGAAATCCGAATAGCGGATTGAGCAGGTATTTGCCGGCGAGCACGAGGCCGACAATGGCTCCGATCCCTATGCCGATCGGAACCCAGTGCATGCCGCCTGCGGCTTCCACGCTCATCGGGGCGAGAAAAGCGACGATCGCCAGCAAGGGGACGATGGCCAGATCTTCAAGAAGAAGGATCGACACCATGCGCTGGCCCTGTGGCGTCGCCGTCTCGCCGCGCTCCTCGAGAAGTTGCATGACAATGGCGGTCGACGTCAGAACGAAGCCGGCGCCGGCGACAAAGGAATGCGCCACAGGAAAGCCGGTGGCGATGCCGACGCCGGTCAGAAGGAGGGCGCAGACACCGACCTGAAGCGCGCCAAGTCCGAAGATGTCCTTGCGCAACCCCCATAACCGGGAAGGCTGCATCTCAAGGCCAATGATGAAAAGAAACATGACGACGCCGAGTTCCGCCACATGCAGGATCGTTTCGGGATCGGAAAAGAACTTAAGACCGAAAGGACCGATGACCACCCCGGCCGCGAGATAACCGAGGATGGAGCCGAGGCCGAGGCGCTTGAATAACGGCACGGCGACGACGCCCGCGCCGAGCAGGACCACGACGCTTAAAAGATCCGGTCCGCTTGTCTCTACCGCCATTGTCGCCCCTGCCGTTTGTGCCGCTGATTTTACCATGGGTAAAGCGGCAGGCGGCGGCAGGCAAGCCTATTTGAACCGAGGGCAGGTTCAGCCGAGGTTCCAGATGCGACGGGCGTTCTGCGAGAAAAGCTTGCCCCGCTCCTCGTTGCTGCAGCCGGAAACGAGCGCATGGGTTGTCGCGACCCAGGTAGCAAGCCCGCCGCCAAGCGTGCAAACGGGCCAATCGCTGCCCCAGACGAGCCGGTCAAAGCGGAAACTGTCAATCACGTGATGAACATAGGGCTTGAGCGTATCCACCTGCCAAGCGTCGGCGTCCGCATAGGCAACCACCCCAGATATCTTGGCGATGACGTTGCTGCGCTTGGCGATCTCGGCAACCTTTCCGCTCCACTCGTCGAACTTCTCGCCCTTGATATCCGGCACGCCGCAGTGATCGAGGATAAAGGTGACATCCGGTGCAAGATCAACGAGCGTAATCGCCTTGTCGATCTGGCGCGGCAGGACACAGAGGTCGAAAGTCAGCCGCGTTTTGCCGAGGCTCTTGATATTGTTGCGAAACGTTGGGCTTTCCGAAAGCGCGTCTGGCATCACATGGAGCACGCGCCGGAAACCCTTCACCAGGGGGTTGGCAATCTGACGTTCGAGGAAGGCGGGAAAATCCCCGTCTTCCGGACGGCAGGAGGATATGGCTCCGGCAATAAGGCTGTCCTCTCGACGGGCAAGGCCCGCAATGTAGGCCGTTTCCGTCTCGATCTCGTGCGCGGCGACATCCACTTCCATGTGTAGCGCCTGTGCAATGCCGGCGCGGCGCGCCTGCACGGCATATTCCTCGTAGCTGAAGTCGCGGTTGAGGGAATCTGCGCCGGCAAGCCAGGGATAAGAGAGGGCAGACTGATCGATAATATGAAGGTGGGTATCGATCAAGGGCATGACTGACATGGGGAATTCCTCTTTCGGTCAGGCGTGCCGGGGCACACTTGAATGAATGACGTCGGCCCCGGCGAGTGCCGATAATTTCTGGGCCGTCGCCACCAGCATCTTGCGGGCATCGTCGATGGCTGGAGCGTTCGCAATGTTCAGGAGCTGAATATAGGGACAGGTCAGGGCGGCAATGGCGCGCCCGTCCGGCCCAAGTACCGGCGCCGAAACGTTGTAGACGCCCGCGGTCTGAGCGCTCGGCATGACCTCATATCCACGTTCGCGAATCTGGTTGAGGCGCTCGAGAAAGTCCGCAGGCTGGGCAATATCGTCCGCGTGCTTTTCGTATTCGGCAATCATCAGGGCCCGCTCATCATCCGACCTGAAGGCAAGAAGCACGTGACCGGAGCCGGTGTTGAACAGGCTGATATGCGAGCCGACGCGGATCGAGATGCCCCAGTATTCCGGGGCTTCCTGTTGGGCGATGACCACCGCCGCGCCACGATCGAAGACGCTGAGCTGGTTGGCCTGCTTAGAATTGACGGCAAGGTCGCGCATCAAGGGCGTCGCATAGGATACCAGGCGGCGTACCGGTGCATGGAGCTGCGCAAGGCCGAAGAGTTTAAGGGTTAAAGAGTAGCGGTCTCCCTCCAGCCGTGTAACGTAGCCGCGCCGCACCAGCCGGTCGAGCATACGATAAAATTCATTGGGGCTTCGCCCGAGAAACTTGGCAATTTCCGCCTGGGTGAGCCCCCCATCAATCCCGGAAAGCAGTTCGAGAATATCTAGCCCCTTGTCGAGCGCAGGCGCCCGATACCGGTCGCTGTCGTCTTCGTCCGTCATGAAAAATCTCCCCATTGAGAGTATGCATATACGAAGAGGATATTCGTAGGAAAGCGAATTCCTTGCTTGACGATAGAGCCTAATTAATGTTTGTATATGAATGAAGCGCCCATATATGGGTGTTTAACTGTGCGGGAGCCGGGGAGCGGTCCCGCTTTGGGAGGAATTTCGATGAAGTATCTTTTGGCCAGCGTTTCAGCTGGGGCTATCGCGTTGTTGGCAGCGCAGGGAGCCGTTGCGGCAGACTTGCCTGGAAAATTCGACGGCGTGACGATCGACGCCAAGCTTATCGGCGGTCAGCAGTACGAGCCCCTCTACGAGCGTATCGGCGAGTGGGAAAAGCTGACGGGCGCCAAGGTCAACATCCTGTCGAAGAAGAACCACTTCGAGCTCGACAAGGAGATCAAGTCGGACATCGCCTCGGGCAGCCTGAACTGGTGTGTTGGATCGAACCACTCGTCGTTCGCACCGCAGTATCCAGGCATCTATACCGACCTGAACAAGCTGCTTCCGGCGGAAGAAATCGCGGAATTCGTCCCCAACAACATCAAGGCCTCGACGCTTGACGGCAAGCTCGTCATGCTGCCGCGCGCGCAGTTCGACGTATCGGCGCTCTATTACCAGAAGAGCCTTTACGAGGACGACGCCAACAAGAAGGCGTTCAAGGAAAAGTACGGCTACGACCTGACGCCGCCGGATACCTGGCAGCAGGTTTCGGATCAGGCGCAGTTCTTCACCAAGGCGCCGGATTTCTACGGCACGCAGTTCGCCGGCAAGGAAGAGGCGATCAACGGCCGCTTCTATGAAATGGTCATTGCCGAAGGCGGCGAGTATATCGATGCGCAAGGCAAGCCGGCCTTCAATTCGGAAGCCGGCGTTAAGGCGCTCGACTGGTTCGTCAACCTCTACAAGGCAAAGGCTGTGCCTGCCGGCACGACCAACTATCTTTGGGATGATCTCGGCCAGGGCTTCGCTTCAGGTTCGATCGCCATCAACCTCGATTGGCCGGGCTGGGCCAGCTTCTTCAACGACCCGAAGTCGTCGAAGGTCGCGGGCAATGTCGGCATCAAGGTGGCGCCTAAGGGTTCTTCCGGCAAGCGCACCGGCTGGTCCGGCCATCACGGCTTCTCGGTCACGGAAAACTGCGCCCACAAGGATGCCGCTGCTTCCCTGGTCTGGTGGCTGACCAACGAAGACAGCCAAAAGCTCGAAGCCAAGAATGGCCCGCTGCCGACGCGCACCAAGGTATGGGAATGGGATATCGAGCAGTCGAAATCCGATCCGTACAAGTCGGAAGTGCTAAATGCGTTCCAGGAAGAGGCAAAGAGCGCTTTCCCGGTTCCGCCACTTGCCGAATGGATCGAAATTTCCAACGCGGTCTATCCGGAACTGCAGGCGGCGATCCTTGGCGACAAGACGTCAAAGGAAGCGCTTGATACCGCAGCCCAGAAGGCAACCGACATCCTGAAGGACGCCGGCAAGCTCTGATCTGATTTCAGTTTCGGGACGGTGCCGCACGCGGTGCTGTCCCGATCGTCCAATTCATCCGGCGCGGGGCAATGACCTTGCCCTGAGCTGGAAGTTTTACCTTTAAGGTCAGTGATTATTGCGCTGGCTCGCTGTCCAGGTGACGTCAGAACAAGGCATCCGATGAAATCTCTCAAACTATCAGCGCCGACACTCTTGCTACTGCCCGCGATCATCGTTCTTGCCGCCGTGATCGTCCTGCCGCTGCTTTTCTCGCTCTATTCGAGTTTTACGCCGTTCCGTCTGACCAAGCCCGAGACGATCTGGGTTCTCATCGGCTTCCGGAACTACGTCACGGCACTCACCAGCTATGAATTCTGGACGGCGTTCGGACGCACCGTTCTGCTTTTGACGATTGCGCTTAACGCGGAAATGATGCTCGGCCTCGGACTTGCCATGCTCGTCAACAAGGCAACGCACGGTCAGCGGCTCCTGCGCACACTGATGATGTTCCCGATGATGTTCTCCCCGGTGCTTGTCGGCTTCCAGTTCAAGTTCCTCTTCAATGACAATGTGGGCTTCATCAACAACGCCCTGCAATCGCTCGGTCTTGCCACCAATGCCATACCGTGGCTGATCGACGGCAACCTTGCCCTGTTCTCGATCATCGTCGCCGAGATCTGGTCGTCGACCTCGGTCTTCGCCATCCTGATCCTTGCCGGACTTCTCGCCATGCCGCAGGAGCCGATCGAAGCGGCGCGGGTCGACGGCTGCACGCCCTGGCAGACTTTTCGTTTCGTCACATGGCCGTACCTGATGCCGTTCGCGTTCATCGCCATGACGATCCGCTCGCTCGACGTTGCGCGCGCCTATGACATTGTCAAGATCATGACCGATGGCGGGCCGGCCAAGCGCACCGAACTCCTGTGGACCCTCATCGGGCGCACCGCCTATAGTGATGGCCGCATGGGGTTTGCCAATGCCATGGCCTATATCTCGATCCTGCTGTCGATCCTTTTCACTGTCTATTTCTTCAGGAAACTTGCGGCTGCGCGCCAGCAGATTGGAGCGGAGTGGTAAGATGGATCTGAATACATCCCATAGATTCAAGCGCCGCGCGCTGAAGTTCGCCCACCTCGTCGGCCTGTTCCTCGCGATGCTGGTAATTTGCCTGCCGGGCCTGTGGATCGTCCTGAGTTCGCTGCGTCCCACTGTCGAGATCATGGCGAAGCCACCGGTCTGGATTCCGCAGGAACTGTCATTCGACGCCTATCGCGCCATGTTCGGCGGGGCCGGGCAGGGTGGCATTCCAGTCATCGACTATTTCCGCAACTCGCTGATCATTTCGATTACGTCGACCATCATCGCGCTGGTTGTCGGCACCGCCGGCGGCTACGCCTTTGCCCGCTACAAGTTCAAGGGCAAGTCCGGTATCTTCCTCGGCTTCATGCTGACGCGTGCGGTGCCCGGCATTGCGCTGTCGCTGCCCCTTTTCATGATCTTCGCGCGCCTCGGCATCATCGATATGCACTTTGCCATGATCCTGGTCTATGTGGCGCTGAATGTGCCCTTTACGATCTGGCTGATCGACGGCTTCTTCCGCCAGGTGCCGAAAGACCTTGCGGAGGCCGCGCAGATCGACGGCTGCACGCGCTGGCAGGCATTCTGGCAGGTGGAATTTCCGCTCGCCGGGCCCGGCATTGCTTCCGCCGGCATCTTCGCATTCTTGACCTCGTGGAACGAGTATGCGCTTGCCTCGCAGATCACCCGCTCGGTGAATTCGAAGACGCTGCCCGTCGGCCTTCTCGATTATACGTCGGAATTTACCATCGACTGGCGCGGCATGTGCGCGCTCGCCGTCGTCATGATCATTCCGGCGCTCACCCTGACGTTCATCATTCAAAAGCATCTCGTGTCCGGACTGACGTTCGGCGCGGTGAAAGGTTAGTTCGCATGGCTCCCGTCACACTCAAAAAGCTGGTCAAGCGTTACGGCAATGTCGACGTCGTGCATGGCATCGATCTTGAGGTCAAGGATCGCGAGTTCATCGCGCTGGTCGGACCTTCCGGCTGCGGCAAGTCGACGACGCTGCGGATGATCGCCGGGCTCGAG
Organism: Phyllobacterium sp. UNC302MFCol5.2; assembly: GCF_000686005.1. Classification (NCBI taxonomy): domain Bacteria; kingdom Pseudomonadati; phylum Pseudomonadota; class Alphaproteobacteria; order Hyphomicrobiales; family Phyllobacteriaceae; genus Phyllobacterium; species Phyllobacterium sp. UNC302MFCol5.2. The sequence continues at coordinate 121,575 of NZ_JMLL01000001.1, forward strand.
GATATCAGCGACGGCGTGATCGAGATCGGCGGCAAGCCCGTCAACGATCTGCCGCCGCGCGCCCGCAATATCTCGATGGTGTTCCAATCCTACGCGCTCTACCCGCATATGACAGTGCGGGAGAATATGGGCTTTTCGCTGAAGATCGGCAAAGTTGCGCAGAGCGAGATCGACGCCCGCGTCAACGAAGCGGCACAGATTCTCGATCTCGGCAAATATATGGACCGTCGGCCGTCGCAGCTTTCCGGCGGCCAGCGCCAGCGTGTCGCGATGGGGCGGGCCATCGTGCGCCAGCCCGACGTCTTCCTCTTCGACGAACCGCTGTCGAATCTCGATGCGAAGCTGCGCACGCAGGTGCGAACGGAGATCAAGCGCCTGCACAACAAGGTGCAATCCACCATGATCTATGTGACGCACGATCAGGTCGAGGCGATGACGCTTTCGGATCGCATCGTCATCATGCGCGACGGCTATATCGAACAGGTCGGAACGCCAGACGAGGTGTTCAAGCGTCCGGCCACGCGCTTTGTCGCCGGCTTCATCGGTTCGCCGCCGATGAACCTCAACGAGGCCAGCGTCGCGGACGGAAAGCTCATTTTCGAGGGCGGCCAGAGCCTGCCGCTGCCGGCCGAATTCCGCAACAAGGTCGCGGCCGGCGACAAGGTGATTTTCGGCTTGCGTCCTGATGATATCTACCCGACCGGGCACGGCCTCAATTCCGGTGAAGCCACCGATGTTCACGAACTGGAGCTGCCGGTGTCGATCACCGAGCCGCTCGGCAATGAAACGCTGCTCTTTGTCACCATGGCAGAGCGCGAATGGGTTTCGCGCATGCTCAATCCGCGCGCCATTGCCGGCGGCGAGGTGGTAAAGTTCAGTTTCGACCTGTCGCAGGCGCATCTCTTCTCGCCCGAAACCGGCAAAACCTTGCGGAGCTGATACGATGGCAAAGATTGAACGCGTCGAACTGCGTATGGTGGATCTGCCGCCGAAGGTCCTGCGGACTGACGCTATCCAGAGTTTCGTCAGCCAGGAAACACCTATTGTCACCATTACCGACAGCGATGGCGCAACCGGCACCGGCTACAGCTACACGATCGGCACAGGCGGCTCCTCGGTCATGCGGCTCCTTTCCGATCACCTTGTTCCGCGCATACTCGGCAAGGATGCCGACCAGATCGAAGCCATCTGGCGTGATCTCGAATTCGCAACGCACGCGACGACCATTGGTGCAATCACGGCGATAGCGCTGGCCGCCGTCGATACGGCGCTCTGGGATTTGCGGGCGAAGAAGCAGGGCCTGCCACTATGGAAACTTGCAGGCGGCACCAAGGATCGCTGTCCCCTCTATACAACCGAGGGTGGTTGGCTGCACATTGAAAAGCAGGCGCTGGTTGACGATGCGCTGCAGGCGCAGGCCAAGGGGTTCCGCGGCGCCAAGGTCAAGATTGGCCGGCCGCATGGCTCGGAGGATCTCGACCGGCTTTCCGCCGTGCGCGATGCTGTCGGTTCCGGCTTCGAAATCATGACGGATGCCAACCAGGGCTTTACCCTCGACGAGGCCATTCGTCGTTCGCATGTGCTGCGCGATGTCGATCTTGCCTGGCTGGAAGAGCCGCTGCCGGCGGATGACATCGATGGGCATGTGCGCCTTTCATCCGCCACGGCAATCCCGGTCGCGGTCGGCGAATCGCTCTATTCGATACGCCACTTCCGCGAATATATGCAGAAGCGTGCCTGCTCGATCGTGCAGGTCGATGTCGGTCGTATCGGCGGTATCACGCCATGGCTGAAGGTCGCGCACACGGCGGAAGCCTTCGACATGCCGGTCTGCCCGCACTTCCTCATGGAACTGCATGTGAGCCTTACCTGCGCCGTCCAGAATGGCAAATATGTCGAATACATCCCGCAGCTCGACGATCTCACCCATACGCAGATGCGGATCGAGAACGGCCATGCTGTGGCGCCGTCCGAACCCGGTATCGGCATCGATTGGGACTGGGATGCGGTCAAAGGCCGGAGCGTCGACGAATTCACCACCGAGATAAGGGTCTGACGATGCAGCGCATGGGCATGATAATCGGGCTCAACCCGGATAAGGTCGCCGAATACAAGCGCCTGCATGCTGCTGTCTGGCCGGAGATTCTCGCGCTTATTTCGAGCTGCAATATCCGCAGCTACACAATCTTTCTACGCGAGCCGGAAAACGTCCTGTTCGGTACCTTCGAATATCACGGGACGGATTTTGCCGCCGATATGGCGAAGATGGCAGCGGACCCGAGGAACCAGGAATGGTGGGCCGAGTGCATGCCATGCCAGATTCCGCTTGAAACCAGGGCCGAAGGCGAGTGGTGGGCGACGATGGAAGAAGTGTTCCATCTCGACTGATGAGGAATAGTGATGCGTTTTGACCCTACGGCCCTGCAGCAGAATTGGCCATTGCCCGAAAAGCCAAGGCCCATCGTGACCTTCGGCGCCGGCAGCATCGTCGGCGATGCGCACTACCCCGCCTATCGGAAGGGCGGCTTTCCGATTGCCGGGCTGTTTGATCCCGACCTCGACAAGGCGCGCAAGCTTGCCGATCAGTGGGGCGTGACCGCCTACGCGTCGCTGGCGGAAGCCGCTGCGGTGGAGGATGCGATCTTCGATCTGGCGACGCCGCCTTCGCGCCATGCGGATGTGTTGCGGGCGCTGCCGCAGGGATCGTTCGCGCTGATCCAGAAGCCTATGGGGAGCGATCTTGGAGAAGCCTCCGAAATCGTGGAGATTTGCCGCGAGCGCAATATCACGGCCGCCGTCAACTTCCAGCTGCGCTTTGCGCCGATGATGCTCGCCCTGAAAGATGCGATTGCGCAAGGTTGGCTTGGCGACGTCATCGATTTCGATGCCTGGCTGGCGCTTGACACGCCGTGGTCGCTCTGGCCGTTCCTCGCTGGCCTGCCCCGAGTCGAAATCGCCATGCATTCGATCCATTATATCGATCTCATCCGCCAGATTCTCGGCAATCCGCTGGGCGTTCATGCCAAGACGCTGGGGCATCCGAACCACAAGGTCGCGCAGACGCGGACGAGCGCCATTCTTGATTACGGCGATACCGTGCGCTGTGCGCTCTCCATCAACCATGACCACAAATTCGGCCGCAAATTCCAGGCCTGCGAGTTCCGTATCTGCGGCACTGAAGGCGCTGCCTATGTGAAGCTCGGGGTCAATCTCGACTATCCGCGCGGCGAGCCGGACGTGCTGATGATCTACCCGAAGGGCGGCTCGGACTGGATCGACGTTCCCCTGAAGGGCGCCTGGTTCCCGGATGCCTTCGTTGGGCGCATGGCCAATCTGCAGCGTTTCGCGAGTGGAGAAGACGAGACCTTGGTCAGTTCGGTCGAAGATGGCTGGCAGACGATGGCGCTGGTCGAGGCGGCTTATGAATCGAGCGCAATGCCGGCAACGCCGCTGGCGAAACTGGCGGAGGCGTGAATGGCCGAACAGGCAATCTATTTCGAGGACTATGAACTTGGCCATGTACGCGTCACCTCCGGGAGGACGATCACCGAGACCGATTTCGTGGTGCATGCGGGCCATACCGGCGATTTCTTCCCGCACCACATGGACGCGGAATTTGCCAAGACGACGCCGTTCGGCCAGCGCGTGGCGCACGGCACGATGATCTTTTCGATCGGCGTCGGGCTCACGGCGAGCCTGATCAATCCCGTGGCTTTTTCCTATGGCTACGACCGGCTGCGCTTTGTGCGCCCGGTGTTCATCGGCGATACGATCCGGACCCGCGTGACCATCAGCGTCAAGGAAGATGATCCGAAGCGCACCGGCAGCGGTCGCGTGGTCGAGCGCTGCGAAGTTCTGAACCAGCGCGACGAGGTGGTTCTCGCCGCAGATCACATCCTGATTGCCGAGCGCAGGGCATCGGGTGCATGACAGGCACGATACGTGTCGAAATGGAGGTTTGAAATGACAGGCAAGCTTGCGGGCAAGCGCGTTCTCATCACGGCGGCAGGGCAGGGCATCGGGCGGGCATCCGTGCTCGCATTCGCCCGCGAAGGCGCAATCGTCCATGCGACGGATATCAACGAGCAACTTCTCGATGCCTTGCCCAAGGAAGACAGTATCCATCCGCGCGAGCTCGATGTGCTGAAAACCGACGAGGTCAACAGGGTGATCGGCGAGATCGGGGCGATCGACATCTTGTTCAATTGCGCCGGTTTCGTGCACGGCGGCTCGATCCTCGAAATGCCGGATGCCGATCTCGACTTTGCCCTCGACCTCAACGTTCGCGCGATGATCCGTACGATCAGGGCGGTGCTGCCCGGAATGATCGAGCGAAAGGATGGCGCGATCGTCAACATGTCTTCCGTTGCAAGCAGCGTGAAAGGCGTGCCGAACCGCTTCGCCTACGGCGTGACCAAGGCCGCGGTGCTCGGTCTGACCAAGGCGGTGGCCGCCGACTACATCACGCAAGGTATTCGCTGCAACGCGATTTGCCCGGGCACGGTCGAAAGCCCGTCGCTGGAGCAGCGCATGCGCGCCGGGGGCGACTATGAGACGACGCGTGCGGCATTCATCGCCCGCCAGCCCATGGGACGCCTCGGCTTGCCGGAAGAGATTGCCGATCTTGCCGTCTATCTTGCCGGCGCGACCTACACGACCGGCCAAGCCTACAATATCGATGGCGGCTGGACCGTCTAACCAAAGGAATAAACGATGAAATTTCTACGCTATGGCGCCCCCGGGCAGGAAAAGCCCGGCATACTCGACACTAAGGGCCAGATTCGCGATCTCTCGGGGAAAGTCAGCGACCTTTCGGGCGCCGTACTCGATCCAGCAGCGCTGGCAAAGCTGGCCGATCTCGATATGGATGGCCTTCCGCTCGTCGAGGGCGCCCCGCGCCTTGGTCCCTGCATTGCCGGCACCGGAAAGTTCATCTGCATCGGCCTCAACTATGCCGACCATGCAGCAGAATCCGGGATGGCCGTGCCACCGGAACCCGTGATCTTCATGAAGGCGACCTCCGCCATTGTCGGGCCGAATGACGACCTGCTCATACCGCGCGGTTCGGAAAAGACCGACTGGGAAGTGGAACTCGGCGTCGTCATCGGCCGTACCGCAAAATATGTCAGCGAAGCCGACGCGCTCGACTACGTCGCCGGCTACTGCACCGTCCATGACGTCAGCGAGCGCGCGTTCCAGATCGAGCGTGCCGGGCAATGGACCAAGGGCAAGAGCTGCGACACGTTCGGGCCGACCGGTCCGTGGCTGGTAACGAAGGAAGAGATCGCCGACCCGCAAAACCTCAAAATGTGGCTCACCGTCAATGGCGAGACGATGCAGAACGGCTCGACAAAGACCATGGTTTACGGCGTTGCCTTCCTCGTCTCCTATCTCAGCCAGTTCATGAGCCTGCAGCCCGGCGACATCATTTCAACCGGCACGCCGCCCGGCGTCGGGATGGGCATGAAGCCGCCGCGCTATCTGAAGGCGAGCGATGTCATCGAGCTTGGAATTGAAGGCCTTGGCAACCAGAAGCAGGTGGCGCGCGCCGACACCTGATCATTTGCGACAAACTAAAATTGAAAACGAGATTACTGGGCAATTTCAGGAGCAAGACATGACCCGCATCACCGATCTTCGGGTTTTCGACATCCGTTTCCCTACGTCGCAGGGGCTTGACGGTTCCGACGCGATGAACCCGGATCCGGATTATTCGGCGGCCTATGTCGTTCTTGATACGGATAAGGGTGGTCTTGCCGGGCACGGCCTCACATTCACCATCGGGCGTGGCAACGAGATTTGCTGCCTCGCCATCGAAGCGATGAAGCATCTGGTCATCGGACTTGAACTCGACTGGGTGAAGGAAAATCCGGGACGCTTTTGGCATTTCATCACTGGCGACAGCCAATTGCGCTGGATCGGGCCGGACAAGGGCGCCATGCATCTTGCCACCGGCGCCGTCGTCAACGCCGTCTGGGACTTGCTGGCCAAGGAAGCCGGCAAACCAGTCTGGCAGCTGGTCGGCGAGATGACGCCGGAGGAAATCGTCAACATTGTCGATTTCCGCTACCTGACCGATGTTCTGACTCGCGACGAGGCACTCGACATTCTGCGGAAAGCCGATGCCGGTAAGGCGGAACGCATCGCTGCCCTCAAGGCCGAAGGCTATCCTTGCTATACGACCTCCGCCGGTTGGCTAGGCTATTCCGACGAAAAGCTGCGCCGGCTTTGCCAGGAGGCCGTCGATGCCGGCTTCAACCACGTCAAGATGAAGGTCGGGCGCGATCTCGAGGATGACATCCGCCGGCTGACGATCGCCCGCGAGGTGATCGGGCCAGACCGTATCCTGATGATCGATGCCAACCAGGTCTGGGAGGTCAACGAGGCCATCGACTGGGTGAAGAAGCTTGCCTTCGTCAAGCCGTTCTTCATCGAGGAACCGACGAGCCCGGATGATGTCGCCGGGCATCGCAAGATTCGCGAGGCGATCAAGCCGGTCAAGGTGGCGACCGGCGAGATGTGCCAGAACCGGATCATGTTCAAGCAGTTCATCGCTGAAGGTGCGATCGATGTGGTCCAGATCGATTCCTGCCGCATGGGCGGGCTCAACGAGGTGCTGGCGGTGCTGCTGATCGCGGCGAAATACAATCTGCCGGTCTGGCCGCATGCGGGTGGGGTTGGCCTCTGCGAATATGTGCAGCATTTGTCGATGATCGACTACATCGCGGTGTCGGGCACCAAGGAGGGGCGGGTGATCGAATATGTCGATCATCTGCACGAGCATTTCGTCGATCCCTGCGATATTCGCAATGCCGCCTATATGCCCCCTTCGATGCCGGGATTCTCGATAGAGATGAAGCCGGAATCGATCAGGCAATATCTGCATCGCCCAATGGTATGATCAGCGTCAGTGCCACAAATCGACAGCGCCCGGGGTCAAGGGTGCGGCGCACCATTTGACCGCAATGCCGCGTGTCGCCGTTCGTAAATGGGATGTCGTTTCCGCACCTATCCTTTTCCAAAGCCCGATGCTTTTATCGTAATCACTTGAGGTGCCGCTTTCTAGGGAAGGCGGAGAATTGGGAAGCCGGTTAAAACCCGGCGCTGCCCCCGCAACGGTAGTGGAGTAAAACGCGGCAAAACAGCCACTGGGAGTGCACCCCGGGAAGGCGCCGTGAAGTCTGAAAAGGCAACTCCAGAGCCCGGAAACCAGCCTTGAGGGAAAACCGACTGATCGCGGTGGGCGATCAAGGAGCATGGCTTTGTGCGGCCGACAAACGTTGGCTGCACGGACGTTCTTCTCCGTCACCACCAGTCAGTTCTTTGCAGGCTTAAGGCGAGGACGCGACATGGACATTCGCAATGAACTTCTCCGGAATCTCGGAAACCGGAAACCGGGCTACGGACTGGAACAGGCTTTCTACTCGGACCCAGACTACTACCGTCTCGACATGGAGACGATTTATTATCGCGACTGGCTGTTCATCGGCCATGATTGCGAAGTCGCCAAACCCGGCAATTATTTCACGGTACAGGTCGGCGACTACCCCGTCGTCATCGTTCGCGACCGCCAGGGACAGATTCGCGCCTTCCACAATTCCTGCCGCCATCGCGGTTCGCGCATCTGCGCGGGTGAGAAGGGGAGCTCGGCAAAACTCGTCTGCCCCTATCACCAGTGGACGTATGAGCTCGACGGACGTCTACTTTTTGCCCGCCAGATGGGTGACGATTTCGACGCGAGCCAGTTCAGTCTGAAAACGGTGCATTGCGAGAGCGTCGGCGGCTACATCTTCATCTGCCTGGCGCAGATCGCGCCCGATTTCACCCCGACACGAACCCTGCTCGAGCCGTACCTTGCGCCACACCGGCTGACGGAAACCAAGGTCGCCTTCCAGAGTTCGATCGTCGAGAAAGGCAACTGGAAGCTCGTCTGGGAGAATAACCGCGAGTGCTACCATTGCGCCGGCAACCATCCTGAGCTTTGCAAGACCTTCCCTGAAGCGCCGAGCGCCACCGGAATTCAGGGTTCGAAGGAAGATCCGGAAATGGTATCGCACTGGGACAAGTGCGAGGCGGCTGGTTTGCCAAGCGTATTCCGCATCGCTGAAGATGGGCAGTATCGGGCGACCCGTGTTCCGCTCATCAACAATGCCGAGAGCTATACTCTATCGGGCAAGCGCGCCGTCGGCCGTCAGCTCAGCGACGACGTCAACGCCAGGAGCATAGGTTCACTGCTCCTCTACCATTATCCAACGACCTGGAATCACATCCTTGGCGACCATGCGATCTCTTTCCGTGTCTTGCCACTCGGTCCGAACGAGACGCAAGTCACGACCAAGTGGCTAGTTCATAAGGATGCGGTTGAGGGCGTCGATTATAATCTCGAAGAGCTGACGCATGTCTGGCTGGAAACCAACGATCAGGACCGTCGCATCGTCGAAGAAAACGCGTTCGGCATTCGCTCGCCGGCCTATGAACCCGGTCCCTATTCGGTCGAGCATGAAGGCGGCGTCCTTCAATTCCTGGAATGGTATAGCAATGCCATGGAAGCGCGGCTTTCCGGCGATACGAAACTCAGCAGGGTTGCTTGAATGAACATTGGCGTTTCCCAGAATTATCCGCACCTCGACCAGATGCAGCCGTGGAACGACCGGCTGCATCTCGAATGTCTTTCGGTCGTCGAGGAAGCGCCCAATGTGAAGACCTTCACCTTCCGCTCGGATAATCATAACTGGTTTCGTTATGAGCCTGGCCAGTTCATGACCTTCGAGCTGCCCGTGCAACCGGAAGCGGTTTTGCGCACCTTTACATTGTCATCGAGCCCCTCCCGACCCTTCACCGTCGCCGTGACGGTCAAGGCGCAGGAAGATAGCATCGGCACGCGCTGGATGCTCGATCATCTCATGCCGGGCGTGCGCCTCAAGGCCTTTGGCCCGCTCGGCGACTTTTCGATGCGCAAGCATCCCGGCAGCAAGTATCTTTTCATATCAGCCGGCTCAGGCATCACGCCCATGATGTCGATGACGCGCTGGATGCATGATTGCGCGCCGCAGAGCGATATCAATTTCGTTACCTGCGCGCGGCGTCCGAGCGATATCATTTTCCGCAAGGAACTCGAATATCTGACGAGTTGCATGCCGAACCTGAAATTGACCTTCCTCATCAAGGAGCACGAGATGGGGCAGGTCTGGACCGGCATACGCGGCAGGCTCGAAACGCCGAAGCTGCCGCTGCTCGCCCCGGACTTCAAGGACAGGACCATTTTCTGCTGCGGTCCGGAAAGCTTCATGCGTGATGTGCGCAATATGCTCGAAGCGTCCGGATTCGACATGGCCCACTACCATCAGGAAAGCTTCGGCCCGGCGCCCGAGCCTGTCCTGCCGATGCTCGACGGGATCTCCACGGAGCCGGCCGCGAGCGCGACGGTGACGTTCTCGATGTCGAGCATGGAGGTGCCATGCGCGGCCGGAGAAACGATCCTCAAGGCGGCGCGCGGTGCTGGCATCCGCATTGCCGCCGCCTGCGAGTCGGGTCTTTGCGGCACGTGCAAAGTTATGAAGCTCGCCGGCAACGTCGACATGGACCACAATGGCGGCATCCTCGATGAGGAAATCGACGAGGGCTATATCCTCGCCTGCTGCTCCAAGCCGCTCGGCAATGTCGAAGTCGAGGCTTAAGGCAAACGGCGACCGTAGATCAGAGAGAGGGCAGTTCGCGCAAGAACCGGTCCAGTTCTTCGCGCGGCATGCCGACGACATGTTCTGGTCCCGGATATGTCCTGGCACTCACGTCGGCGACGAACTCGGAAAAGGCCGCGATCCTTTCCTGCTGCAGGCGGTCGAGTTCAGCCGTGAAGTTGCGATAGACCTTGGCGTGGCGCGGATAATGGCCGCGATTTGAACCGAGCACGTCGGCCGCGAAAAGATACTGCGCATCGCAGCCCGCGCCCGCGCCCATCGAGATCATGAAAAGCGATGTTCGCTCGCTGATGGCGGAGGCGACGTCAACCGGCACGACCTCTATCTCGGCGGCGAAGGCGCCTGCCTCTTCAAGCGCCCTGGTCTGCCGCCAGATTTCGAGCGCGCTCGTCGCAGTCTTCCCTACCGCCCTGAATCCGCCCGTCCAGGTCGCCTTGGACGGGATGAGGCCCACATGTCCGCATACGGGGATTCCCTCGTCGCGAAGCCGGCGCACCGTGGCAAGACTTGCGGCGCAATAGACAGCGTCAGCGCCCGCCTTGCGTGCCGTGAACGCACCCCGCAGGTAATCCTCGGCGGTGACGAAATCGCCGTATTCGAGCCCCGGCACGGTAAAGGCAGAGGGCGCCGCGTCGCGAAATTCCGGCGTAAGCAACGCCGGCGGTATGGAAAGCATGTCGACGCGGGCGCGTTCGGCGGCCTCGGCTTCCTCCAGCGTTTCGACCCGCAGCATGGTTAGCTGGCGGCGGCCCTTAAGTGCAAGAATGTCCGCGACGGTGGGGCGCAGGTTTCGCATGGTTATCCGCCTTAGGCCGCGAGCAGCGATTTGAGTTTGACATGGCTCGATTGAAGCTGCGCTGGAACCGGTCGCGCGCTGCGTTGGATCAACATCTCGGCGAGGCGAATATCTTTGGCGACAGCATTGCCGGGTCCGATGCCGCTTGCCGCGACAAGCCGGCCATCGGCGGCAAGATGAAAGAGGATGAAGGCATCGTCGCCAAGGTCACGGCGGATCGTCTCCGTCGCTTCGTCGGCAAGTCCCGCGACCTGCAGGCCGAGTTCGTATTGATCGGACCAGAACCACGGTACGGATTCGTGTGGCTCCCGGCCGCCGAGCATGTTGCGCGCGGCGAGGGAACCTTGTTCCTGCGCATTGCGCCAGGCCTCCAGGCGGACGCGTCGTCCGCCATAGATCGCGAGTGGAAAGGCGCAGCAATCCCCGGCAGCAAATATGTCAGGGTCGCTCGTCTGCAGCCAATCATTTACGATGATGCCATTGGCGGTTTCGAGACCGGCCGCTTCAGCCAGATCCGTGACAGGGACAGCGCCAATCCCGATCACCGCAAGATCGGCGGCAATTTCCATGCCGTCAGCAAGGGTGATGTTGACGCTGTCGTCCGTGTCGTTGATCGATGCGATCCCTGTTCCGCAGCGCAGACTGACGCCTTCATGGCGATGGCGGGCGGCGATGACCTCGGCGATCTCTTGCGGCACGCCCCGCATCAGGATACGCGGCTGCGCCTCGATGACCGTCACCGCCGCGCCGCGCTTGCGTGCGCTTGCGGCAAGTTCGAGGCCGATGAACCCACCACCGATGATAGCAATGCGTGCCGCCGGACCGAAGCGCGCACGGATGCGCAGCGCGTCGTCATAGCTGCGCAAGGTGACGCAATGTTTGCTGCCTGCAGCAAGCGGCAGGGCGCGCGGCAGAGCGCCTGTGGCAATCAGCAGCCGCTCGTATGCAATTTTTCGGCCGTTGTGAAGGACGACCGACTTTGCGGCCCGGTCGATAGACGCAGCCGTTGAATTGCCAATGAAGTCGATCCGCTGCTCAGCGAATTGTTCGATACTGGCGATGGTTCTCGGCAAGGGATGATCGTCGGAGACCATCGCCTCTTTCGAAAGTGGCGGGCGTTCATAGGGGAGGTGCGGTTCGGTGCCGATTAACGCGATCGTCCCGCCATAGCCGTTTTCACGCAGGGCAAATGCCGCGCGCACCCCGCATTCGCCGGCGCCGATGATGACCATGCCATGTTCCATGACTGTCACCCGAGCTGAATGAGGACTTTGCCGGACTCGACCTTGACCGGATATGTCCTGAGATTGACGCAGACCGGCGCGCCCTTGGCCTGGCCGGTCTTGTAGTTGAAGCGGCCGTTGTGTTTCGGGCATTCGATAATCTCATCCATGACCAGGCCGTCGGCAAGGTGGATATGCTCATGCGTGCACAAGCCGTCGGTGGCGAAGAACTCGTCCTCGGGGCTGCGATAGATCGCGAAGGTGCGCCCGTCGTGATCAAAGCGCATGACGTCCTCCTCGTCGATATCCTCGGAGGTGCAGGCCTCAACCCAATTGCTCATATTCATTCCTCCCGAATGTTGTCCTGGATACAGACCCGACTATTCCGCCGCGGATGCCAAAGCTTCGTTGTGAAACGCCTCGCGGTAGGGCTTTGCCGTTGCCGGCAGTTCACGCTTCAGGAAATAGTCCTCGTTGCGCAATTGGCGAATGAAGGCGGGGATCATCTCGCGGTAGCCGCTGAGAATGGATGGGTTCGGCGCGGGCAGGTCGTGCCTGGTCATGGCGTGGAGCTGCGGCAGCGCATGGTAGGGCACCATCGGGAACATGTGGTGCTCGACGTGATAATTCATGTTCCAGTAGATGAAGCGGCTGACCGGATTCATGTAAACCGTGCGGCTGTTCAGCCTGTGGTCGATGACATTGTCGGCAAGGCCGCCATGCTGCAGAAGCCCGGTCATGACATGATGCCAGGCGCCATAAAGGCGAGGCAGGCCGATGACCATCAGCGGCAGGATCGAGCCCATATAGATGGAAAGCGCAATGGTTGCGAGATAGATCGCCGCCCAGATCCGCGCGACAAGGATGACCTTGGGCTGTTCCTGTTCGGGAATGAAGGTCTTTTCCTCGGCGTTGACAATGCCGGACGCATTGCGGACAAGATCGGTCATCGCGTGCCAGGCATCGAGAATGCCGAAGAAGTTGAGGACGAGGCGCAAGAGGTCGGGCGGGCGCATGACCGCGATCTCCGGATCACGGCCGACAATGACGGTGTCCGTGTGATGGCGCGTGTGGCTCCAGCGCCAGGTGATCGGGTTGCGCATGATCATGAAACAGGCGATTTCATAGACCGCGTCGTTCATCCAGCGCGTCTTGAATGCAGTGCCATGTCCGCATTCGTGCCAGCGGCTGTCAGATGCGGAGCCGTAGAGCACGCCGTAGGCGAGGAAGAAGGGCACGCATAGCCAACTGCCCCAGAAGTAGATGCCGAGACCGGCAAGGATGGTCATGCTCCCGAGCCAGATGATCGTATCGCGAATTGCGGGGCCATCGCTGCGTTTCATCAGTTCCTTCATCTGCTTGCGCGGAATGTCAGTATGATACCACTCGGCAGCGGCGAGACCGGATTCCACGGCGAGGCGGGAATCCCGGCCGATGAGGCTGTAATCCCTTTTTGTCGGCGCCGCCGAGCTGGCTGTGTTCATTGCGTGACCTCCCAGATCGATGCAATGGAATTGCGTGTCGCCGGGATATTATGAGTATGGCTGCCGCGCCTCAATCGAGGATGAGGAAATTCTATCATTTACCCTCATGCCATGGTAGGAAACGATGATAGAATCTATCAGGCGAAGAAGACATTGGCGAACCGACCGACTATTGCTGATCTTGCACGGGAATCTGGTGTCAGCGTTGCCACGGTCGACAGGGTGCTCAACAACCGGCTGCCGGTGCGTGAAGAGACGGCGCGGCGCGTTTATGAGGCGGCCAACACGATCGGCTATCACGCCGCGGGTCTTATTCGCCAGCGCATGCGTCAGGAACTCCCGGAATACAAGGTTGGATTCCTGCTCAGCAAGCCGGGTCATCAATTCTATCAAAGCTTTGCACGCGAGATCGAAAACGCCGTTGCGCAAGCCGTGCATTTTCGCGGCATTGCCCAGGTTGAATTCTGCGCTTCGCAATCGCCCGAAGATATCGTCGCCAAGCTGAGGCCGCTTGCCGGCCGGTGCCGGGCGGTCGGCCTGGTTGCGCCGGATCATCCGGCCATCACCGCTGCCGTCGAGGAATTGAAGCAGAAGGATATTCCGGTCTTCTCACTGCTGTCCGATTTCGCCGCCGGGGTGCGCGAAGGCTATATCGGCGTCAACAATCGCAAGGTCGGGCGCACTGCGGCGTGGATGATTGCCAAGGCGGCGCGCAAGCCCGGAAAGGTCGTCATCTTCGTTGGAAGCCATCGCTATCACGGTCACGAACTGCGCGAGATCGGCTTTCGGGCATTTTTCCGCGAAGAGGCGCAGGAGTTCACCGTTCTCGATACGATGGTAAACCTTGAAACCCGGCAGATCACCCATGAGGCCATGCTCGACCTGATGCGCCGCCATCCCGACCTTGCGGGCTGCTATGTGGCGGGTGGCGGCATGGAGGGGGCAATCGCCGCGCTGCGGGAAACGGGCATCAAACCGCCGCCGGTGATGATCGTCAATGAGATCACGCCGGAATCGCGCGCCGCGCTTGCCGACAACATCGTTACAATGGCGATTTCCACGCCGCTGCAGCGGCTTTGCCGCGAACTCGTCGACCTCATGGGCCATGCGATCGAGCGGGGCGCGGCCAATGCACCGGGCCAGACCTTCCTGCCCTTCGACATCTACCTGCCGGAGAATATCTGACGTCTCGTCACCACCGAATCTATCAGGAATGATAGTTTTTCGCTCATCATGGTGATTGACGACGAGGCGATCACGACAGATGTTCACGCCCAACGGCAACGTCCTTGCGCGACGTTGGGATCTTCGGGAGGAAATCACATGACCGACACAATTTCGCATCCAGTTTTTGCTCTTAATCATATGGTCGCTCCCGGGCTTTCGCCGCGCAAATTCTTTGAACTGGCAAAGTCGCTTGGCCTCAAGGATGTCGAGATCCGCAATGATCTTGGCGGCAACGCCATCATGGACGGCACGGACGCGAGCGAAGTGAAGGCATTGGCCGACGAGGTGGGCGTGAGAATCGCAACAATCAACGCGCTGCAGCGCTTCAACGACTGGACACCGGAGCGCGAGAAAGAGGCAGTAGAACTTGCGGACTATGCAAGGGACGTCGGCGCCAAGGCACTGGTGCTCGTTCCCGTCAATGACGGCACCGGGCAAAGGGATGGTGAGCGCCAGGCAAACCTTCGCTCTGCGCTGAAGGGGCTAAAGCCCATTCTCGAACAGCGTGGCCTGATCGGCTATGTCGAGCCGCTCGGCTTCGAGGTTTGCTCCCTGCGCTCGAAGCGTGAGGCCGTCGAGGCAATTCAGGCGGTCGGCGGGGAGGAGCGGTTCAAGCTCGTGCATGACACGTTCCACCATCATCTTGCCGGCGAGCCGGAACTTTTCCCGGCGATGACCGGCCTCGTCCATATTTCCGGGGTGACCGATCCGGACGTCACGGTCAGCGCCATGCGCGATCCGCATCGGGTGCTGGTCGACGACAAGGACCGGCTCGGCAATATCGAGCAGATGCGCGCGCTCATCGATCAGGGGTATGACGGCGCCTTTTCCTTCGAGCCTTTTGCCGAGGAAGTTCAGCAACTCGAGAATCCTGCCGAGGCAGTCCGGGACAGCATGGACGGAATCAAGGCCGGGCTGGTTTAGAACGAGTCAGTGGCAGGCGCAGATGCATGAAACGGGTCTACACGCTAAGGTTGACGGAGGCGCATGTCCATGCAACCATCGATATCTTATTGAAAACAATGACTAAATAAACGGCCCAATTCTTTATCCGGTTAAACTTTAGGCGAATTGACGCCGACCTCTCTCCTTGACATGAATCAAGTTTTACAACCCTCAACTTGGCTCGGGATTGAACTCCATGACTTTCACTGCTGCCTGTAACTGTCACTCCCCATCGCGTATTTGAATATTTTTTTTCCGCACCACGACTTCTGATCTTCAGATCGGAGGCGTCGCCGTGGACGTTCGTATTATTGTCATAAATTCAAGGATTTAGCCCAAAATGAATTTGCGGTATTCATCGCTTGCGGCGCTGCTTTTTCTTGCAGCGTGCGACGGCTCCAACTCATCGTCCACGGGAAACGAAACGGCCGGGACTTTTACTGACACGCAGGCAAAGGCGGTAGCCGATGCTTCGGCAATCACCGCAAAGGCCGAAGCGG
This sequence comes from Phyllobacterium sp. UNC302MFCol5.2, assembly GCF_000686005.1. Classification (NCBI taxonomy): domain Bacteria; kingdom Pseudomonadati; phylum Pseudomonadota; class Alphaproteobacteria; order Hyphomicrobiales; family Phyllobacteriaceae; genus Phyllobacterium; species Phyllobacterium sp. UNC302MFCol5.2. The sequence goes on from NZ_JMLL01000001.1 coordinate 137,448, forward strand.
ATGCGACGGCGATGCGACAACAAGCCAACGCCGAAATCGTAATACTTCGCGAACAGGCAAGCAAAGACGCCAATAACGCTGCTTCGCTCACTGCCAAGAACATTCTGGATGAGGCGGAGAAAAAGGCCAAGGAATTACAGGCCAACACCGAGGGTGAGGCGAAGAAGCTGCTCGATCGTGCCGCTACGGATGCGGGCGCTGTCATTTCGAAGGCTTCCATCGATGCCGAAAATGCAAAAAAGGCAGCGGAAGCGAAGGCAACGGAACTAACCGAAAAAGCAAAGCTGGACGCCATCGCGACAAAGGACATTGCCGCGAAAGAAGGCAAGGCCCTCAAAGACCAGGCAACCATTGACGCCAAGGCACTCACCGACACCGCTGACAAGCAAGCAAAGCAAATTGCGGATCAGGCCGCAAAGGATGCGGCCGCCCTTGCCGACAAGGCCTCGAAAGATTCCACTGCGTCGGCAGAGGCTGCTGCCGCAGCCGTAAAGGCATTGAAGGATAAGGCGGAGAGTGAGGCCAAGGTCGTTACAGACAAGGCTGCCGCAGACGCAAAGGCGCTCACCGATGCAGCCGACGCTGCAAAGAAGGCAGTCGAAGTCAAGGCAACGGAACTCACCGAAAAAGCAAAGCTGGACGCCATCGCGACAAAGGACATTGCCGCGAAGGAAGCCAAAGCCCTCACCGACACTGCCGAAAAGCAAGCAAAACAAATCACGGATCAGGCTGCGAAGGACGCGGCCGCCCTTGCCGACAAGGCCTCGAAAGATGCCACAGCGTCGGCAGAGGCCGCTGCCTCAGCTGCAAAGGCAGTGAAGGACAAGGCGGAGAGCGAGGCCAAGGCGGTTACAGACAAGGCTGCCGCGGATGCAAAAGCACTCACCGACGCCGCGGACAAAAAGGCCGTGCAACTGAAAGATCAGGCGACACTTGACGCAAAGGCAACGTTGGACAAAGCCGAAACGAATGCCAAGCTGCTTCTCGATGCTGCGACTGTAGAGGCCAAAGAAACCAAGGAAGCCGCACTGACAAAGGCTGTCAGTACGCTGAAAGCAGCGGGGCTCGCCAAGGATGCCGGTGAATTGCTTGCCAATGCGGGCAAGGAAGAGGAAGCGTTCGATCTCCTTGCGCCCAAGGACAAGGTTGTCGACGACACTTATCAATATGATGGCAGTGCAACCGGATCGCTTGCGCTCAAGGATGCTGTCGAAGTCGCCTCGGCGAAGCGCGATGTCGTTGATGTCAACGGCAAGTCTGTCCCCTACACAGCATCCGCTGGTCACCTAATCGCCTATGATCTGAAGACCAAGGAACCACAGGCCGCGCTATTCTATACCGCGTATACACGCGACGGCCTGCCGAAGGAGAAGCGTCCCGTCACCTTCTTCTGGAACGGCGGCCCGGGCTCGGCTTCGATCTGGCTTCACCTCGGATCGTGGGCGCCCCGGCGCCTCAAGACGGGCGCGCCGGTCGTTCCGGAGGAATACAAGACCGTACAGCCGCAGCACTTTCCTCTGGTTCCCAACGTCGAAACGCTTCTCGACAAGTCGGATCTCGTCTTCATCGATCCTCCGGGCGCCGGCTACTCCCAAGCGATCGCGCCGCACACTAATTCCGATTTTTGGGGCGTCGACCAGGATCCACCTGTCATCCGCGATTTCATCCGGCGCTATGTCAACGTCAACAATCGTCAGCTTTCGCCGAAATACGTCTACGGCGAATCCTATGGCGGCATTCGCACGCCGATCGTAGCGAACCTTATGGAAGACGCCGGCAAGAGCCAGTTCGAGCCGGACAAATCCGGCAAGGATTCCGTCGTCCTTTCCGGCGTTATCCTAAATTCGCCGGTTCTTGCCTACGATGTCACATGTTCCGACTATGGCGATGACTGGAAAAAGCCCCTCTCCTGTGCGGGGTTAGTACCAACCTATGCCATGATCGCGGATTGGCACAAGCTATCGAAAGCGCGACCGGCGGGAACGTCAGTCGAAAGCTACTTGTCTACGATCAGAAAGTTCATGGTGGAGCGCTTCGCACCGGCTAACGAGCTTTACTACAAGGGCGTCCCGAACGAGGATACGGAGTATTTCGACTCGCCGGAATGGTCAGCCTTCGTCGATACCCCCGACGGCGATATCCTGACCTCCTACCTGAGTGCTATCACGACTATCAAGGAGGGCAATTGGCGGCACGGACTGAACAACGGCGAAGTGTTCTTCATGGACACCGTACTTCTTAAGAATTTTATCAAGAATTATTACGATGCTCGAATGGTCATTCCTGGCAAGTGGGTCAAGCGCGTCGGCGATGTTCCGGCTCACGAAGAGCCCTATAATATGAGCGACTACGAGGATGTGGCGTTCCAGAATGAAATCAAGACGTATCTGCCGAACTTCACCAATTACAATGTGAGTTCCACTTATATCAAATCCTCCGACGCCGCATATGACGGCTGGAAGTGGGAACGGACTGCAACGGCAAGCAAGCAGGCAACCAGCTTGCCCGACCTGAAAGCGATCGTCGTCAAGGACCCATCGATCAAAACGCTGGTGTTCCATGGCTACTACGACATTGTGACGCCGTTCTATCAGACCGAACTGGACATTGAGGGGGCAGGTCTGAAAGACCGCATGCCGGTAGGGCTCTTTGAAGGCGGTCATATGACCTACTCGTCCGAAGAAGCCCGCAGGCCACTGAAAGAGATGTTGAACGCGTTCTACGACGCCCCGCCATATGCCGGTCCCGGACTTCTGCGGTCAAGGCACTATCGACGCAATAAATGGATGGCAAGGCGCGGCCTCGGTCGCGCCTGCTGCGTCATTCCTACGTGACACATTTGCATTCAAGTACGGTGTCGGGAAGAGCGAAATGGCCACCCCGTGGCCATTTCGCTCTTAATTACTCCTTCGAGAGATATCGAGTTTCAGGTTTACTTCTACAAGTATAGATTGAAAAGTAGGAATTAATGGCGAATGCTATTATGTATTCAGCTCAAATACTTGAATAAATCGACGGATAAATATCCAATTAAACTTTAGAAGAATTGACGCTGATCTTTCTGATTGCAAAGAGTTGAATGTCATAAATTCATTCAGTACAGAGATTTGGCGTCGATGAAATTTCAGTTTTATGCACTTGCCTCGCTTCTCCTGTTAACCGCTTACGACGGCTCCAACTCGTCCTTGTCCCAAAATGGCGCGGGCGTTGCGCTCACCGAAGTACGGCCGACGCTGCTCGCCGGCCCTGCCCCAGACGTTGGGGAAGGGGTCTCCCAAGCCGCCAATGCATCTGCGGTCAAAGAGGCGAAAGGCAAAGAAATTGATATGCCTAAGGCTGAGCTCGACGCAGCTTCGGCCAAGAAAGCCGCTGACGACTACCTCAAGAAAGGCAACCTGACAAAGGCAGTCAATACCTTGAAGGGGGCAGGGCTTTCCAAGGAGGCTGGAGAAATGCTCGCCAATGCCGGCCACGAGGACGAGGCTTTCGAGATTCTCGCGCCTAAAGACAAAGTCGTCGACGACAACCGCATCTACGACGGCAGCGAAACGGGGTCGCTGGCACTCGATAAAGTTGATGAGGTGGTATCCGTCAAGCGCACTTCCATGAAGATCGGTGGCAAAACGGTGCAGTTTACCGCGTCTGCGGGTCACCTAACGTCACACGACCTCAAGACCAACAAGCCGCAGGCGACGATATTTTTCATGGCCTATACCAGGGACGGACTGCCCAAAGGTAAGCGGCCCGTTACCTTCCTCTTCAATGGCGGCCCGGGCGGAGCATCGCTATCATTGCAGATGGGTTCATGGGGCCCGAAGCGCCTGAAGGCAGGCTATCCGGATATCCCCGATCAATACCAAACATCGGAGCCCGACCGGCTTCCATTTATCAGCAATGCCGAGACATTGTTGGACAAGACCGATCTCGTGTTCGTCGATCCCGTCGGCACCGGGTACTCACAGGCAATCGCGCCGAAGAAAAATGCCGACTTCTGGGGCCTGGACGAAGATCCGCCGGTTTTGCGGGATTTCATCCGGCGTTACGTCAACCTCAACACCCGCCAGCTTTCACCCAAATATCTCTACGGTATTTCCTATAGCGGCGTTCGCACGCCAATACTTGCAAATCTCATGGAAGATGCGGGCAAGAGCCAGTTCGAACCCGACAAATCCGGCAAGGATCCAATTGTCCTGTCGGGTGTCATCCTCAATTCACCCGCGCTCGACTATGATTCGCTTTGCTCGGCCCATGGCGACGACTGGAAGAAGCCTATTTCCTGTGCCGGCTATGTGCCGACCTACGCCATGATCGCCGATTGGTACAAGGAATCGAAAGCCAGGCCGAGCGAGACCTCGGTCGAATCCTACCTGGATACGATCCGGACCTTCATGAAGACGAAGTTCGCAGCTGCCGACAAGATTTATTATGCCGGCACGCCGAACGAAGATACGATGAACTTCGAGTCAAAAGAATGGACGAGTTATCTCGCCTCAAAGGAGGGGAAAGATCTTACTCAATATCTGGAAAAAATCACGACGGCCAAGCAGATATACTGGAAGGACGGTTTGAACATGTTTCCCGGGTACTTCCTGAAGCAGCTTTTCAGAACGGACTATCTTAAAAGTCAGTACGACGCCCGGGTTCATATCAAGGGTCAGTGGGTGAAAGATGCGGATGGCTATAAAGTGGCGACACCCTATGACCCGGAGGGCTATGCCGGCTATGCATTAGGCTACGAAATGGACCGTTACCTGCCCGATACGCTAAACTACAATGCGCAGGCGGAGTATATAAGCTCTTCCGATCCTGCGTTTGATGCCTGGAATTTCGAACGCTCCGCCCCGGGATCTGCGGCGCGGAGCAGCCTGCCGGATCTTAAGGCAGTGATCGGCAAGGACCCTTCGATAAAGATGCTTGTAATCCACGGCTACTATGATGCGGTTACACCCTTCTATCAGACCGAGCTCGATCTAAAGGGCGCGGGGCTGGGGCAGCGCGTACCGGTGAAGCTGTTCGAGGGCGGGCACTCGACCCACTATTCGGAGGAAGCGCGCAAACCGTTGAAAGCGGCGCTCGATAAATTTTACGACGCACCGCCTTATAGTGGTCCAACTGCGAAGGAAGCTTCGCTCAATTGAGCGAAGCTTCGAGTGGTGGGAGAAGAAATTGACCGGCCGCAGCGCTCGAAGGTGCGGATGCAAAAAGCATATTCTACCAACATTCCGGAATGAAATGGCACCTTGCGGTGGCCATTTCTACATCAATCGCGCCGTTGCGGGATCATGGGTAGCTCACATCGGCGGCGTTGATGCCGAAGATATGAAGCAGGTTGGAAGGAGGAGACGTGCTGGAACTGCTTGCCATGTCGGGCAGTTCAATCTGGGCAATCTCCTTTGTCCCCGACAGCTTGATGGCCTGGTAGTAGAGCCTTGCCTTCGTCGTGGTTTTACCACCGGCCCATTTGAGGCGTCCATCCGCTTCATACACGATCCTGTAGCCGTTTCCTTTGGTCGAGTCGGCGCTATAGGCAGCAAGCTTTTGTGCATCAGTGCTGCCTGTCGCGGCTATTGCTGGCAGCGAATATGCGGTGGCGTCCGTCCAATCCGGCAAGGATATGCTTACGGTTTCTGTCGTGCCATCGCCAAAAGTCAAGATCGCCTTGCCGCTACCGGTGCCGCTCGACCCTGCACCAAGAACGAAAAGCGTATTTCCCTTCAATGGCTTGTCGAATTTTACAATCTGCCCGTAGGAAATGACGTTGTCGCGGCCCAGCGGATGCAGTCTTGTTTGGGTCGGTAGCGCATCGAAAAGTCCGGCAATGAGTTTCAATCCCTCCGAATTAACATCGGCGAGTTTGAGCGTCGTCCCATCGATGCTTGTTCCAGGGACGCCGCCACTTGAATAGACACTGTCATTGGGCGTTGGCACCATCATCGAAGTGGTAATGCACGATGTCGCAAGGCCGCCGATGCCGCAATTGTTGAACGCGGCAGCCAAGCCCTTGTACGAAGCCTTTTCCCAGACCTTTCCCTTAGCGGGTGAGGGCGGGAGAATTGCCGGCGTTGCCAGCGTTGCCCATTGCGACGGTTCGTCGCCAAGGGTGAAGTCAAGAGTCGCCAGGCTGTTGGCGATCAGATTTTCCACCGGAAGCCAGGTGCTGTCGTACAGCACGCCGTTGAGGCGGAGGCCTTGGGTATAGGTTGCTGGCGCATTCGCAGCTCTGATGGCCACGTCGGCCTTACCGTCAGCAAGACGCAGTTGCGTCGTCGGGAACAGCGGCGAGTGGAGGCTTACGCCGCCTTCTCCTGGAATTTCCGGATAGAAGCCAAGTGCTCCCCACACATACATGGCTGAGATCGAGCCGAGATCGTCGTTGCCTGGGAGGCCCGCCGGATTGAGCTCGAAGACGGCGTCTTTCTTGTTTTGGAAGTCCTCGACTGTCCCGACCATTCGGCGGACCACGCGCTGCGTTCCGGCCGGGTTCTGCGTCCAATTATAGACCCAGGCCGATCCGAATGATGGCTCGTTGCCAAGATAGGCATGCTTGCTCTTTTCACCGGCGTTCAATTCAGTAAAGAACACGTCAAGCCTGTCGGATGTCGCTTTCGCACCGCCGAGTTCATCGACCAACCCGCCGAGATCATGCAGCACCATCCATAGATATTGTTCGTCCGAACCTTCCATGAAGCAGCCGTTTGGCGCGCAGGAGCCGCCCCATTTGCCGTCACGACCCTTTTGCGCCATCACCGGTTTGGCACCCGTTTTGTTCAGCGAGTTCTTCCAGCTCGCGGATTGGTTAATCAGCCGGTTGCCATTAGCGGTGTCGCCAACCTTGCTGGCGAATTTTCCGACAGCGTAGTCGCTGGCGGCGAGTTCGAGGCTCGTCGAGATGTACCCGTTCCAATCAGCACTGAAAATATAGCCGCGGGAAAGATAGCCGAGCCGCACATCCGCAATCGACTTGCCCTGGCAGTGCGCGACCGGATCATCGGCGGCATTGACCATAAGTTGTCTCGCCGATTCCGTATCGAAATTCGTGGCGCCGAAGGCATGTGCCTGAGCCACAATGATAGGCCCGGAATCCCCGGACATGACACCCTTGTCGTTGCTGTAGTTGACCCAACGGGGCAGTGCGCCGCACACCTTGCCCATATTGACCATGGACTGGGCCATATCGGCGGCCTCTTTCGGGAAGAACAGGGCGTGAAGGGGCGTAAGCTGCCGGTAGATATCCCAGCCAGAGAAGTTGGTGTATTGAACGCGTCCCGCCTCAGCCTTTTTGATCTGACGGTCAAAACCCATATAGCTGCCATCGACGTCGCTTGCGATCGTCGGCGCAAGCAATGACCTGAAGAAAAAAGTGTAGAGCTTCTGCTTCTGATGGATGAAATAATCGTTGTTCTTCGCCTTGTCCCAATCGACCTTGATCGTTCCAAGCTTGTCATTCCACTGCTTTCGATTCACCGCTCTTGCGGCGTCGAAATTCCATTCCTTGACGCTTTCCTGCTGAAGGTTGAGCTTGGCGTTGTCCTGGCTGACGAATGAAACACCGACCTTCATCATGATATCGGTTGGCTTGCCGGGTACCGTTGTAAACTCTAATGCCGGCGCGCCGGCAATCGTCGTCAGGACGAAGTCCTGATTGAATTCGGCATAGATAAAGGCATCAGGCTTATCGTCACCATTGTACGGAACACAGAACGCGCCGGTCTGCGCTCTGCCAACGAGGGCGCGGGGCGAGTCCGGGGCAACCTTGATTTCACCGGACTGCCCTTTGCGTACATTCGTGCGCGTCGGATCGATCAAAAGAAAGGCTTTTCCGTCGGCGGGATAGACGAAACGGCCGAAACCCGTGCGCGCAGTCGCGGTGAGTTCGACATTGACGTTTGAGTCGAGCTTGACCTGGTAGTATCCCGCCGCCGCCGACTCATTGGCGTGGGAAAAGGTAACACCCTTGGAAAGGTCGAAGGAGGCGCCGGTCAGCGGCATCATGGGAAACTCACCGCCATTGCCGGCGCAGCCTGCGCCGTTCATATGGGTAAGGCTGAAACCCTTTATGCCCTTTGTTGTCCCATTATTGCTCCAGTAATAACCGGAAGGCCAGGTCTTCGACTCCCAATTGTAATGATTTTCCGGCGCCCAGAAGACCATGCCGAATGGTACGCCCGCGCCTGGCGAAAGCGATCCGCCTTTGCCGGCGGCGACGGCAACAGCGCCTTCGGCCATCTTGGCGTCGGCGGTGCCGACAAACTGGTTGACGTAGGCGGTCAAATCGTCCGGAACCAGCTTGGCCATCGAACCTTCGATCGCGGCCAGTTGAGCGGCGATTTTGCTTGCGGTCTCGGCGCTGGATTTGGCGGAAACGTCGAAGGCGCTCTGCAGTTTGGCCAGCTGCTCGCCGAGAGCGGCAACGGTCGTGGTGTCCGCCTTGGATTTCATCGCCTCAAGCAACTGCTTGATGCTGTCGCTGGCGGCTGTGAGTTTCGTTCTGTCGTCGCCTGCGGTCTTGACCGCCGTGGCAATATCGTCGCTCAGGCCCTTGAGCTTGCCGCCAAGTTCATCAAGGGCTGTACGGTCGGAGGCCGTGAGCTGCGGGCTCTTTTGCAGCTCTGCCAGTTTGGCCTTTACAGCTTCCAAATCCTTGACATTTGCGGCGGCGGCAATGCCGTCGCCCATCGTTTTGAGCGTGCCGGTCAACCCGTCAAGCGCGATGCGGTCGGCTGGGGTCAGTTGCGGATTTTTCGAAAGTTCGGCCAGTTTGTCCAGGCCGGCTTGCAGGCTGGCTTTGAACGCGTCGTCCGACTGTTTGGTGTCAGTCGCAGACTGCTGCAGGGCGTCGAACTGGCTTTGCAGGCGGTTGATGGCATCCGACATAGCCGTTGTCGCAACACTGTCGGTGGTTTTGCTCTCCGCAACCTGTGACTGCAATAGGGCGATTTGTGAGCTGGCCGCCTCGCCCGCTGCTTTCAGGGAAGCGTTATCGTCCTTGAGCGCGGCATTGTCGTGCTTGAGCGTTTCAACATCCGCTGCAAACGTACTGGTTGGTGCTGGCGCTTCGTCCTTGCCGTCGCAACCTGTCAATATCGTGCAACCAAGCAGGGACGCCACCAAGGTGCGTCTAATCATCATCGTCTCCTCCCAAATGAATTCTTGAAAAATGTGTTGATGCGCAAATGGGCGCTGCCTTCAAATATCGACTGGCGTCGAATGTCGCATTCCTCCCAAAATGCCAACCTAAACCGATTAAACAAACGCTGCATATTTCGAGTTGGTGCAAAAGGTGTCAATCGGACCAAAGTCGTACACGATGCATCGATCGTTTCGCCTATGAGCATCGTCAGGAACCACTTCCAGTTGCACAGCCGTGCAAAATTAGACCGGCAATTATTGCCGCTTCAATTGAATCTTGCTTGACGCTTGAACGATAAAATGGAATAAATATTTCAGAAACTGAGCACAACGGTTTGTATATTCCGTTCTAGGAGGCTCAGGATCAGGTTTGCGCGAAATTTCGCGCACTCTCCTCGCCGCAATCTCGCATCCAGGGGTAGGTTGGCTGCGTGTACCAAGGTGTGGGGACAATCCGGATTAAAGCGGGTGTGGCCGGGCACCATTTGTGGAGGAGATGAAATGAAAAAGTTACTGATGACCGTGGCTGTTTCGGCCCTGATGAGCAGTTCGGCCTTCGCCGCCAATATCGGCGTGTCGATGGCTCTGTTCGATGACAACTTCCTCACCGTTCTGCGCAATGGAATGCAGGACTATGCCAAGACGCTCGATGGAGTGACCCTTCAGGTTGAAGACGCGCAGAACGACGTCGCCAAGCAGCAGAGCCAGATCCAGAATTTCATCGCTTCCAAGGTGGATGCGATCATCGTGAACCCGGTCGATACGGACGCGACTGCGGCCATGTCGAAGATCGCCGCCGACGCCGGCATTCCGCTGGTTTACGTCAACCGCGAACCCGTCAACGTCAATGAACTGCCCGAGAAGCAGGCATTCGTGGCGTCGAACGAGGTTGAGTCCGGTACCCTCGAGACCAAGGAAGTCTGCCGTCTGCTGAAGGGCAAGGGCGACGTCGTCGTCATGATGGGCGAACTCTCCAACCAGGCCGCGCGCCAGCGCACCAAGGACATTCACGATGTGATCGCCACGGATGAGTGCAAAGGCCTTAAAATCGTTGAAGAACAGACTGCTAACTGGTCCCGTACGCAGGGCGCCGACCTCATGACGAACTGGCTTTCCGCCGGTCTCAAGTTCGATGCGGTGATCTCCAACAATGATGAAATGGCCATCGGCGCGATCCAGGCCCTGAAGGCTGCCGGCCGCACCATGGATTCCGTCGTGATCGGCGGTGTCGATGCGACGCAGGACGCGCTTGCCGCCATGGCGGCGGGCGATCTCGACGTAACCGTGTTCCAGAACGCCGCGGGCCAGGGGCAGGGCGCTGTCGATGCAGCGCTGAAACTTGCCAAGGGCGAGAAGGTCGAGGCCAAGGTCTACGTTCCGTTCGAACTGGTAACACCGGAGAACCTCTCGAAGTACCAGAAGTCGAACTAAGGCCGTTCAACGCCTTTTGACGATCCGGAACGCATCGTTTTCATGCGTTCCGGTCTATAATGGAGCCTCTCTGGGAGGAGATGATCATGGCAGTCAGTCCCTCGACCATGGCGGCGGTGCGCGCCAGTGGCGCCATACCGCAGGCCGAATATCTCCTGAATGCGGAAAACGTCCGCAAGGAGTTTCCGGGCGTCCTCGCGCTGGACAATGTCCAGTTCCGGTTGAAGCGGGGCACGGTGCACGCGCTCATGGGCGAAAACGGCGCCGGCAAATCCACCCTGATGAAGATCCTCGCTGGAATATATATTCCAGATCAGGGCGAAGTCTTCCTCAAAGGGGTGCCGATCCGCCTGAAATCGCCGCTCGATGCGCTCGAAAACGGCATCGCCATGATCCATCAGGAACTCAACCTGATGCCGTTCATGACCGTGGCGGAGAACATCTGGATCCGGCGCGAGCCCAAGAACGGGTTCGGCTTCGTCGATCATGGCAAGATGCACGACATGACCGCAGAGCTGTTCCAGCGGCTCAATATCAACCTTGATCCCGACAGCCAGGTGCGCGACCTATCCGTCGCGAACCGGCAGATGGTCGAAATCGCCAAGGCGGTCTCCTACGAATCCGACGTCCTTATCATGGATGAGCCGACTTCGGCGCTGACAGAGCGCGAAGTGGAGCATCTCTTTGCCATCATTCGCGATCTGCGGTCGCAGGGTATCGGCATCGTCTACATCACCCACAAGATGAACGAGCTCTTCGAGATTGCCGACGAGTTTTCGGTGTTCCGCGACGGTCGCTTTATCGGCACACATGCATCGACGGACGTTACCCGCGACGACATCATCAAGATGATGGTCGGGCGCGAAATTACGCAGATGTTTCCGAAGGAAACGGTGCCGATCGGCGATGTGGTGCTTTCGGTAAAGGACCTTTCACTGAAAAACGTCTTCCACGATATCTCGTTCGATGTGCGCGCGGGCGAGATCCTCGGCATTGCCGGACTGGTCGGCTCGGGCCGCTCGAATGTGGCGGAGACGGTCTTCGGGGTGACGCCGGCAACGACAGGCACCATCGCCATCAACGGCAAGGACGTAAAGATCGATACGCCCCACAAGGCGATCGCCCATGGCATGGCGTTCATCACCGAAGACCGCAAGGAAACCGGCTGCCTGCTCATTCTCGATGTGCTTGAGAACATGCAGATCGCCGTGCTTCAGGACCGCTTCGTCAAATATGGCTTCGTTGCGGAAAGGCAGATTTCCAAGGCGTGCAAGACAATGAGCGATACGCTGCGGGTAAAGACGCCGAGCCTTGAAGAGAAGGTCGAAAACCTTTCAGGCGGCAACCAGCAAAAGGTGCTGATCGGCCGCTGGCTCCTGACGAACCCGAAAATTCTCATTCTCGACGAGCCGACCCGCGGCATCGACGTTGGCGCCAAGGCGGAGATTCATCGCCTTGTTTCACAACTCGCCAAACAGGGCGTCGCCGTCATCATGATCTCGTCGGAAATGCCGGAAGTGCTCGGCATGAGCGACCGCATCATGGTGATGCACGAAGGCCGCGTAACCGGATTTCTCGATCGAAACGAAGCAACCCAGGTCAAGGTGATGGAGCTCGCTTCCAAGTGAGCGCGCCGGGGAGGAACGAACAATGACAAGCGAACCTGTAACCGCCAAGGCAACGACACCCCCTCTAGCGCCGCGAAGCCGCAGGCGGCTGCCGCCTGAGGTAAATATCCTCCTCGTCCTTATCGGTATTGCGCTGATTTTCGAGATTCTGGGCTGGATTTTTGCCGGTCAGAGCTTTCTGATGAATGTCCAGCGACTGCGCATCATCATTCTGCAGGTCTCGGTGATCGGCATTATCGCAGTCGGCGTTACCCAGGTCATCATTACTGGCGGCATTGATCTTTCATCCGGCTCCGTGGTCGGCATGACGGCGATGATCGCTGCAAGTTTTGCCCAATCCTCCACATGGGCACGGCCGGTCTATCCTGCGTTGACAGACCTGCCGTTTTTTATCCCGATCGGCGTTGGCCTTGGTATCGGTCTCCTCGCCGGCATCGTCAACGGCTGGCTGATCTCCTATACCAAGATACCGCCCTTCATCGCGACGCTCGGCATGATGGTATCGGCGCGCGGCGTGGCCAAGTGGTATACAAAAGGCTCGCCGGTTTCAGGGCTGACCGATCAGTTCAATTTCATCGGCACCAGCATCTGGCCGGTCGTCGTCTTCCTCGTCGTTGCGCTCGTCTTTCACATTGCGCTGCGCTATACGCGCTACGGCAAGTTCACCTATGCGATCGGCGCGAATGCCCAGGCTGCGCGCGTTTCCGGTATCAATATTGAGAGCCATCTCATCAAGGTCTATGCCATTGCCGGTCTTTTGGCGGGGCTTGCCGGCATCGTCACCGCCGCACGTGCCCAGACTGCACAGGCCGGCATGGGCGTTACCTACGAACTTGACGCGATTGCCGCTGCGGTTATCGGGGGCACATCCCTGACGGGCGGTATTGGCCGTATCACCGGTACGGTCATTGGCGCCATCATCCTCGGCGTGATGATTTCCGGCTTCACCTTCCTCAGGGTCGATGCCTACTACCAGGAAATCATCAAGGGCGTGATTATCGTTGCGGCGGTTATCGTTGACGTGTACCGCCAGAAGAAGCGCAAGGTATAAAGGGTAACGACTGTTGAACTGCGATCGTCGGGCCTGACCCGAGGATCGGGCTTGCCCCCCAGGATCCAAGCAAATACGCCCTCTGCGTCCTTTGAGCCCTCGGGTCTAGCCCGGGGGATCACGGCAGGGAGCGGATAACAACGCCCGGGTTTGTTCCGGGCTTCTTTAAAGAGGTATTGAAAATGACTGTACGCTTTGGCCTGCTCGGGGCGGGCCGCATCGGCAAGGTTCACGCGAAGGCCGTCACATCGAACCCGCAGGCGAAGCTCGTCGCCGTTGCGGATGCTTTCGAACAGGCTGCCAAGGACCTTGCCACGGCACATGGCTGCGAAATCCGCAGCATCGACGATATTGAAAAGGCCGCGGACATCAACGCGGTGATCATCTGCACGCCGACCGACACGCATGCCGAACTGATCGAGCGCTTTGCGCGCGCCGGCAAGGCGATCTTCTGCGAAAAGCCGATCGACCTCGACGTCGAGCGCGTCAGACAGTGTCTGAACGTCGTTCAGGAAACCGGCGCAACGCTCATGGTAGGCTTCAACCGGCGCTTCGATCCGCACTTTGCGGCGGTGCGCAAGGCGATTGACGATGGCGCGATAGGCGATGTCGAGATGGTCACGATCACCTCGCGTGATCCGGGTGCGCCGCCGGCGGAATATATCACGCGCTCGGGCGGCATTTTCCGCGACATGACGATCCACGATTTCGATATGGCCCGTTTCCTCCTCGGCGAGGAGCCGGTCGCCGTCACCGCGCATGCTGCGGTGCTCGTCGACAAGAAGATCGGCGAACTTGGCGACTATGACAGCGTCAGCGTCATTCTATCGACGGCTTCGGGCAAGCAGTGCGTGATCTCGAATTCGCGCCGCGCCACCTATGGCTATGACCAGCGCATCGAAGTGCATGGCTCGAAGGGCATGGTTTCGGCGGAGAACCAGCGGCCGGTCTCGATCGAAGTGGCGAACGGCAGCGGCTATACCCGCCCGCCGCTGCATGACTTCTTCATGACGCGCTACACCGAAGCTTACGCCAATGAGATCGCTGCATTCATTGACGCCATCGCCAAGGGATCAAAGGCCGCGCCAGGCGGCGACGATGGTCTCAAGGCATTGGCGCTTGCAGATGCGGCTCTGCGCTCGGTAAAGGAAGGTCGAACCATCACTCTATAAGCCATGCTCGGCGAAACCCTCCCCGGCGCGGGGAGGGTGGAATCCCAAGTTCTGTCAAGCTGCCCTGGGCTCGATCGCAACGAGGTCGTTTCCGATTTCACGCCTCCGTTTCAGCAAATCATAATCGGCCTGCAGCCCGAGAAAGAAACCTTCGGAAATGCCGAAATATCTGGCAAGCCGAAGATCGGTATCAGCAGTTACTACGCGCTTGCCCAGGACGATTTCATTAATGCGTCGCGGCGGGACATGAACCGCTCGCGCCAGCGCATTTTGGCTAAGGCCCATCGGCACTAAAAACTCGTGCAGCAGAATCTCACCGGGATGCGGGTTCGGCAACAAGTTGTCTTCAGTCGTGATAGTCGATAATTTTGACATCGCGTGGCCCTCCTTCCGCCCACTTGAAACAGACGCGCCATTGATCGTTTATGCGGATCGAATGCTGCCCGGCGAGATTACCTTTGAGTGCCTCAAGTCGATTCCCGGGAGGGATCCGAAGGTCATCGATCACGCGCGCCTGGTTAAGCAAGCGCAGTTTTCGCAAGGCGACAGCCTGAATATCGGACGGCAACTTGCGGCTTCTGATGCCAGACCAAATCAACTGCGTTTCGCGGTCTGCAAAGCTCTGGATCATCCTGAAACGATAATCGAACTCGTACTATAACGCAACACGTTATAGAGGTTGAACGAAGTTGTGCCTGCGGGCTATCGGACGTCCACCCAGCGCTGTTCCTGGTAGGAGCGGGCCATGGCGTGAACAGTCCGCTCGATCTCGAGCCCATCGGCAAATTCGATCAAATGCGCGGGCGCGCCATTGATGCGCTTGATAAGTTCGTGGCACTCGATGATCTTCAGGTCGTTGAAACCAAGTCCATGGCCGGGCGCGGGGATAAATCGGTCATAGGGCTCGTGATGCGGCGCCGTGAGGATCGTACGATAACCCTGTTCAGTCTTCCGATCCGAGGTCACGTAGAGCTGGAACTCATTTGCGCGCTCCTGGTCGAACAGGATCGAGCCTTTTGAGCCGAAAATCTGCAGTGAGATACGCCCCTTGCGGCCCCATGCCGAGCGGTTGACCTGCAACGTTCCGGCGACGCCGTTTTCCATGTGCATGAGCACGCTGGCGCTGTCGAAGGTCTCTACGGCGCGATCGCTGCCATCCTCCGTCTTGCGCGTCGGATAGGGCCTGGACATGTCGCACATCACGCGCGACACGCGGCCGAATAGCGTAAACAGCAGCGACAGGGGATGCACCGCAAAATCGTCGAGTGCACCGTAGCCTGATGATGATGCGTGTTTCCAGTTGAACAGCGCATCGGGGTCGGCCATGAAATCTTCGTCCATCTCGATGCGCAGATGATTGACCTCGCCGATGATCCTTTCGGCCAGGAGCTTGCGAATGTGGCGGATCGCTGGTCCCTGGATGTAGTTGTACCCGAGTGCGGCCACTTTGTCGCTTCGCTTCGCTGCTGCAAGCATGGCTTCGGCGTCGGCGAAAAGCGGTGCCATGGGCTTCTCGCACCAGACGTGCTTGCCGGCTTCCAGCGCGGCGATTGCCATTTCGGGATGAAACTGATTTGGCGTCGTGATCGAAACGACATTGACTTCCGGGTCCTCGATCACAGAGCGCCAGTCGCCGGAGCCCTTCTGAAAGCCGAATTCGCCGGCTCTGCGCACTGCGAGTTCGGCGTTGGCTTCA
Organism: Phyllobacterium sp. UNC302MFCol5.2; assembly: GCF_000686005.1. NCBI lineage: Bacteria > Pseudomonadati > Pseudomonadota > Alphaproteobacteria > Hyphomicrobiales > Phyllobacteriaceae > Phyllobacterium > Phyllobacterium sp. UNC302MFCol5.2. Next base: position 153,555 of record NZ_JMLL01000001.1, read on the forward strand.
CCGAGATGCACAAGCCGCACCGGCCCCACATCGCCGAAGACGGCGCGAACCGAGTTCCACGCCAGCGCATGGCATTTGCCCATGAAGCCGGTTCCGATCAGCCCAACACCCAGCATCGCTCTCTCCCATCGCTTGCAGTTCCTGATTGAAATAATCTATAAGTGGAGTAAATGGAATAACTGATCCGTCTCGATATAAATATTTTGTCGCGGCGGGCACCAGTTGCGGGAAAGGATAGGGGTGGCGAGCATGGACAACGAGGCGGCCCTGCCGCGGGATTTCGATGCGCTGCGCACGATGATCCTCGATCGCCGCGAAGTGCTGCCCAAACGCCTCGCGCAGATTGCGGCTTACGCATTGAGCAATCCCGATGAGATCGCCTTCGGCACCGCCGCAAGTATCGCCCAGACAGCGGGCGTGCAGCCGTCGACGCTCATCCGTTTTGCCCAGCATCTCGGCTTCGACGGCTTTACCAGCCTTCAGGCGGTGTTTCGGGAACGTCTGCGCGAGCGGCAAACATCGTACGAAGAACGGCTATCGGCCCTGCGGGGTGACACGCACGGGCTTTCGAAGAACCGCACGATATTGAATGGCTTCCTTACGGCAGCGACGCATTCGATCGAGACGATTTCCCACAATGTGGAAGAGGATGTACTCGAACGGGCGGTCGACATTTTATCGGGTGCTGAGACGATCTATCTCCTGGCGCGCCGCCGCTCCTATCCTATTACCGCTTACATGGCATATGCATTCGGCAAACTGAAAATTCGCAACCAGCTGATCGAATCGACCGCCGGTATCGACCCTGAGATCATTTCCTTTGCCGGGCCCCGCGATGCCGCCATTGCCATCAGCTTCTCGCCATATGCTTCTGCCACGATCGAACATGCTGCGGCTTTATCGGCCCGAAATGTCCCGGTTGTCGCCATTACCGACAGCGCCTTCTCACCACTTGCCCAGTCTGCGAGCGTATGGTTCGAGGCGGCAGAGGGCGATTTCTCCGGCTTCCGCTCCCTCTCCGGCACCATGGCACTGGCAATGGCGCTGACTGTCAGTGTCGCGGAGAAACGCAGAAATACCTAGCGGTGCAATCTCGTCCTCATTCATAGCCAGGCTTGACGCATGAAATGCGCGTTCACTCTGGCTCGATTACAAAAAGAACAGACATTCCATATTGACGATTTGATAGAATTATTATTTCATATGGCAAAATTCCCAGGCTCAGCGAGCGGGACAATCAGCATATCGGGAGGACCATCATGGACGGAGCTGATACGAGCAAGCTGCTTGATGTCATAACGATCGGTCGTTCCTCGGTTGACCTTTACGGCCAGCAGATCGGCTCGCGGCTTGAGGACATTGCCTCGTTTGCCAAGTCCCTCGGCGGCTGTCCCACCAATATCGCTGTCGGTACGGCGCGGCTCGGACTGCGCTCGGCGCTTTTGACACGAGTCGGCGACGAACAGATGGGGCGTTTTATCCGTGAGCAACTGCAGCGCGAAGGCGTTGCGACGCAAGGCGTCATCACCGATCCGGAACGGCTTTCGGCGCTCGTCATCCTCTCGGTGGAAAACGACAAGAGCTTTCCGCTCATCTTCTATCGCGAGAATTGTGCCGACATGGCCATCGATGAAAGCGATGTCGATCCGGAATTCATCCGGTCGGCGCGCGCCGTGGTCGTGACCGGCACGCACTTTTCCAAGCCCAATACCGATGCAGCGCAGCGCAAGGTAATTCGCCTGATCAAGGAAGCCGGCGGCAAGGTCGTCTTTGATATCGACTACCGTCCAAATCTCTGGGGCCTTGCCGGTCATGGGGCTGGCGACAGCCGTTACATCGCCTCAGACAAGGTCTCCAACCATCTGAAGACGGTTCTCGCCGATTGCGACCTCATTGTCGGCACCGAGGAAGAAGTGCTGATCGCCTCGGGCGAAGCCGATCTTTTGAGCGCCCTCAAGGCGATCCGCGCCCTTTCCAGCGGGACCATCGTGCTCAAGCGCGGTCCCATGGGTTGTATCGTCTATGAAGGCGCCATATCCGATGACCTCGAGGACGGAATCGTCGGCAAAGGCTTTCCGATCGAGGTCTTTAACGTGCTCGGCGCCGGCGATGCCTTTATGTCCGGTTTCCTGCGCGGCTGGCTCGGCGGCGAAAGCCTTGCCACCGCCGCGACCTGGGCGAATGCCTGCGGCGCCTTTGCCGTGTCGAGGCTGCTATGCGCCCCGGAAATTCCGACTTACGAGGAACTGCAATATTTCCTAGAACATGGCAGCCGCTACCATGCGCTGCGCAAGGACGAGGCGATAAACCACGTCCATTGGGCGACGACGCGCCGCCGCGATATTCCGGCAATGATGGCTTTTGCGATCGATCACCGCGTCCAGCTCGAAGCGCTGGCAGAGAAGCTCGGCGCAGGGGCTGATAAAATCGAGGCCTTCAAGGAACTGGCGGTGAAGGCCGCCGCCAAGGTCGCAGATGGGCGCAGCGGCTACGGCATGCTGATCGACGAGAAGTTCGGCCGGGAGGCGATGTTCGAATTCGCCCGCCACAATTTCGATTGGCTCGGGCGTCCGGTCGAACTGCCGGGTTCGCGCCCGCTGCGCTTCGAGTTTTCACAGGACATCGGTTCGCAACTGGCGGAATGGCCGGTCGATCATTGCATCAAGTGCCTGTGTTTCTACCGGCCGGATGATCCGGCGGCGCTGAAGGAAGAGCAGCAGGCGAAGCTGCGGTCACTCTTCGAGGCCGCTCGCAAGGTCGGCCGCGAGCTCTTGATCGAAATCATCGCCGGCAAGCATGGCGAGGTCGATGACAACACTATTCCGCAGGCGCTTGAGGAACTCTATGCGCTCGGGATAAAGCCGGACTGGTGGAAGCTCGAACCGCAGGCATCGGCTGGCGCCTGGAAGAAAATTGAAGCGGTGATCGAAAAGAACGATCCGTGGTGCCGTGGTGTCGTACTCCTCGGACTTGAAGCGCCACATGACGAACTTGAGGCGGCTTTCGTTGCCACCGCTGGTGCCCCGATCGTCAAGGGCTTTGCCGTCGGGCGGACATTGTTCATGGATGCGGCGGAGAATTGGCTCGCGGGACGGATCTCGGACGAGGCTGCGATCGACGACATGGCCGGCCGTTTCGAAAAATTGACCAAGGCCTGGCTTGCCAGCCGCGACCGGCAGGCGGCATAGGACTATTATTGCCAGCGTCGGGATAGCGAACTTCCCGGGAGGAGACTGAGATGACCAAGACGATACGCCTGACCATGGCGCAGGCCCTGACGCGTTTCCTTAGCCGCCAGATGACGATGGTCGATGGCAAAAAGGTGCCGGTCTTTGCCGGGGTCTGGGCGATTTTCGGCCATGGCAACGTCGCGGGCCTCGGCGAGGCGCTCTATCAGGTGAGGGAGGAGCTTCCGACCTATCGCGCCCACAACGAACAGGCGATGGCGCATGCGGCGATCGCTTTTGCCAAGGCGAGCTTCCGCCAGCGGATGATGGCGGTGACGAGTTCGGTTGGACCCGGGGCCACCAACATGGTGACTGCGGCGGCACTGGCGCATGTCAATCGCCTGCCGCTCCTGCTGCTGCCCGGCGACGTATTCGCAAACCGGGTGCCTGATCCGGTTCTGCAGCAGGTCGAGTCCTTTGGCGACGGAACTGTTTCGGCCAATGATTGCTTCCGTCCGGTCTCACGCTATTTCGACCGCATCACTCGTCCCGAACAGATCATCCCGGCGCTCGCCCGCACCATGGCCGTCCTGACCGATCCGGCCGAGTGCGGACCGGTGACGCTTGCACTGTGCCAGGATGTGCAGGCTGAGGCATACGATTATCCGGAAAGCTTTTTCGAGGAACGCGTCTGGACTCGACGCCGGCAGCGGCCGGATCGCGACGAGCTTGCTGCGGCGGTTGCCGCGCTGAAATCGGCCAAGAAACCGCTCGTCATCGCGGGCGGCGGGGTTATCTATTCGCAGGCATCGAACGAACTTGCGTCATTCGTCGAGGCGGCAGGCATACCCGTTTGCGAAACACAAGGCGGCAAGTCCTCGTTACCGGACGTGCATCCTCTCAACATGGCCGCGGTCGGCGTGACGGGCACCTCGGCGGCTAACCGGCTCGCGCAGGAGGCGGATGTCATTCTCGCCGTCGGAACGCGGCTTCAGGACTTCACTACAGGGTCCTGGGCATTGTTCCAGAACGCGGAGAAGACCTTCATCGGACTGAACGTCCAGCCCTTTGACGCGACAAAACATCGGGCGCTGCCGCTTGTCGCCGACGCCAGGGAAGGGCTCGAGGAGCTTGCGGCCGCCCTCAAGGATTACCGCGCCCCGATAGATTGGACCGGCAATGCGAAAGGCGGCAAGGAAGAATGGCAGCGGGCGGCGGCCAAGGTGACGGGACCGACCAATGCGTCCCTGCCTTCCGACGCGCAGGTGATTGGCGCCGTGCAACGCGCCATGGGCGCGCAGGCGACCGTTTTGCACGCTGCGGGCGGATTACCGGGGGAAATGCACAAACTCTGGCAGGCGGGCGCTCCCGGTTCCTACCACGCCGAATACGGCTTTTCCTGCATGGGTTACGAGATCGCCGGCGGTCTCGGAGCGAAGATGGCAAAGCCCAACGACGAGGTCGTGGTGATGATCGGTGACGGCTCGTATCTGATGCTGAATTCGGAGATCGCGACTTCGGTCATGCTCGGCCACAAGATCAACATCGTGCTGCTCGACAATCGCGGCTATGGCTGTATCAACCGGCTGCAGATGGGCACCGGTGGCGCGAATTTCAACAATCTTCTCAAGGACACGAAGCACGAGGTTCTGCCCGAGATCGACTTTGCCGCTCACGCGCGCAGTCTTGGCGCCATTTCCGAAAAGGTAGCCTCCATCGCGGAGCTCGAAAGTGCCCTGGCACGCGCCAAGCAGAACGATCGAACGACGGTGGTGGTTATCGATACCGATCCGCTGATCTCGACCGAGGACGGCGGTTTCTGGTGGGATGTCGCCGTACCGGAGGTCAGTGCGCGCAGCGAGGTGAACGATGCGCGGCGGAACTACGAAGCAAAACAGAAACTGCAACGGGTTGGTGATTGATCAGGCAAGTCGCTGCCCTTACCCTCCACTTGTGGGCAGGGTCGAAGCGAAGCGACGGCGCCGATTTACAATCTCAAATCAACCCAGAACCAAAGGAATGAAAGAATGATCCGCATCGGGGCGAACCCAATCGGCTGGTCCAATGACGATATGCTTGAGATCGGCGGGGACATACCGCTGGAGACCTGCCTCGAGCAGGCGCAGGCGGCCGGCTTCACCGGCATGGAACTCGGCAACAAGTTTCCGCGCACCGCCGACAAATTGCGGCCCATTCTCGAATCTTACGGCCACAGCCTCGTCAGCGGCTGGTATTCCACAGAACTCCTGCTGCGCGATGTCGATGCGGAACTTGAAGCCGCAAAGGCACATGCGACCTTGCTCAAGGATATGGGCTGCTCGGTGCTGATCGCCGCGGAGACGTCCAATGCCATCCATTCCAACAAGGATATGCCGCTCTCGGCTCGCCCCGTCCTGCAGAAGGCTTCCTGGACGGTGTTTGGCGAGCGCTACACGCGTTTTGCCGAGGCCATCCAGCAGATTTACGGCCTGCAACTCGTCTACCATCACCATATGGGCACAGTGGTTCAGGCCGAGTGCGAGATCGACCGGTTCATGGAAGCCACCGGCGCACCGGTGCACCTTCTTCTCGATACCGGCCATGCGACGTGGGGCGGCGCCGATCCGGCGCGGCTTGCACGCCACTACAAGGCGCGCATCAGCCATGTCCATTGTAAGGATATTCGTGAGGACGTGATGTGGCGCTCGAACCGCGAGGACTGGTCGTTTCTCGATTCCGTCCTTGCCGGCGTTTACACGGTTCCTGGCGACGGCATGATCGACTATGTTCGGGTTTTGAAAGAACTGAAAGGGTACAGCGGCTGGGTTGTGGTCGAGGCTGAGCAGGATCCGGAGAAGGCCGATCCGGCCGTCTATTCGAAGCTTGGATACGCCAATCTCAGCCGCTTCATCAAGGAAGCAGGTCTCGCTTGATCAAGGACTCGAACCATCCGTTTTTCCGTCCGCTGTGGCGCCGTATTGCCGTGGTTGCCTTCTGTGTTGCCTGGGCGATCTTCGAGTTTGCCACCGGCACGCCGTTCTGGGGTGTCATCGCGCTCGGATTTGCCGGCTACGGCGTCTGGCAGTTCTTCATTATCTACGATGCGTCGGAGCAGCAGCCGGACCCTGAGAACAAGAAGGAGTAGGGCATGTCGAAATTGCTCATCAAGGCAGCGCCCGGCAAGGGACGTGTTGCGCATGTGACGCCGAAAAGCGCGGGCTGGACCTATGTCGGCTTCGACCTGCACAAACTGGACGAGGGCCAATCTGCGAGCGGCACCACGGGCGACAAGGAAGTGTGCCTCGTCTTCGTGACCGGCAAGGGCAGGGTGGTCGTCGATGGCGAAGATCTCGGCATCCTTGGAACCCGCATGTCGCCGTTTGATGGCAAGCCCTGGTCCGTCTATCTTCCGCAAGGCAAGGAGTGGTCGATCGTCGCCGAGACGGCCGTCGAGCTTGCGGTATGTTCGGCGCCGGGCCTTGGCGGCGGACTGCCGGCGCGAGTGATTTCCCCCGACGATCTCGGCCAGGAAACACGGGGCAAGGGCACCAATACGCGCTATGTCACCAACATCCTGCCGGAGAACGAGCCAGCGGATTCGCTGTTGGTGGTCGAGGTCATCACGCCTGGCGGGCATACATCCAGCTATCCGCCGCACAAGCACGATCAGGACAATCTGCCGGCCGAATCCTATCTGGAAGAAACCTACTACCATCGCTTCCATCCGCCGCAGGGTTTCGGTTTCCAGCGGGTCTACACGGATGATCGCTCGCTCGACGAGGCTATGGCGATCGAGGATGGCGACGTGGTGATGGTGCCAAAGGGTTACCATCCCTGCGCCGCCTGTCATGGCTACGACCTTTACTATCTCAATGTCATGGCGGGACCGAAGCGCACCTGGAAGTTCCACAATGCTGCCGAACACGAGTGGCTGATGAAGGCGTAGCGCGTCACACTACGCCCAGGGACTCACCACCGCAGAACATACCGCCCCACTATCGCCCCGATGAGGCCGGTTACGAGCACGCCCAGCGTGTACCACATGGCGATGAATGGCATGCCGCTTTCAGTGCAATGAAACGAATAGACGAATGAGGCGATCGCCCCGGCCGCCAGGCCGGCAGCGGCGCCCGCAACTGTCAGCCGCGTTGGAGCAAGGCCGCGCAATACCCAGAATGCTGCAATGAGCAGGGGCAGCGAGAGCATGACGATGTTGAACGTGCACACGCTGACCGAACGGCCCTTCATCATTGCCATATATTGTTCGGGGGGCGTTGCCGCGAGCTCGGCAAAGGCGAGGAAACTGATCACGATGATTGCTACCGCCATCAAGGCAAGGCTAACGCGGATGCTGCCGAGCGGATGGGCGATGCGCTTTACCGCCCAGCCGCCAGCGGCGGCAAGCGCAAGCGTATAGGCGAACTTGACCCAGAACGGCGTCGTGCCCATGGCTGTTGCCATGTCAGGCCTCAGGCCGAGCCAGAAATACATGAGAAGCGCCGAGGCGATGGAGCCAAGGCCGAGCCCCGCAGCAACGCGGCCAACGACGGCCATGGGTGACACCGGCTTCAACTCGCCTGTCAGACGCGCAATCAGGTCATTTGTCGTCATTGGCAGCCCGCCCTTTGAGCTTCGTCGCTATGGCCTTTATTCCTCTGTGAATGCTGACCTTGACCGTCGTTTCGGTAAGGCCAGTGCTTTCCGCCACCTCGGCGATGGACTGTCCTTCGATCCTGGTGCGGCGGATCAGATCGCGCGTTCTTTCCGGCGCCGCTTCAAGCAGCCGCTCGACATCCATGCGGTCGCTTGCAGCGTCGGATAAATCCGTCGCAAACAGGTCTTCCACATCGTCGAGGGGCACAGTGGCCCGGATGCGGTTGCGCCGGAAATGGTCGATCAGCTTGTAACGCGCAATAGCATGCAGCCAGGCCGTAAAGGGCCTGTCGATCTCATATGTTGCCCGCCGCGTGTGCAGCGCCATCAGCGTCTCCTGCACCAGGTCGTCGGCATCGCCCTTGTGCGCATCGGACAGCCGCCGCAAGAAATAAAAGCGCAGATGCCTCGCCACCTCGTTGAGAAGGGCTCCATAGCTGCGCGCATCGCCGGCAAGGCTGGCGAGCATGAGTTCCTTCAATCGCGTTTCGAGCGAAAGCACTCTCATTCATCCTTTATTCGCAGGCATGGCGAAAAGGTTACAGATGAGAGCCAAGCCGCCGGCGCGTCAATGGCTTGCGCCGTATTCCACTAAAGAATGATCACCAATGCGTGATGCTGTAACCGATCCGTGCCTCACCGCGAACTGCTTCATGTGATCGGCGCACAGCCGGCGTGACAGCGAGAGCAGAGAATTTCCGGCAACGACCGGAAGGCAAGGATGCGGAATGTGTCCCGAAACTAAAGGACGCGTCGCACCGTATCTACTTCAAACCAAAGGAGAAAACCCATGAACACTCTCATTCGCCGCATCGCCGTTTCGGCTCTCATTGCTGGCGCCGGCATTGCCGGGGCAAACGCGGCATCGGCCGCGGAGGCAATGAAGCCGATGACCAAATCCGATTGCATGAAGCATGCGGGCATGGAGAAGGACGCCATGAAGAAGGATTCCATGATGAAGGAATGCGACCAGATGGCGATGAAAAAGGATACAATGAAATCCGATACAATGATGAAGAAGAGCGGCACCTCAGATGCCATGGGCACGATGGCGCCCAAGAAAAAGTAACATGGAGATCGTGCGTGGCGGGTGAGTTCGCCACGCATAATTGCAGCCGCTTCGGCTTTGGAGGCCGTCCATGACAAGCATTGCACAATCCGAAACGGCGAAGTCGCGCAAGGTGCTCTTCTATCGGCATTCGGTGCTCGTGCGTATCACGCATTGGCTCAACGTCCTCTGCCTGAGTTTTCTTTTGATGAGCGGCCTGCAAATCTTCAATGCCCATCCGGCGCTTTACTGGGGGCAATACGGCGCCGATGCGAGACCCGATCCATAGTTCATTTCAATCGGCGCGGTCGAGGATGGCGATACGATCAAGGGCGTTACCCGTATCGGCTCCATCTCTCTTCCGACGACCGGGGTCCTCGGTGCATCGATCGTCGATGGCGAACTTGCACCGCGCGCCTTCCCGTCCTGGATCACGATTCCGAGCTATCAGGACCTTGCCACCGGCCGGCGCTGGCATTTCTTCTTCGCCTGGTTCTTCGTCATCAATGGTTTCGTTTATCTCCTCTATGGCCTTCTCGCCGGGCATTTTCGCCGCGATCTTGCGCCGACCCGAACCGAACTGACGCCGGGCCATCTTGCCCACGAGGTTGCCGAACATGCGCGGCTGCGCTTTCCAAAAGGCGAAGCGGCCCGCCATTACAACGCCCTGCAAAAACTTGCCTATGTCGGCGTGATCTTCGTCCTGCTGCCGCTCATGGTCCTCACGGGGCTGACGATGTCACCGGGGTTCAACGCGATCTTTCCATGGCTGCTCGATCTCTTCGGCGGCCGCCAATCGGCGCGGACCATCCATTTCATTACCGCCTCGCTCCTCGTCGCCTTTGTCATCGTCCATATCGTGATGGTGCTGGTTTCAGGCGTCTGGAACAATTTGCGCTCGATGAGCACCGGCTATTATGCGCTGCGCGTCGAGCCTGAAAAGGAAAAGTCGACATGAGCATCGACCTGACCCGCCGCCGCTTCCTCATCGGCTCCAGCGTTGCGGCTACCGGGCTTTTGACCGGCTGCGACGCGCTCGTCCAGAGCACAACCGTCAACGATATACTGCAACGGGCAGAATCGCTGACAATGGGAGCCCAGCGACTCTTGATGGGGCACCAGCCCCTGGCGCGCGAATTCAGCGAAGCCGATCTTTCACCGGTGTTCAAGCCGAATGGCACGTCGGAACCGGGCAGCGAGGAGTATGCCCAGCTCAGGGAAACCAACTTCGCCGACTGGAAACTCGTCGTGAACGGAATGGTGCAGCGGCCATTGGAGCTCTCGCTGGCTGACCTCAAAGCCATGCCGTCACGGACGCAGATCACCCGGCACGATTGCGTCGAAGGCTGGAGCGCAATCGGCAAATGGACAGGTGTCCCGCTTGGCCTCGTACTCGAAAAGGCGGGGCTTGCTCCCGGCGCGCGGTATGCGGTGTTCTATTGCGCAGACGAACTGGAGCAGACCCTCGATGGCAGCGGCAAATATTACGAGAGCATCGATCTCGTCGACGCCTGGCACCCGCAGACGATCCTCGCCTATGCCATGAACGGCAAGGAACTCGAAGTGGCGCACGGCGCGCCGCTACGGCTGCGCGTTGAACGCCAACTCGGCTACAAGCACGCCAAATATGTGATGCGCATCGAGCTCACCGACAGTTTCAGGGGTATTTGGGGCGGGAAGGGCGGCTTTTGGGAGGACCGAGGCTATGAATGGTATGCGGGTATTTGAGACCTGCCTAAAGGGGCGACTCAACGGTCGTCTGTGGCGACTGTCGCAGGGGACCGTTATTGTCTGAAAACAGCGCAAGCGCTCCCAGCAAGGCGAAAAACGTCAAGAGCACGAGTATTACGACGCATTGATGAACCAATAGTTCGGTCCCTCATCTGGAGATTCGTGTCTCGCTGCAGACCTGATCCACAACGTCGGCTGATCGTAGAAGAGAACCCATTCCCCTTAAGTGCCGCGCCATCGCAACAGCAGGCATCAAGCCTAGCGGTTGATGTGGCGAGAATACGACGATGCCCGGGATGGTGTTATTTACAGGCGCCGCTTCGCTGGTTGCCGCAAGAGTGCTTGCTCGGGACGAGAGCCCAAGGAAGCACGCTTTCAACACGACGCCAGCGAAAAACTTGCCGCCGATCCTTCAAAAGCCCGCCGGCTTTCACCATATGCGGCGCAACAGATGTTTCGTAACATGATTGAGGAGACTGTTGCATGCTGCCCGTTCTAAACCGCTTAAGCCGGATTGCCGCTATTCTTGCCCTGGGCATGGCGGTGTCATTCAGCGTTGTCCATGACGCTGACGCCCGGCGTGGTGGCGGCGGGTTTGGCAGCCGCGGCGCCCGCACGTTTCAGGCGCCCGCGCCGACGCGCACGGCGCCGGCTCCGGCAGCGCCAATCGAGCGCAGCATGAGCCCGCGGCCCGATGCGGCCCAGCCCTCTGCCGCACAGCCGCAATTGGGCCAGCAGCAGCGTCCGGGTCTTTTCGGCGGCATGGGCCGCTCACTCATCGGCGGTCTGCTGGTCGGCGGCCTGATCGGCACCTTGCTTGGCCACGGCTTCGGCGGTGCAGCCGGGTTCCTCGGCATGTTGCTGCAGATCGGGCTCCTTATTGGCGTGGTGATGCTTGCGATGCGCTTCTTCCGCTCGCGCCAGACGACCATGGCGCCGGCAGGCGGGCCTGCATTCGGCCGCAGCGCCGAAGGCAATGCGCCCTCAAACGCGTCCTTCAGAATTCCGACGATCGGTTCGGGTTCAGGTGCGGCGGGAAATGCCAACTACAGTAATGGTGGCGGCTATCAAGCGGCGGCAGCTTCCGCGGGCGGCGACGAGATCGGCCTGAAACAGGATGATCTCGATCGTTTCGAGCAGCTTTTGACGGAAGTGCAGACTGCCTATGGCAAGGAAGATTATGCCACGTTGCGCAAGCTGACGACGCCGGAAGCCATGTCCTATCTCGCCGAGGAACTCGGCCAGAACGCAACCGATGGCCTGCGCAACAGCGTTTCCAGCGTAAAGCTGTTGCAGGCGGATATTGCCGAAGCCTGGGCCGAAGGCGATACGGAATATGCGACGACCGCCATGCGCTATTCGAGCATCGACTCCATGGTCGACCGCGAAACCGGCCGCATCGTCAATGGCGACGAGAAGGAGCCGAGCCAGACCACGGAAGTCTGGACCTTCGTGCGCAAGCCCAATGCGGACTGGAAGCTTTCAGCGATTCAGGACGCCGCTTAATTCATTCACAAACAAAAGGCCCGCGCTTTACCGGCGCGGGCCTTTTGCGTTTAAATGGGTCGTTAGTCCACATCGTCCATCATGGCGCTTTCCCTACGGCCATGCAGGATTTCACGCTTGCCGACATGGTTGGCGGGCCCGACCAGGCCTTCCTTTTCCATCCGCTCGACCAATGATGCCGCGCGATTGTAGCCGATGCCGAGGCGGCGCTGGATATAGGAGGTCGAGCACTTCTTGTCGCGCAGCATCACCTTGACGGCCTGTTCGTAGAGTTCGTTGCCATCCTCGGCTGCCATGGCGCTCTTGTCGAACACTGCGCTGTCCTCGGCTTCCGGCTCTTCTTCTTCGCTCTCGTCCGCCGTCACGGTGTCGAGATAATCGGGCTGGCCCTGCGCCTTCAGGTGCGCGACGATCTTCTCGACTTCCTCGTCGGAAACGAAGGGACCATGGACGCGGGAGATACGCCCGCCGCCGATCATGTGCAGCATATCGCCCTGGCCGAGAAGTTGTTCGGCGCCCTGTTCGCCAAGGATGGTGCGGCTGTCGATCTTGGAGGTGACCTGGAAGGAGATGCGGGTCGGGAAATTCGCCTTGATGGTGCCGGTGATGACGTCCACGGAGGGGCGCTGCGTCGCCATGATCAGATGGATGCCGGCGGCGCGCGCCATCTGCGCCAGGCGCTGGATGGCGCCTTCGATCTCCTTGCCTGCGACCATCATCAGGTCGGCCATTTCATCGACGATGATGACGATGAACGGCATCGGCTTCAGATCGATGGCTTCCTGCTCGTAAATCGGCTCGCCCGTGCCCTTGTCGAAGCCGGTCTGCACAGTGCATGTGACCGTCTCGCCCTTTTCGGCGGCGCCGGTTACGCGCGCATTGAAACCGTCGATGTTGCGCACCCCGAGCTTCGACATTTTGCGGTAGCGATCTTCCATCTCGCGCACCGCCCACTTCAGCGCCATGACCGCCTTTTTCGGGTCGGTGACGACGGGTGTGAGAAGGTGGGGAATGCCATCATAAATCGACAATTCCAGCATCTTCGGATCGACCATGATCAGCCGGCACTCGTCCGGCGTCAGCCGGTAGAGGAGGGAGAGAATCATGGTGTTGATGGCAACGGATTTGCCCGAGCCTGTCGTTCCGGCAACCAGGAGATGCGGCATCTTGGCGAGTTCAGCAATCACCGGCTCGCCGCCGATAGTCTTGCCAAGGCAAAGCGCGAGCTTGAACTTGGTCTTGTCGAAATTCTCCGAGGCAACCATCTCGCGCAGATAAACCGTCTCGCGCGTCGTATTGGGCAATTCGATGCCGATCACGTTGCGGCCCGGGACGACCGCTACGCGGGCCGAGAGCGCCGACATCGAACGCGCAATGTCGTCGGCAAGGTTGATGACGCGGGAGGATTTTACGCCGGGGGCGGGTTCGAATTCATAGAGCGTCACGACCGGCCCCGGCCGAACGTGGATGATCTCGCCGCGCACGCCGAAATCCTCAAGAACGCTTTCGAGGAGGCCGGCATTCTGCTCCAGCGTCTCCTGCGAGATCGTAACCGCATCCTGCGTCACCGCCTCCTGGAGCAGCGTCACCGGCGGCTTTTCATACCCGCCCGAATGCGTTGCTGCAATCGCACGGTTCGCGGCCGGTGCAAGCGCGAACGGGCGGGGCGCGAGCGGCTGTGCAGAGCGTACGATGTCGCGACGCTTTGGCGCTTGGGTCGGTTCAATGACGATCGGTGTCCGCTCGGCCTCGATCACGACCATGGGTTCGATGGTTTCCATAACGATCTCGGCCTCGATCACTTCCGCTACGATCGGCGCGGACGTTTCGATGAGCCTTTCTTCAACCGGCTCGGAATCCAGTGGCGGTGCCACAAGCCGGGGCTTCGGCGCTGCCTCCAGGACACCTGCCGGCGTGCACTCGACGATGCGAAACCGGGCGGTGATTTCATCAAGGCTGAAGGCCGGCTTCGGGTTCGGCCGCGCCGGCGCGACAATTTTCGGCGCTGTATCGAGGGGAATATCCATCGAATCAAAGAAGGCAAAGTCCGAGACATAGGCGAGGGGCGAGGCGCTTACCGGCGGTAGCGACGCTTGCCCCACTTCGGCGGCCCGAACGGGTGCGGGTACCTTCTGTATACGTGCGGATCCCAGGCGTGGCGCTGCCGCGACGTGTGGCGTTTGCGGAACAACGGGTGCTTGCGGCACAGCGATTGGAGTGGGCTTGGCTGTGGACGCGGCCGGCCGAGGCGCCGGCTTGATCTCCGGCAGCTTGCCCTTCAGGAGTTCGCTGTCGGGCGTGCGGGTAAACCGCACATTCTCGGAAAGCGAAAACATGCGTTTGGAGATTGGCAGGGACGGGTCGTCAGCGTTCATCGAGTTTGTCCGCTGCGGGCGTATGGCCGGGGACACCGGACGGGCCGGCACCGCAGGCGTGATGCTGCGGCGCACGTCGACAGGTTCATATTGGGCGCTCACACGGCGGGGCGGCTCGGCGGCGCGTAGCGGCGCTTGTGCCGGCGCGGGCGCAGCGACCGGTGCCTCATATGGAGGGACGCGATTCGGCACCCGCTCCAATTCGGTCTCGAACTCATATTCGTCTGTTTTAATTGGAAAATTTGTTCTTGGGATGCGCATGATGCCTGCAAACGGAATGGTGTGGTGTTACCCGATGGGCTCCCTATTTGAATAGAAAACCAAGGTTAACAACTCGCTACTTTTGCCGGTTGCAGACCGCCTATTTCACCTGCGTGGCAGCAGGGCAACAGCGTGCAAATCCCGCCGAAAATCGATTGGGTTACTGCGAGGATTGCGCTTTACGCAGACGTGCTACCTCGGCCTCGAGCTCCTTGATCCTTACGTCACGCCCTGCGACGATTGCTTCGACCTCCGCAGCCTCGAATCGCAGGGGTATATGTTGCGGGCAGTTCGCATCCCAGGCAGCAACCCTGAAAATGATTACCTGTTCCGGGCGGGCCCGATAGTTCTCGGGCATGAGCTTGGCGGTGAGTTCGGCGTCTTCGACCACCTCGGCCTCGCCCCAAAGCTTCACGCGCTGGCGCGTACGGTAGTCGATGAGAAAAAGGTAGGCCTTTGAATTGTCGGCGAGGTTGCCTTGCGTGATGTACTGCCGATTGCCGGCAAAGTCGGCGAAGGCGATCGTATGGTCATCGACAACGTGCATGAACCCCGCCGGGCCGCCGCGATGCTGGATATAGGGCTGGCCTTCCGCATTGGCGGTGGCAAGGAAAACACTGGTCTGGCTCTCGATAAAGGCGACGAGATCGGGAGTGAACCCCGTCCGCCACGAGCCACGCTCTTCCATGCTGGCATAACCGGCGCGCGAACCCTTGCGCGCCTGGATCGATTTTACCGTCGGCGTGAAGGCTACATCGCTTGAATAGGCAGGGGCGGACGACATGACTGTGACCTCGTGCGTTGAACGTGACGCATATATAGCTTCTTTCATCAAATCGCAGTAGAAAGGGAAATCGGGAGTTATCCTACCAAAATATGGAAGGCTTGATGGATCGTCTTGATGCAATGGCCGTGCTTCTGGCTGCCGTGGACGCGGGCAGTCTATCTTCGGCCTCTCGACGGCTAAACATGCCGCTTGCAACGGTAAGTCGCAAAGTCGCCGAACTTGAGGCTCACCTCGACACGCGTCTCCTGATACGCTCGAGCCGGCAGTTCGAGCTCACCGACGCCGGGCGCGCCTATGTTGAGGCGAGCAAAATGATTCTGCAGCAGGTCGAAGAAGCGGAGCGGATAGCTGCCGGGGAGTTTGTAGCGCCAAAGGGCGACCTGACCGTCACCGCGCCCATCGTTTTCGGCCGTTTGCATGTGCTGCCGGTGGTAACCGAATTCCTCAAGGCCTATCCGCAGATCAATCTGCGATTGAGCCTTAGCGATCGGCAGGTCAATCTGATCGAGGATCACATCGACCTTGCCATCCGCATTGGCAATCTGCCGGACAGCAATCTTGTGGCGACGAAGGTCGGGATGATCCGACGGGCGGCCTATGCAAGCCCCGCCTATCTGTCAAGACGTGGTACGCCCGCGCGCCCGGAAGAACTCGCGACCCATGACTGCATCACCTTCGAGGGATTCAACTCGCCCAGGATATGGACCTTTGTCGAGGGAAAGCGCGAGGTCGACGTTCCTGTGCAATCGCGGCTCAGCGTGACGACCGCCGAAGCGGCGGCCGACGCGGCGGCAGCCGAGCTCGGCGTTACGCGATTGCTCTCCTACCAGGCGCAAGGCGCTGTCTCCGCTGGAAAACTTGTCCTCCTGCTTGAAGACTTTGAACCGCCGGCATGGCCGGTAAGCGCGGTCTATGTCGCGCAAGGGCGGACTCCACTGAAACTTCGCGCATTCGTGGATTTTGCCGTTCCATTGCTACGCGAGAGAATGGCGGCATTGTCCCTTACCACCTGAGGTGCCTGTGCGCCGGGCCCGCGTCTTGTACCCGTCAGTGCAGTCGCATAAAATCGGGAGATGGCCAGAGATATCCTCTTCGTTCAAGGCGCCGGGGAAGGTACCCACGATCACTGGGACGACAAGCTTGCGGAGAGCCTCCGACAGGAACTCGGTGCCGCCTATCCGGTCCACTATCCGCGCATGCCCGATGAGGGTGATCCGAAGTATGCCGCCTGGAAAGGTGCGTTGCTCAGCGCGTTCGATGGCCTGGACGACGGTGCAATTCTTGTCGGCCACTCGGTCGGCGGCACGATCCTGCTGCACGTCCTCGCGGAATCGGCCTTACCACGCGCGTTTGGCGGGCTGTTCCTGATAGCACCGCCTTTCATCGGCGAAGGCGGGTGGCCGGACGATGACATCGGGGCGTGCGACGACCTTGCGGATCGACTTCCGCCCGGCATTCCCATCTATCTTTATCGCGGAACGGCCGACGATGTGGTGCCCGCCGCGCACACGGACCTTTATATGAAAGCTCTGCCGCACGCGTTGATGTGCGTGCTCGAAGGCCGGGACCATCAGCTCAACAATGATATGCGCGAGGTCGCGCGTGACGTTCGGGCGGTCACCGGACGGAGTGAGGAGCCGACAGGAGACTAGCTGCGCTGCAAGGCGAGATGGGTGCCGAGACCGACGAGCAGGGCGCCGCCGGCCCGCTGCATGAGCCTGCGGGCGTGGTTTGAGCGCCGGAGCCGCGTGACAATTGCCCCAGCGAGAAAGACGCAGACGATGTCGGCGGATGAAAACATCAGGTTGACGATTGTTCCAAGGATCAGGAACTGTACCCAGATGGGGAATGCCGCCGAAGCATCAATGAATTGCGGCAGGAACGCCATGAAGAAAATGGCGGTCTTGGGGTTAAGCACTTCGACGCTGATACTCTCAAGGAATGCGCGGCGGCCGGACTTTGCCTCAATCCCGGGCAGCGCGACATCCTCGACCCTGGCACGAAACAACGAGATGCCGAGCCAGACAAGATAGGCAGCACCGGCAAGCTTCACCAGCATGTAGAGCATTGGCACGGCGTGAAAGAGCATCGACAGGCCCGCCGCGGCGGCAATGACATGGACATAGCAACCAAGATGAATGCCGAGGGATGCCATCAAGCCCGCACGGCGTCCGCGCGCGATCGTCTGGGCGGCGGCGTAGAGCATGGCTGGCCCTGGAATATAGGCGAAGATCGCCGTCGTTATCAGGAACGCGATCAACAATTCGCTCGATGGCATTTCTCTGCTCCGGTGCGGGAGGTTCGCCCTGACTGGGCCCAAGCATTCAATACTGGCAAGCGCTGCAAAAGTCATCAAGGATGGCCAAGAATGACGTTCGCCATCAAGGCACAAATTGAGTTAAGTTGCGACGCTTTGCTTTGCGCTCACCTTGCTGAGGATAGTCATGATCAGACCAGTAACGGCTCTTCTTTCCTTGGTCTTTACCATCGGCCTGCATTCCCCGCCCGCATTTGCCGAGGACGACAGCACATCTCAGCTTGCAACCATAAACAAGATCATAAGAGGCGAGGGCAAACCCGGCGAAACCGCGACAGCCAAGAACGGGGAAGTTGTCTACACGGTTCTGGAAGGCGGCGTCGTTGAAATCAGGAACTTGCGCTACAACACGCTGCAACGGTTCAATACGATAAAGCAGGGCGATAATAACAGGTCAAAATAGCACCATGGACTGGTCGCTGGCGTACTGCTGTCTGAGCACCGTTGTCATCTCTGATCGCTTTGGAATCCGACCGGTTTGAATCGCAGCCCGTCCGGGAATGCAGCTCGGTTGAGCATAAAAGGACGTGAACATGATTCCGTCCTTCGCAAGCTGATCAATGTTAGGCGTGGGTATGCCTCTGGCTGCACCCCCAAGATAGGGACCAGTGTCTCCATAGGAGGCACAATATTTTCCTAGTTTTTACTATGCTCTTGGGGAGTAAAGTTGCATCGCCTGAAATTCGGACAAGCATTTACGCGCGGATTTACCGTAACGTACTTCCACCGATGAATTTTCACGCCTGAATTGCAATCGCATTGTAATCTCTTGAGGAGAATTTCCGATGAAGGATACAAAGACCGGAAAGTCGGACGGAGCACCTTCCGTCAGCCGCCGCGAACTTTTGCTTGGCGGCAGTTCCCTTGCCGTCGCGGCCCTTGCTGTGGCCTCCACCGTGGATCGAAGTAACGCGCAAACTCAACAGCCAGCCGCCGAAGCCCAATCCGGCGGGTCAGGTAAGCCGCCGAACATTCTCGTCATATTTGGCGACGATATTGGTATTCCACAGATCAGCGCCTACACAATGGGGTTGATGGGGTATCGTACTCCGAATATCGACCGCATCGCAAAAGAAGGCGCGATCTTTACGGATTCCTATGGTCAGCAAAGTTGCACTGCGGGACGTGCGTCCTTCATTCTCGGTCAGGAGCCCTTTCGCACCGGACTTCTTACTATAGGTATGCCGGGCGATCCGCACGGTATCCAGGATTGGATGCCAACCATTGCCGATGTAATGAAGTCGAAAGGATACGCCACAGGCCAGTTCGGGAAGAACCACCTCGGCGATCAGGATCAACACCTGCCGACAAATCATGGCTTTGACGAATTTTTCGGCAATCTCTATCACCTGAATGCTGAGGAAGAGCCCGAGGGATATTTTTATCCGAAGGATCCGTCGTTCCGAAAGCAGTTCGGCCCGCGCGGTGTGATCAAGTCGAGTGCGGATGGAAAGATCGAAGATACGGGCGCGCTCAATACCAAGCGGATGGAAACCATCGATGAGGAATTCCTTGCTGCTGCCAAGGACTATATCGATCGCCAGCATAAGGCAGACAAGCCGTTTTTCGTCTGGTTCAATTCCACGCGGATGCACGTCTTCACGCACCTT
>NZ_JMLL01000002.1:0-80077 GCF_000686005.1 Phyllobacterium sp. UNC302MFCol5.2
GGCGGTCAGCGACCTTTTCATTGGAGTGGAGTGCGGTCACTCCGATGCAACATCTGGCCTCTTCAGCAATCCGCTTGCAGGCGCCGTGGCCGATCGTCTGATCGCCCTTGGTGGAACGTCGGTCATTGGCGAGACGCTGGAATGGCTGGGTGCCGAGCGTGCGCTTGCGGCACGGGCGGCCAACTCCGCTATCAGCCAGGCGATAATCTCGGCCGTTGAAAATCGTGAGAAATCGGTTTCCGCTCTCGGCGTAGACCTTCTCTACAACAATCCTGGTTATGAGAATGTGCGCGGTGGCCTTTCCACGATAGAAGAGAAAAGCCTCGGCGCCATAGCCAAAGCAGGGTCAACCCCGATAGAGTCGGTCCTCCAGTTCGCCGAGCCCCCTGCTACGCACGGCCAGCATGTTATGGATGGGCCGGGTTTTTCGCCGGAATCAATGACCGGTTTTGCGGCCGCGGGCGCGCAGTTGACGCTCTTTACCACTGGTGAGGGCAACAGCTTCTGCAGCCTGCTGGCGCCTACGATCAAAATCAGTGCGCACCCACATGCGTCGCAAAGGATGGAACAGATCGATTTCGATGCAAGTGCACTTTGGCGCGCTGAAGCGTGGCTGCCGGATATGGCGGAACGTCTGCTGGAACGATTGATCGAAGTGGCGTCGGGCCTTGCCACATGGGGTGAAATCTACGGCGAGGGCAACGAATCCTTCTCGCGGTTCGGAGGGTCCTTCTGATGTCCGCACAAGAAAAATTCTCAACCGGGTGGAACGCGGTCGTCATCGATCATCAAGACAACATCGCGGTCGCACTCGATGATCTCAGCGGCAACGCGCGGGTTAAACGAGGCGATGAGGAATTCTCGGTAGAGCTGCACGAAAACATTCCGTCCGGCCATAAATTGGCAATTCGCTCGATAGCAAAAGGCCAGCCAGTATTAAAGTACGGGCAGCCAATTGGTACCGCTGCTAGCGACATCGCGATCGGCACTCACGTGCATGTTCACAATTTAAAAAGTGGCAGGGCGAGTTTGTAATCAGCATTAAAGCGCGCGATCTTGCCGATGCATCCAGGGCGTCATCGCCTTCGACGAGACGATTGCTGGCCTGATTCATACCCGTGGCCACCAACCGCTGAACGGCTTCTTCCGCCGTGTCACGGTCTTCGTAAAATGCGGTCAGGGTATTTGATGGCGCGGATAGTAACCCGGGAGTTGAATCAAAGTTGCTCATGCTGCACCTCCAAGTGAATTGGGCAAGGTGTGCCCCGCGACTCAGGTGCTCCCAACCTTGGCGTCTATAATTTGTTCCATCGGGCGTCTCCGGTTGAAGCGACCACTCCGCGGCCTGTTCCCCTTGGGAATGCCGATCTCCAACATCAATTTCCCTAGCCCATTTGTGGCGTTTGGCACGTGACGTCAGCCGCGCGATATGGAACGCCCGGCGAGGAGCGGAGCGTACGGGGCGAGTCGGTGCGATATGAACTATGTGAAAAGCCGCACGCGTTTCGTCTTGCGTGTCTCCCCATGCGTGAGAAGCCAGATTGTGGCGGGAGACTTCAGATCGATGCCCGGTACTCTCGAGAGCAGGTGATCGGCATCTCCGACGAAACATGGCAGTTTGGTCACGCCGATCCCGTGCCTTGCCGCAGCGATCTGCGCGTCGGCGTCCGGCGTCTTGAACGGAACCCCTGTCGCGCGAAACTCCCCTTGGTTGACCCAGTTCGGGCAGCCTGACCGCCGATGACGATGGGCCGGATTGGATTCGGCGCACCCGCACGCCACGCGGCCAGACTATCGCGGGATATATAAACACCCGCGAGCAGAGCCGGACCTTTCAAGCCATGAAGATTGAGCGGTAGGGTCGTGCGATCGGAGACCATCCGGATCGCCACATCCGCCTCCCGGTTGGTTAGATTCACGACCTCGCCGGCGATTTGATCTCCATCTCGATGTCCGGATGCAGACGCGTAAAATCTGCGATAGCGACGCACAATCGCTGCATCGGATCGATCCTGCCTCCGTCCGCGAGGAGGTGGAGGCGGCCGGCTTCATACTGGACGCGGAGACCACCATGCTAGCAAACTTGGACGATCCGCACACGATCAAGGTCTTCGATCCCTCGATCAAGGGCGCAACCGATCGCTTCGCCTACCGATTCTCAAAGATTTAAAATCCAGCCATTCGCCAACGATGGGGTCGGCTTACGTAGGAGGCGGGTATCGGCCGCAGAAGGGTCTTTGGCCCTGCAACCGCTTGCGAGTCTATCTTGGAACGACAGCTCACCGCAGAAGTTGATTGAAACCCGATCGTCCGCTTCCGGCCCTAGCTGAGCATACTCAAATCTGAGTGCGTGCGGCCCGTTCCACGGATGTTTCCAATTCCGAAGTTTGCAATTGAGCGCTATGCGCCCTGATGTCGGTCGTAGGAACGGTTTGGCCGTTTACTGAAAGCTGACATTCCCCGCAACGACGCTGTGGGTCGAAGTTACGCGCCACCACCGCTATTCACAGCCCCTGCGACGGCGTCGGCATGCGCTTCACTTGAAGTGGCTGGAAGCTGGGAAGTCGTCTGGCCGGTCAGCCAAAATGGCTCCGCCGTGCCGGTGTCGGCGGCGCAGTTCGGCTATCTCCTGGAGGGAATCGACTGGCGCAACCCGCGCTGGACGCAACGACCTTCGAAGGCAGGCTGACCGCCTGCATTCCTCTGTTTTGGTTGGGTTTTCTGCATGCGACATGGTAGCTTTCGGCCATGGACACCCGAGACGTTACCTGCGGCTGACCATCTTCACGATGCGGGGCAGTGCTGGCAGCGCTTTAGCGCGTTGCCGTGCGTGACTGAAAGCACGTGCGCAGTCTTTCTGCAAAGGGGCGTCCCCAAATCCAAGCCATTCCTTGGAAAATACCCGCCATTTGCGATCTTCCTTGGCAAGTGACATGTAAGTTTTTCTTTCAAATCTGTACGTCGATTTCGGCTTTTCTTATCAAAGTCCAATCCGCAGAATCTCACGCATACAAATTCAAGAATGGAACGCTCATAGATAAAGGGGCACGGCCTACTGGACCATCATTCCCGTTCGGCGGCTTAGCAAGTCAGGCTTCGGAAAAGACCTGGACGCGGAGTAAATGCATGCCTACCTTGAACCAAGACTGTCGTCGTGTCAGGCGTCGGACTTCGCCAAACGTGATCAAGTTAAAGGGAGTGCTGCGGCGCAGCTGGCTGCACGGCGGCGTTCTGCGGCATTCCAGAAGAGACGAGGTGATATGGAACGCCAGCCGAGGATCGACCTCGATAGCTTAACACCCGACGATCGCTTGCGAACGCGAATTGGCAGATCAAAGTTGCTATTCAATATTGTGCCAATCATTGCGGAAAAGACATGCCAATCTTTAACTATCCGAGCTGGAATAAGATCGTCTTGAACCGCAGCAGCCATCGGCCGCTGAACGAGCAACTTTTCGAACAGATGCGCCGTTGGATCCTCTACGGCGCCCTCAGGGCCGGTTCGCGACTGCCGCCGAGCCGTGCCTTGGCTGAGGAAATTGGGCTTTCACGCAATACCGTGGTCCTGGCCTATGAGCGCCTTGCCAGCGAAGGGTACGTTACGCGGCGGATTGGTGCTGGCACCTTCGTGGAAACTACATTGCCAGAGGATCACTACCCCGGGCCCGATTCGGTGGCGGCAATTGTGGAGCCGCACCCGGCACCTGTACTATCGCGCCGCGGGCAAGCGCTCTTGAGGAAAGGGCTGCTTCCCGAGCGTCTAGTCACCTACGACCTTAGCGCAGGCGTTCCGGCCCTGAATGAGTTTCCCTATGAAGAATTCGCTCAGATTGCTAGTCGCCGCTGGCGCCAACACACTAGCGTAGATACCGGCTACGATTATTCTAGTGGGGCCCCTCTTCTCAGCAGCCGCATCGCCGCCTATCTGGCAGAAACCAAGGCCATCCTTTGTCAGCCAGAGCAGATTATTGTCATCAGCAATACATTGCAAGCTGCGGCGCTAACCGCGCATGTCCTCCTCGATAGCGGCGATACCGTCTTGGTTGAGGACCCCGGCCACGTGACAGAGATTGCCACGTTGGAAGCGCTTGGGTTGAGCACTGTGCCGGTGCCGCTCGACAGCTATGGGTTCGACATTGAACGTGCCGGTGAGATTGCGCTAGAGGCACGGCTGGCCGTCGTCTCTCCTGCGGAACAATGGCCGTATGGTTGCACAATGACGCCGGAGCGTCGTCAAAAACTGCTTGATTGGGCGGCCTGCAATGCCGCGTGGATATTCGAAGACGATTCCAACGGCGAGATCCGTTGGTCTGGCGAGGCGCAAGTGAGCCTCAAAGCGTGCGATCCAGAGCGCGTAATCTATACCGGCTCATTCAACCGGATGCTAGCGCCAGGCTTGCGGCTGGCATACATGGTCGCTCCGCCGCAAATAGTTGAGGCTTTCGCGCTGGCGCAGCGTATTTTCTCCTTTTACGCGCCGTTGGCAGACCAGGCCCTGGTGGCCGATTTCATGGACCGGGGGCGGCTCGCCTCCCATCTGCGTCGCATGCGAATGGTCTATCGCGATCGCGCTGCCTGCTTGACGCAATGCCTGCGCAATAAGCTAGGTGAACGCTTTGAAGTTCCTGACATCCAGGCCGGCCTACACATGACCATCCATGCCCGCGACGAGTTTAACGATGTGGCAGTGTCACAAGCGTTGCTTAAAAAGGGCCTCGATTGCCCTCCGCTTTCGCAGTACTCGCGTAGCCAAATCGTACCGGCCGGCCTCGTACTTGGTTTTGGCAATACCTCAATCCGCCGAATACCGCACTGTGTCGACGTCGTCGCACAGACGGTGCTGGAGCTTGGCTGAACGGTTTCCGGCTGACACAACCCCACGTCGAATTGGTCCCCTGCTGATCCCGAGAATTGGCTCTTTGCCGCTGCGTGCTCAGAGGCCATTCTAGAGCAGTCGTGCAAGTTGGGAGAAGGCGCGAGATGGAAACGGACGTCGACACGGTCATATGCGCACAGAATATCCGCAAGAGCTACGGTGCTCTCGAAGTTCTGAAGGGGGTCGAGTTGACTGCGCGAGCGCACGACGTCATCACCATGATTGGCGCCAGCGGCTCGGGAAAAAGTACCTTCTTGCGCTGCATGAACCTCCTGGAAATTCCCGACGCGGGAACGATCGTAATAGAAGGCGAGGCGTTGAAGCTGGAGCGGGCCGGGGGACGAACAAAGCTCAACGCTCGTCAGATCAACCGTATCCGCAGCCGCATTGGCATGGTGTTTCAGAGCTTCAACTTATGGAGCCAGCGCACTGTGCTAGAGAACGTTATGTTGGCGCCCGTCAAGGTGCTTGGCCTGTCGAAACAAGCCGCCAAGGATCGCGCTGAAAGCTATTTGGCCAAGGTTGGCTTATTCGACAAGCGTGACCACTATCCGGCCCATATATCCGGCGGTCAACAGCAGCGTGTGGCCATCGCCCGCGCGCTGGCCATGGAGCCGAAGCTTATGCTGTTCGATGAACCGACCTCCGCTCTCGATCCCGAACTCGTAGGAGAAGTTTTATCAGTAATGCGCACCCTTGCGGAGGAGGGACGCACAATGATCGTTGTTACCCATGAGATGAGTTTTGCGCGTGAGATCTCGCGTGAGGTGCTCTTTCTCCACCAAGGCATGTTGGAGGAACGCGGACCGCCCGAAAAGGTCTTTGGCAATCCGGATTCGGCAAGGTGCCGGGCCTTTCTGCAGCGCGTGCTGTGAAACAGAGTTTAATCAGAAACATAGGGGAAAATAATGAGAAGGCTTATCTTGATGCTAGCCGCCGGCTCCGCGGCTTTCGCCACACAAGTTTCGGCTCGCGAACTGCGTGTTGGCAGCGACTGCACCTATCCGCCGTTCAGTTACAAGAATGCCGATGGCAACCTACTCGGCTTCGACATCGACATCGGAAAAGGCGTCGTCACGCGATTAGGCGCCGATATCTCGTTTGTATGCCAGCCCTTCGACTCCCTAATCCCCGGTCTGCTCGCCGGAAAGTTCGACCTTCTTGTCGCGTCCCTGGCAATCACCGATGAGCGCAAGAAAAGTATAGACTTCTCGGTTCCCTACCGCTCGTCCACCGCCCGGTTCGTTGGCCCAGATGACAGTGATGCTCAGCCGCTGACGGAAGACGGGGAACCCAATCCGGGTGGTATGGAAGGTAAGACTATCGCACTTCAGCGCGCCTCTACTTATGAGAACTACATGCGCGAGAAGTTTCCCAGCGCCAACCTGCAATTCTACGACACTACCGATAATATGCTGCTCGATTTGATGTCAAAGCGTGTCGATCTGGTCTTTGCCGGCCCGATTAAGCTTGCCAACGATTTTCTCAATGAACCACGTGGCAAGGGCTACAAGTTTATTGGGCCGGAAATCAACAATATCACGTATTTCGGACCTGGTATCGGAATAGGCATACGGAAGGACGATCTTGGACTGCGCCAAGAAGTCGATAGCGCTCTCGAAGCTCTGATCGACGACGGAACATTCAAGACGATCAACGATAAATATTGGTCGTTCAACGTCCTGCCCCCAGCATCAAAGTAGCGGTCTGGAATTTGCCGCCGGTCGTTTCAGGCAAAGCGACCGGCTACGATTCGGCTTGCAGACTGCGGAGCGGGAATATGGATATTTTCCAGGGTTGGGGTTGGCAGATAGCGCGCGGCCTCGTGACGACGGTTGAGGTTGCGCTCTTGTCGCTAATAGTCGGCCTATTTTGGGGCATTATTGGCGCGCTAGCGCAGCTTTCGTCTAACCGGTTGCTCCGCGCACTTGGACGAAGCTTCACGCTTGTCGTGCGTGGCACGCCGGAGCTCTTAGTAATCCTAATCGTTTACTTTGGCGGCACAGTGGCGCTGACCGGTTTTGCTAAGATGATCAACCCAAGTACTCGATACTTCGAAATCCCTGCTATGCCAGCCGGCGTCTTCGCACTTAGCTTGGTCTTTGGCGGTTACGCAGCAGAAGTGTTGCGCGGCGCCTGCCTCGCCATCCCAAAAGGAGAGATCGAGGCTGCAGATGCATTCGGCCTGTCGAGCACCACCAGCTTCATCCACGTCCGCCTGCCATTGATGTGGCGCTATGCACTTCCCGGTCTCGGCAATAATTGGATATCGCTCATCAAGGATACATCGCTGATCTCCATTGTTGGCCTTGAGGAGTTGATGCGTATTTCCACAATTGCGACGCAGGTGAATGGCGAACCCTTCCGCTTCTATCTTTTGGCTGCGCTAATCTATCTGTTGCTCTCGATACTTAACACCTCGATCGTTGATGGGCTTGAAAGGCGCGCGGCGCGGGGCGAAAGAAAGCTGGCACGATGAACTTCGAGCTTATGTTTGAAAGCCTGCCTGCCCTCCTGGCGGCCACAGTAACGACGATTGTGCTCCTCGTGGCTGCGCTCGTCTTTGGTATGACGATTGCGCTTCCCGTTGCGATCCTACGCGTCAACGGCCCAGGACCACTACGTGTTCTGCTTCACTGGTATATCTATTTCTTTCGTGGCACGCCTCTCCTAGTTCAAATTTTCCTTGTCTATTATGGCCTCGGACAGTTTGAAATCGTGCGCGACAGCTTTCTATGGCCATATTTGCGCCAGGCTTGGGTCTGCGCCATCCTAGCATTCAGCCTGAATTCTGGAGCCTACACTGCCTACATATTGCGCGGTGCAATGCTAGCAGTTTCCCCTGGCGAAATCGAAGCGGCGCACGCCTGCGGTATGTCGAAAGCGATGACCTGCAGCACGATCATCCTTCCGAGCGCCATTCGCATTGCACTTCCCGCGTATGGTAACGAGGTGATCGGCATTCTGAAATCGACGTCGCTCGCTTCCACGATTACGGTGATGGAACTGACCGGCACCGCCAACATGATCGTCGCCCGTACCTTTTCCCCCTATGAACTCTTCGTGACGGCGGCGTTGATCTACCTTGCCATTACCTATTTCCTCGTAACTGCGCTGCGTCTTCTCGAGCACCGGTTATCGCGCCATTTGCGCCCTCTCAATCGTATTACCCCATCGCTTGCCAAGGAGGCCAACCATGCTAACGCCTGATCTCGAAGTTCTGACAGCTTTCGCTGGTTCGCTGGCCGACACCAGCCGGGCCACTGTGCAGCGCGCGCTCGGAAAGACTCGGACCTTTGCCACAAAGGAAGACGCCAGTCCGGTTACAGCGATTGATCGCGAAGTTGAGGAGAGGCTGCGCGAGCGCATACGGCAAGCCCATCCGGACCACGGAATCCTAGGCGAGGAATTCGAATCCTTCGGCCTTGATGAAGAATGGGTTTGGGTCATAGATCCGATCGATGGGACGAAGGCGTTTATCACCGGGATCCCGACCTTTGGCACCTTAATTGCGCTCGCGCATCATGGCATACCGGTGCTCGGCATAATCGACAATCCTGTCACCAATGAGCGCTGGCTGGGAGCCGACGGCGTCCCGACGAGCCTTAACGGCAAGCCTGTGCGTACACGTGCGCGGCGTGATATTGGCGAGACCCTAGTCGGCAACGGAAACCCGGAATCTTTCAACGAAGGCGAAATGCTGGCGTTCCAACGGTTGCGCAGTCATACGCGATGGGGCGTTTACGGCGGGGGCTGCCATGCGTATGGCCGCGTCGCGGACGGCGCATTGGACATTAATGTGGATGGCGCGCTAGATGCTTTCGACTATTGCGCCCTTGTTCCAATCGTCCGCAACGCTGGCGGAGTTATGACGGATTGGCAAGGAGGCCAATTGAATATTCGCTCTGGAAGCCGCTGCGTCGTAGCCAGCGCTGGCCCCATGCTACATGACACTGTGCTTACTATCTTAGCCGCTACCAACTCTGCCGCCGCGCCGGTGCCTGAAAGCTAGGGGAATACATATCTCCTGGGCGCGCTGCAAAGTCTGACGTGCGAGGTCACAATAGATCGTACCTTTTAAGATCGAGATGCTGATCACCAGGACAGAAAGAGGGGATAAAGCCCGCCGAATAGACACGCTCGACCAATGCGACCCGCGATGAGACCGCCAATTAAAAAGTTTCAGATGATCGAAATTTGAGGCGGCGATGTGTGACTATTCGCTTCATGCGGCGCTTTTTGCGTCGGCACCATTCTCCGCGGGAGTGCTGCCGCCCAACAAACATGACGTGGCAATCACGTTGGGTCGCAGGCTCTTGAGAGCGGTTCCTTTGGTTGACAGATGGACTTAGCGCTGATCTTGACGGAATAAAGCCCATGCAATCTACGATAGTCATGATAAATCTGTTCGGTGCCGTAGCCTTGCTGCTGTTCGGCCTCGCGCAGGTCAAGGACGGCGTGTCGCGGGCCTTCGGCGCCAAGCTCAGAACTGGGCTGATGACGAGTACCTGCAGCGGTCTTCGCTCCTTGCTCTCGGGCTTCGTCGCCACCATCGCGCTGCAAAGCTCGACTGCCACGGCGCTGATGGTTGCCTCCTTCGTCGAGCGAGAGCTGGTCAAGCCGCGCATGGCGCAGATCGTGCTTCTCGGCGCCAATGTCGGCACCGCCGTCACCGCATGGATCGTAGCGACGGGCATCGAGTGGCTGTCGCCGCTCGTCATCCTCGCCGGCATCGTGCTTTATCGCAGCGGTTCGACCTCCCGCCAGGGCGGCGGCACGGCGCTAATCGGCATCGGCCTGCTGCTGCTGTCGCTGCATCTCCTCAGCAGCGCCACCGAACCGATGCGCCAGTCGCCAGCACTCGCCGCCTTCATCGGCTTGCTCGACAATGCCTGGCCGGTGGCGCTCGCCTTCTCCGCCGGCATCGCCTTCATTTCGTCCTCCAGCCTCGCAGCCGTGGTGCTGATCCTGTCGCTGGCCTCGACCGGCACTCTCTCGGCCGGCCTGATCATCGTGCTGGTGCTCGGCGCCAATCTCGGCGGCGCCATTCCGCCAGTCGTCGCCTCGCTTTCCGGCCCGCCCTCGGCAAAGCGCGTCACGCTCGGTAATCTGATCGTGCGCTCCATCGGCTGCTCCGTCGCCCTGCCGCTCGCAGGCTATGGCGCCGATATCCTGGAAATGCTGCCGCTCTCGACCGCCAAGCTTCCGGTCGACGCCCATCTCGGCTTCAACCTGATCCTCGCCGCACTCGCTTGGCCCTTCTCGCGCCTGCTGTCGAACCTGATGCTGCAGCTAGTCCCTGAAGAGGTGCAGCCCGACAATGCGCCGAAATATCTGGATCAGGGCGAGCTTTCTACGCCGGTCGTGGCTCTTGCCAGCGCCACCCGCGAAACGCTCGGCGTCGGCGATCTCATCGAACGCATGCTGATGCGCGCGTCCGATGCCTTCGAAAAGGACGATCTCTCGAAGCTCAAGGAAATCCCGTTGCTGGAAAACCGCGTCGATAGCCTGCAGCAGGACGTGAAGATCTATCTCTCCAAGCTCGGCCGCGAGGGCATGAGCGAGGAAAACGGCCGCCGTTCGATCGTTATCATCGACTATGCGATCAACCTCGAACATATCGGCGACATCATCGAAAAGGGCCTGTTGCCTCAGGTCACCAAGAAGGGCTCCCTCGGGCTGAAATTCTCCGAGGACGGCTATGAGGAGCTGAAGAAGCTCTTCCATCTGACCATAGACAACCTGCGTATCGCCCAAACGATCTTTGTCACCCGCGACTTTAAGCTGGCCAAGCAGATGATGGAAGTGAAGGTCGAGGTCCGGCGCATGGAGAAACAGTCCTCGGAGCGCCATCTGGAACGCCTGCGCGACGGTCGTGCCGACAGCCTGCAGACGAGCTCGCTGCATCTTGACATTCTGCGCGACCTGAAGCGCATCAACGCCCATATCGTCTCGGTCGCCCACCCGATCTTGGACGAATGCGGCCTCTTGATCGAAAGCCGTCTCAAGGATGCATAACGACAGTGACAGCCCATTTAACAAAAATCATAGGAATGACGGTTATGGACGCGGTGCGTGGGTCTCATTTTTGGAGAAGATACTGCTGTCCGGTCGGCCGGCTCGGTCTTCGCCGGGTTCCGATTGTGCGGTCGAGGTACTTCTCATCACGCGGCGCTGGTCGATGGGTGATCCCTAAAGGCTTGAGTATGGCGAAGAAGACCTGGTGCATGCCATGGAGCTTGCCTGCGACTACTTTTCTCACCATTCCACCTCGGAGTTGTACTCAATCGAAGTCGGCTGCAAAACCGACCCGACGTGGCTGGTCATTTAAACGAGTTCGAAGGTTCGCGCGCCGGCTTCTTTGAGTACGCCCATAGCTGTGTGGGCGAAATGTTCCTCATCATGAATGCAAGGTGAGGGAGTTGGTATCCTGGAGATCGCTGCCGCGAATGTTGTCTTCGCGGTCAACATCAGGCGCCGACGCAGCACGAGCCTTCAATGTGGACGACGCATTCAGCTGAGACAGCGGTGCAACTCCATTAGTTCAGACTTGACGCTCGGACAAAGCGGTTATCTTTGCTTGCGCGCGATAGTGAGCTTCGTTTCCGGCGCGAAAGCTGGTGGGGGAATAGATCCGAGAGCTTGGATCATTTCAGGCGCGAACTTCGCGGCTCTCCTAGATATGGGGTCGAAGCACAGGTTCAGTGTCTCCACCGTACACACTGTGTCGTCGTCACATTTTATATCATGAAGCAGCTGGAACCGCTTGTCGTCATAGGCGACAAGTTGGGTCTCGACATCAACAGCCATTCCAAGCCGGAGCTCCTGGCGATAGCGGACATAAGTTTCCAACATTACAAACTCGAGCTTACTGTCAAGAGTACCTTTAAGTTGCTTCCAGACAGCGAGAGACGCGTGATCTGCGACACGCTGATATTCCAGAAAATTCACATGGTCGAGCTCATCGATCCAACTTTGGTCCACCACCCCCGACCAACTTACCCAGCCCATCAGGAACGCTCGTTCCGTTGCTTTAGGGCTTCTAGAAAGACCCTGATCTGAGCAACGCCAGTATTACGCAGTTCAATCAGATCGTCTCGGCCTTTAGCCCCTATAGTTGCTCTAACCTCATTCGCATAGGCGGCCATCAACGCCTTGTCCGGTGCGAAGTCTGCCGGGGCCGTGTAACCGCTATCAAGTTCATGAGCAAGTAGATCTACGAATTCCTGGTAGAGGGACGGATCGCGTGCACCCAAATAAAATACCGAGGAGGGCCCCATCACAGCCCACCGAATAGCAGGTCCCGTAGCAACGGCACGATCAATCGCTTCAAGATCAGCGACACCTTGCGACAGTAGGTATAGGATCTCGCGAAAGACGGCGAATTGGATTCGGTTTCCGATATAACCGTCGATCTCGCGCTTGAGCTCGACAACCTCACAACCCGTCTTGGTGTAGAATTCCCTCGCGATGGCAATTGCGTCCTTGGCGACATCGCCTCCAGCCAGTTCGACCAGCGGAACCAAGTATGGCGGGGTAAACGGGGGACCGATGATGATGCGCTCGCCATGACGTGCGCCTCGACGCAAGTCCTTGGCAAGAAACCCTGACGAGCTCGACGCGACCACAGCGTGTAGCGGAGCCAAACGATCGATTTCGGCGACGAGTGCAACTTTTGCATCGACGTCTTCTGTTGCGCTTTCCTGAATAAAATCGGTGGTTCGCAAAGCCTCCTCAAGGTCAGTCGTGAATCTGATGCGATCAGGAGATGCACCTGGCGCGAGCCCGAGCGTCTCCAACGACGGCATCGCTTGTTCAACAGAGGCCCTCAAGTATCCTTCGCGATCGGCAGATTGGTCATGAACGACCACATCAAGACCCGCGCGCATAAAATGAGACGCCCAGCCAGAGCCGATCAGCCCCGCTCCCACGCAAGTTACCTGTGTAATGGGATGTTTCATTAAGCCGCTCCAGTTCAATTGTCTTAGCCAAACGCTTGGGGTCACGTCCCTTACAGCCCTTTGTTACAGCTTATGAGTACAGCTGAAATGGTGCCGTCACCGGTTCGTATTGCGCGACGATATGTGAATATGATAGACGAGTTGCTCATGAAGCTCCCGCCTTTGCAGTCCCTTCGGTCGTTCGAGGCCGTTGCCCGTCTTCTGAGCGTGACACGTGCAGCAGATGAACTATGCGTGTCACACTCGGCGGTTAGTCATCAAATCAAGAAGCTGGAAGAGTGGATTAGAATCCCGCTCATAGAGCGGAATGGCCGAGGCATCCGACTTACGGAGGCAGGCGAACGTTATAAGTTTAAGGTGTGCGAAGCATTCGAAAGTATCAATGCTGAGACCGAACTTCTGCGGCAGAGAAATATGTCTCCCCTTGTAAGGGTATCTTGCCTGCCGATGTTCGCAGTTGCTTGGCTCATGCCACAGATGCACGACTTTTGGGGTAAGTTCCCTGACATACAGGTGGCTATACAATACGCAAGGGCCCAGAAGGCCTTGGATCCCGATGCCGTAGATGTCGTAATAGAGCACGGAAATCCAAGCGATTTTCCCGACTTCGTAGCGATACCGCTCTTAGACGGGTCAACGGTGCCTGTCGCGTCTCCCGAATACTTGGAGCGCAGCAATTACCAATCACCCGCAGATATCAAAAATTTGACGCTGCTGCATGACGCCGCCCGCGAGTTTTGGCATTTGTGGCTCAAAAAAATTTCGATCGACTTTGACGTGGACCTGAGTATGGCCGATACGGGCCCACTCTTTCCTGATGGTAATTTGACGTTAGCCGCGTGTCTTGCGGGAGAGGGGGCTGCCCTGCTGCCGCGAAGCGTCGTGCTTTCGCAGTTGCGCGCGAAAACCTTGGTGTCATTGTCAACCGTTGCTATACAAGAGGAACAATCATACGTCTTGCTCACTCCAAAAAAACGTCCGGTTCCGCGGAGCGCTCTTTTGTTTGCGCACTGGTTGCAGTCACTTCCGGGGACTACGAAGATTGGCGTTCCCAAGGGGCTACAGTAAGACTGAGTCCAGGACTGGTCTCTCTGAGTCAACTCTCGCGGCCGCTTTTCACTTGTCGTGAGACCCGAATTCTCCGTTAGCTTGCATACGCTTCGACACGACGTCGGCGACCTTGGCCGCATCGCATCGACTACTTTGTTTCGGACAGATCGAGTTTCGACGGGTAGCGCATGCCAACGAATGGAGACATATTTGAACCGCGAACCATTTATTACGTGTGCCGTGACTGGTGGAGGCGATTTTGCAGGCAAAAGCCCGCATGTTCCAGTGACTCCCATGGAAATCGCAGATAGCGCCCTGGAAGCGCATGAAGCGGGCGCCGCGGTCGTGCACCTGCACGTGCGCGATCCCAGAACCCGCCTCGGTAGCAGAGACATTGGGCTCTATCGCGAGCTTGTGACGATTATTCGCGAACGCAATACGGATGTGATTATCAACCTAACCGGTGGAATGGGTGGCGAAATACTGTTCGGCTCCGCACAACATCCTTTGCCACCCGCTACCGGAACTGATTTCGTTGGTCCAACCCAACGAATGAATCATATTTTGGAGCTCCAGCCGGAACTTGCGAGTTTGGACACCGGCTCTCTGAATTTCGACGATGCGCTCTATGCCACGACGCCGACGTGGTTGCGAGAAATGGCGACGGCTTACAAAAACGAGAAAGTCCTTCCTGAAATAGAGGTTTTTGAACTCGGTCATATCGAGCTCGCAAAACAGTTGATCAAGGAAGGCCACATCAACCAGCCGGCTCTTTTTCAATTGTGCCTTGGTATCAAGTATGGCGCACCCGCAACACCCGATGCAATGATCGCAATGCGGAATGCACTTCCCGCCAATTCCAATTGGGCTGGGTTCGGCCTTGGCGCTTTGCAGCTTCCAATGGCCGCACAAGCCGTTTTGCTCGGCGGAAATATCAGGGTAGGGCTCGAGGATAACCTGTACCTTGATCGAGGCGTGCTCGCCACTAATGCTCAGCTCGTTACCAAAGCACGACAAGTTGTCGAGGCATTGGGAGCCAAAATCCGCACTGCTGCGGACACCCGCACTTTGCTAGGTCTTCAGCCGCGAGGCTGATCCTCCCAGGAAAGGGCGTTCACGAGGTGGGGCCCCTTTCCGGTTTTAAAGTGGCGACCTAAACGCACGACTGAACACTTAGGTCGAACCGCGTTAGACGATAAGACTACCGCCATCGACTGGGAGGGCGATGCCGGTGATGGACCTCGCGGCTTCACTGCATAGAAACAGAACGCTCGCGGCGATTTCGTCCGTCTCGACAAATCGGCGGGTCGGAATATCGGTGACGAAATAGTTCCGTGCAGCCTCTTCGAACGAATATTGAAGTTCTGCTGCTTTTTCCTCAACCTGCTTTGCCACTAACGGCGTCAGTACCCAAGCCGGGCAGACAGCGTTACACGTGATGCCAAGTTGCGCACCCTCAAGCGCAATCTCTCGCGTTAATCCCAATATTCCATGCTTCGTCGCGACATAACCTGACTTTCGCGTTTCGGCTGTGAAGGCCAAGGTTGACGCTGTGTTTATGATGCGTCCCCAGCCGCGGTCCTTCATCTGGGGCCAGACGGCTCTTGTCGTCGCGAAGGCCGCAGTAAGATTTATAGCAATAAGGCGATGCCATTGCTCATCGGGGAACTCATCAACCGAAGCAATATGTTGCACACCCGCATTGTTGACCAAGATGTCAACCCGGCCAAATTCAGCGGTTGCTGCCTCGACGAGCCCCCCGGCCTCAGCGATGGCCGAAAGGTCGTGGCTAAAGTGAACTACTCGACGTTCAGAATCGGAAGCCAGACGTTTTACGACCTCATCGATCTGCTCGGGAGAACCTAGCCCGTTGATCGCCACGTCGGCGCCATTTGATGAGAGTGCGCGTGCGATGGCTAAGCCGATGCCGCTCGTTGATCCCGTTACAAGAGCAACTTTGCCTTCCAAAGGCACAGTGACATCCATCTTTCGACCCTCCCGGTAATAGTGAAGTTCGATTCACACCCCTTAAAGATGCCGAGTACAAGTGAATCTGAGCCATGGACCGTGACTACAATTCACCTGACAGGGGTTCCAACCGATGCTAGAGCCCGACGAATAAGTTCCACAAGATCAGCGTGTGACATCTCTGTTTCCGGCCAGCGCGATCCGCGACAATTTATGGTACCAAGGACCTGACGATCGCTTCCAACAATTGCAGTGTGGACGACTTCGGTCTTGGTGCATTGTTGAAGACCAAGCAGATCATGAAGTTGATTTCCTCTTATGTCGATGAGAAGGCCAAGTTCATGCGCCAATATCTAAGTGGCGAATGGAGTGGGAGTTCAATTCTCAAGGCAATTTCGCCGAGCGCATGCGACCTGGTGGCGCCGGCGTTGCAGGCTTAGGACACTCGTTTCTGAGGGCAAAGAGATTAAGAGCTTTAACGGCGAGAACTATGTCCTCGAAACCGGAATTGTCGCGGAACTCTCTATTGTGAAAGCCTGGAAGGCGGAACATAGGCAACCTCGTTTTTCGCAAGACCGCGCCCAACTTTAATCCGCCGACGACGACCTGCGGGAGAATTTGCGTGGCCGAGGTCGAGGAAACTGTGCCCATCGGGAGTCTCGACCCCGATCATATCCACGTGCACCTTGCCGCTCACGTGAGTAAATGTCGTTGATAGTATCATCACGAATCTTGGTATGCTCGACTCGTCACCGGCGGACTGAAACTGGTGACTTTGCCGAAGGCGCTACCGACAGCGAGATCGGCGGTGCTACAGACGCGACCATCCTAGAGCCGATACCTCAACATGTCGATCCTATTCACATGTCGGCTCGTTTAAGTAAAGTGACGATTGATCTGCCGTTCTCTAGCCTGACCCGTAGCGGAGGGTCAGATAAATGGAACGACTGGACAGCATCCTGAGCTCGTTTGAGGCCGCTGCGTTCCGCGATCGAGTGACTGGGTTTCTTGCCAAGCATTTGCCACAGCAAATTCGGGTTCAGGTCGCGCAGGAAAAAATGGATCTTTCCAAAGAAGATCAGCGTACCTGGCATAAACTACTGCGAGTTCACGGGTTAGCCTGCCCCTCATGGCCAGTGGAATATGGCGGCTCGGGCCTCGTAGATCATGAACTTTACATTTTGGAACGCGAGTTTGCGCTTGCGGGAGCCCCTCGTCCTATGATCTACGGGGTGACCATGCTAGGTCCCGCTCTTATCGCTCGAGGAACAGCGCAGCAGAAGGACCGATTTCTGCCTGGTATTTTGGAAGGAGACACCTTTTGGTGCCAAGGCTTTTCCGAGACCAGTGCCGGCTCGGATCTGGCTGGTCTGAAATGCGCTGCTAGGCGCGACGGTGACGAATATGTTATAAACGGCCACAAGATGTGGACCAGTGAAGGGCATATTGCCGACTGGATGTTCGGGATTTTTCGAACAGATTCCTCTGGAAAAAAGCAACAGGGCATTACCTTTTTGCTTCTTGATATGCGTAGCCCGGGGATAAGCGTCCAACCCATCCGAACGTTCGATGGAACTGGGATCGAAATTAACCAAGTATTTTTCGATGATGTACGGGTTCCTCTTGATCAGCGTCTCGGTGACGAGGGGGCGGGGTGGGATATCGCCAAATCGGTGCTCACCGCGGAACGCTTCGGCAATGCCGAGGTTTCACGTTCCATGGCATCGCTGGAGCGCTTGAAGGTCTACTGCCGCGAGACCAGCATTGACGGACCCCCCTTAATTCGAGACCCGATCGTCGCGAGACGTCTTGTCGAGCTCGAAATTTCTCTTCAGGCAGTCGAACGGACGGAGCTTCGCTTCCTCTTCCATGCCGGCGATGAACTTGGAGCAGAGGCGGCGCTCCTCAAGCTGCGCGGAACGGAGGTCCAGAATGCGATCCTCGCCGCTGCTATCGATCTTCGGGGGCCGTCGGCGGCACTCCTGCTGGATGAGAACGATTTAGCCGCATCCGCTGAATATTCCGCTGCGAGCCACGCGTTAAAAGCTCACATGAACTATCGAAAAACGATGATCTACGGCGGTTCAAGTGAAGTGCAGCGTAACATTCTTGCGAAGGGAGTGCTTGGTCTATGATCAAGGCTTTGGGGCTAAATGGGACAGAGTGCTTGGTTCGCGATTCTGTTAGCGCATGCATTTCGGATGTGGCGAGCGCAGGCGGGACTGTTCCGACGTTAAGCCAAAGGGTATTTTGGTCGTTGGCAAATTCGGGTCTTCTAGCAGCACCGTTGTCCGCGGAGCTTGGTGGTATGGGCGAGGGCCTTGGCACGGCATTGCTGGTTCTGGAACCGCTTGGGCGCAAAGCTCTTGTAACACCCTTTGTTGAAAGACTTTGCGTGCCGGCCGCGGTGGCCGAGTTTTATCCGCAATGCGAAGACTTGCGGAAACATCTCCAATCGGCAGCAAATGCTGGAGCAGGCGCGGCAATGGCTTGGACCGAGGTGGGGCGAGGCTGGAACAGAGTACCCAAGCTAACAACCGCTATCCGGGATGCCGACGCCTGGCGGCTCGAAGGCACGAAAACGCTTGTGCGCTGGGGAGATCAAGCCGCCGCTTTTCTTGTGACTGCGCAGTCTGATGGAAATCCAGCCCTATTTCTGGTCTCTGCCGATTTGGAGGGTGTTGAGACAAAAAGCTATCCATCGGGCGACGGACGCACGATCACTGACATAATCTTTCGCAATGTGGAGCTTCCAATAAACAGCCGGATGGATGACGGATACGCTCAAAAAGTGATCGAGTACGCCCTTGATGTTGGAGCTGCGCTGTCACTCGCAGAAGCCGTCGGTCTGATGGACGGGGCGCTTGAAATGACGGTTAAATACCTAAAGACACGCGAGCAATTCGGTACGGCCCTGTCTAAAATGCAAGCATTGCAGCATCGTCTTGTCGAGATGTATGCATCAACAGAGTGCGCTTGGTCGCTGGTTCATGAGGCTGTCTGCCTTCTCCGAGAGGACGTCCCACCAGGGGACCGCGCAAGCGCTGTTTCTCGCGCTAAAGCGTATGTAGGTCGGCTGGGGCGCATCTTGGGCCAAGAGGCACTACAGATGCATGGTGCAATCGGGATGACGGATGAATACCCGCTTGGTCGCTATCTTCAGCGGTTGACTGCAATTGAGCTCGATTACGGGGGCAGCGATTGGCACCTAGAGCGCCTGTCTCAAGAGATGCAGGATACCGGCCAATGAAACGAGATTTAACACCTCTATTTTCGCCGGCAGCTATCGCAATTTTCGGAGCGAGCGGCCGAGAAGGTCGCCCTGGTTACGAAATCATTAAAGCGTTGCGGTCGTTCCCGCGCCGAGTTCGCCTCTATCCGGTGACACCTAACTACAAAGACATTGATGGAATCAAATGCTTCTCCAGTGTCGGTGACATTCCCGAAAAAATTGATCTTGGCATTATCGCGAGTGGTGCGCCTCGTGTCATCGACGATGCCTTAAGTGCAATCTCGGTTGGTGCTCGCGCACTTCATGTCATCGGTGATGTCGGACCGGAAGACAGTCTTCGCCTTGCAGCGCTCGCGACGGACGCCGGAGCGGTCCTTCTTGGTCCCAACTCCATTGGATATGTCGACTTTACTGGCGGCTTCGCTTCAACTTGGGCCATGCCCCCTGAAAACCACCGAACAGCAGGTGGTATTGCGCTGATTTTGCAATCGGGCGCACTGTTTTCTTACGCCAATTCCATCGATCCGCGTTTGACGTTTAGCTTGACAGTGCATCTTGGTCGAGAACTCGACGTGAATTTGGTCGATATGATTTATCAAGCGCTCGCGGATAAGCAGACGCGTGTCATAGGCGTTTATCTTGAAAGCGTCAGCGACAGCCGACTTTTAGGCGAAGCGCTCGCGCAGGCCGCCTGCAAAGGTGTCCCCGTGGTAGTCCTTGCGCCGGGATCGACAGTTGAAGCTGCGGAAGCCATTGCCACTCACGCTGGTAGAATGGCCGGCGGCAAAGCGGCTCTCGAAGCTATAATCCGTCGCTATCGATTGATCGAATGTATAACGCTCGACCAGTTTTGGTGCACGCTTCATTTGCTGTCGACCGGTATAAAATTCGATCGTGGCGGAGTCGGAGTCGTCACCGATTCAGGAGCGCAGCGGGCCATGGCGCTGGACGCAGCCAGTCGGTCGAAGCTACCGCTCGCAAAACTCTCTCACGAAACTCAAGGAGCATTGCGAAAAATTCTCGCGCCAGAGTTATCGACGACCAACCCAGTAGACATATGGGCCGGCGAAAAAGATATCTCCGCCCATGTCGCAAACTGCATGTCTACCGTGATGGCCGACGATGACGTGGCAATCGGAGCGTTCGTGACAGAATTCGGAGTGCCGGCCTCGGATACGTTCTCCACCAGGGTTGCTGAGGGTGTGGCCAAGGTATCGAATGGCTCAAAGCCAGTATTCGCAATCGGGTTTTCGACCCGCCATTTCGTCTC
Organism: Phyllobacterium sp. UNC302MFCol5.2; assembly: GCF_000686005.1. Lineage (NCBI taxonomy): Bacteria > Pseudomonadati > Pseudomonadota > Alphaproteobacteria > Hyphomicrobiales > Phyllobacteriaceae > Phyllobacterium > Phyllobacterium sp. UNC302MFCol5.2. Next base: position 20,358 of record NZ_JMLL01000002.1, read on the forward strand.
CGAGCGCATAATGACCTTGGAGCGCGCAGGTGTTCCTGTCCTTGATGGGCTTGAGACCTCATTTGTAGCATTAGCGCAGCTTCGTCAGTACAGCTCCAAGAAGATCTACCCACCCGCAACCGGGTTGGAAAGAGCTTTAAAGCCCTCGATCGAAGCGGCTCTTGCAAGGATGTCGGATAATGACGAGGCAAGTGCGCTGGACGTTATCGACGCCGCGGGAATACCGACAGTCCCTCGTAAGGCGGTGGCATACCTGGAAACCGCCTTACACGCCGCGCACGCAATTGGTTATCCGGTCGTCTTGAAAACCGCTGAAGCAGTTGCTCACAAAACCGAGGTGGCGGGGGTTTGCTTAGATATTGCAGACGATGCAGGGCTTAAAGCAGCCTACCGTGACTTGGAGACCCGAATCGGGCCGAGAGTGCTGGTTGCCTCGATGCTCAAAGGCGGAGTTGAACTGGCCCTAGGCGCACTCATCGATCCCGTCGCAGGGCCAATGGTGATGGTCGCAGCAGGCGGCGTCAAAGCAGAGCTTCTGGCTGATCGCCAGTTTGCTCTCGCTCCGGTCAGTGAGGAAGAGGCTGCCGACATGATTCGGTCTCTAAACATAAGTTCGACACTCGAGCCTTATAGGGGCAAACCGGGGGTCAACAGGCAGGAGATCGCTAAAGCGATTTCAAATTTGTCACGGTTCATTAGCGAGTACCCGCAGTTTGTTACAGCGATTGACATCAACCCACTCATCGCGACACCGGAAGGTGTCTTTGCGGTAGATGCGCTAATTTCCCGCAGTTCGATTTAGCGCGTCCTCTTCTCAGAACTTTCCATCGAGGGAGTCACTTATGCCAGAAGCTCTAGTCCAAACAAACAAGAGTGGGAACGTCCTTGAGATCGTGCTCAACAGACCACCTGTCAACGCGATCAATCCAGAAATGAGCAGGGCGATCTACGCTGCTCTAAAGTTGCTTCAGGACAACGCCGAACTCAGTGTCGGTGTCATTGTCGGATTGGGCGAGCGGATTTTCTCGGCAGGCTGGGATCTAAAAGATGTTGCGGCGGTTGGATTCGACCCGACGTCTGAGGCGAACCATGAATTAGGCCACGGGCCAGGCGGGTTCGCGGGTATTACTGAGTTTCGACGATTGCATAAGCCCGTGGTTGCGGCGATCAACGGCGCCGCCGTCGGCGGTGGCTTTGAAATAGCTTTGGCCTGCGATGTGATCATCGCTGCCGAAAATGCTTATTTTGAGTTGCCGGAGATGCAGCGGGGATTTCTTGCAGATAGCGGCGCAATTCAACGACTTCCGAGACGAATCCCTTATAATGTCGCGAAAGAGATGCTGCTTACAGGCCGCCGGATGTCGGCTCAGGAGGCGCAGAAGTGGGGCCTGGTATCTTCTGTTCACGAACCCCAGAAACTGCGGCAGGCCGCACTCGATTTAGCTACCCTTATCGGTAAAGGTGCTCCTCTGGCGCTTCAGGCCATGAAAGAGGTTCTGACACACATTGAAACGCTTCCCACCAGCGATGCCATGGCATTAACAAAACCCGGTAAGAGCGGCCTTGAGATGTACGAGCGCATGTCGCGCTCGGAAGACTTTGTCGAAGGCCCTCGCGCTTTTTTGGAGAAGCGAGCTCCTGTTTGGAAGGGCAAATAGGAGTCACCTGCGTGCTGAATGATGAGACTTTCTTAGCGTTCCAATGATGCCTTACCGCCTCAGATTTAGGATCGAGTGCCTTTGTGATTCTGCTCCGCGAGCGAGAGGCGGGGCCTGCTACCGTAGATGCGGGACGTAAATGCTATGTGAGCGGTCCGGCCCGCGATCGTGGTCATCGACGTCTATCGTTACGAACTTACCTCACATTCCATGGGTTCGGTCGTAGCCATTGACTGAAGGCTGCTCCCATCCCTCCGGCAGATTCTTCGCTCGGTAGATTTCCACGACCAGTGGATAGCATGCAGCCGAATTGGAGGAGTGCTCTGCGGAGCAGTCGCCTCCAGGACAAGCTGACATGCATCCAAGGAGATCGATCTCGGCAAAGAACTCAAGGTAGTCGCCAGGACGAACCGGGCTCGCCTTCATGAAGTACTCGCCAGAGTCGCGGGTGAACCCGGTGCACATGAAGACATTTAGGACGTCATGAACGTGAATTTCCGCCTCGTTAAGTGGCAGGCCGGTTTTTTTCGCAAGGGCGCGTGTAAGATTCGAGTGACAGCAGTAGTGGTATTGGCCACCATTACTTAAAAGGTTATGCGTGTAGGGGTCACAGCGCGTCCCAATCACGTCATGCACGGAGCCGCCAAATTCGTCGAACCCATACCAGTCAAGCGTATCGTGGGTAATTGTCGCGATCGGTCGGAGATAGGGAAAGTTGGAAAACAGCTGATCTCCGCGCCCGACATGGGTGCCATTGAGGGCGCGTGTTTTGCCGCTGTAGAAACGCTCATTGATGTCACGGAGATTGAAGAGGTTAAGGTCGCCGACCTGCGAACCGTCAGAGCACACCAGGCGACAGAAATGACCGGCCGGAACTTCCCAAGTTGCCGCGTCGCGCGGCGGGATCGTAACGGTCTCTATAAGCTTTAAATCATCCCGGAGTGCCGCATACTTCGAGAGGTCGGGCCGGGGCAGTCTGTTAGTAGGATAGCAGATCACAGGCTCTATTGACTTGCGCGCCTGCGCGTCAAGGGGTGCCAAAGTAATGGAGTTGGGCTTCATTGTGTTGTCGGTCTCATCTAATAATTAACATGGAGGGCGATGACTATGTCACTCTATGGTCCCAAGTTCCGCTCCCAGCGCGACCATCGTCCCGGCTTGCTCCGAAACACGCAGTCGTCCCTTCTTATGCGCTTGTACCCGTGTTTCCATTTTCATGGCTTCGATCACAGCGACGGTTTCGCCGTCTGATACCTGAGCTCCATCCTCGACAAGCCATCTCTGCAGCGTGCCCGGGATCGGCGCTGTAACAGCATTTGTATTGCCGACCGCAGCCGATTGCACTGCAGTGTTTGGGTTCGCGACATTGGAGAAAATTGTGGCTGGCAGGCCAATGACGTGCCGCTTCCCATCAATTTCAATGAAACTTTTGATGATACCGACTTCGATCGGATCGACACGCGGAGCAGGCTCAATCCCGCGGAACGCGGTCTCAATCCACGTTGTATATACATTGAAACCGTCTTCTCCGGTAAAATCCCGTTCCTCAACAACGGCTCGATGGAATGGAATGACAGACTGGACACCCTCGATTTGAAACTCAGCAAGTGCACGTCGTGCTCGAACCAAAGCTTCTTCGCGGGTAGCGCCGGTCACAATTAGCTTTGCCATCATGGAATCGTAGAGGCCAGGGATTTCGGAACCGGTCTCAACGCCAGCATCGACTCGAATGCCCGGACCGGCCGGCGCCCGAAAACGCTTGACCAGTCCCGGCGTCGGGAGGAAACCACGGCCGGGATCCTCTGCATTGATCCTAAATTCGAATGCATGCCCGCGGATCGGCGGTGTTTCACTCACCGAGACCGGAAGGCCATCGGCAATGCGCAATTGCTCAATGACGATATCAACGCCAGTGGTCTCCTCGGTTACCGGGTGTTCGACCTGGAGGCGCGTGTTAACTTCGAGGAAGGAGATTACTCCGTTTCCGGAGAGAAGGAATTCGACTGTGCCTGCATTCGTATATCCGGCCTCGGCACAAATCATGCGGGCTGCATCGTGAATCCGGGTTCGTTGCCCCTCCGTGATGAACGGAGCTGGGGCTTCCTCGACGAGCTTCTGGTTGCGACGTTGAAGTGAACAGTCTCGGGTGCCCAACACGATTGTATTGCCATGGGTGTCCGCAATGACCTGTGCTTCGATGTGACGAGGCTTATCGAGAAACTGCTCGGCGTAGCATTCACCACGGCCGAAAGCTTCGGTAGCCTCCCGTACAGCCGACTCGAACAGTTCAGCGACTTCGTCGAGCTTCCACGCGACCTTCATTCCCCTTCCGCCGCCGCCAAATGCAGCTTTAATCGCAATCGGCAATCCCGCCTGTTTTGCGAATGCCACAGCTTCCGCCCCTGACGCCAGCGGGCCGTCTGACCCCTTAACAAGTGGAGCCCCGACCTTGGCGGCGATCCGGCGAGCTTCAACCTTGTCGCCAAGGGCGCGGATCACATGCGGTGCTGGCCCGACCCAAATGAGGCCGGCGTCGATCACGGCCTGGGCAAATTCGGCGCGTTCCGATAGGAAGCCGTATCCAGGGTGAACAGCGTCCGCTTCAGCCCTTTGTGCGACTTCCAGTATTTTCTCTATGTTCAAATAAGTATCCACTGGTCGGCCAGCGCCGAGAGCAAATGCTTCGTCTGCTAATTCAATATGGAGCGAACCTGCATCCGCGTCGGAGTAAACAGCAATTGAAGCGACACCGTAGTCGCGGGCGGCGCGTGCGATGCGGATGGCTATTTCGCCACGATTGGCAATCAGGAGTTTCTTCATCGTTCTGTTTCCGTGGTGCTCGGGTCGAATGCTGCGATTACATTAAAGCGAATCTTCGCGCCGATCGGGACCTGGCCAGCGAGATCGAGATGATGATCAGCAACGACGCCGATCACCGGATAACCACCTGTGAGTGGGTGGTCGGCAAGGAACAGAATAGGCTGCCCATCGTGGGGGACCTGGATAGCGCCAAGCGGCGTTCCTTCTGATGGCAATTCGGCCGAATCTGATCTCTGTATAGGTTTCTCACCAGCAAGACGCACACCCACGCGACTCGAATCCTGCGTCACCTGCCATTGCTGCGTAGTAAGAGTAGATACCCCCGCAGCGGCAAACCAGTCGGTTCGCGGACCGAGCACGATATCGAGACTAACGACCTCATCGGCGGTTGGTAGCCTGTTCGATTTCATGAGATAGGGGTCAACGGCTGAGACCACCTCAAGCGCAGGCACCAGAACATCACCAACCGAGATTGGTGGCGGCCCCACTTTCGCCAAGGTGTCTGACGCTGCCGAATTCAAAACGTTTTCGACCTTGAACCCGCCACGAATTGCCAGATAGGTGCGCGTCCCTTCGGGCGGAAATTCCAGAGTTACCTCGTCGCCTGCATCGAGAGCGAAAGGTTGTCCAATGGGAGCGTAAACACTTTTCCCGGAATTTGTTCGGATCGTCGCAGGCGTTGTTGCGCCGCAGAGTGCAAGCGTCACCGGTCGATCTGTCTTGAGAGCAAACCCACCGTATGCAATCTCAACGACAGTCGCACCTCGCGGATTTCCGACACAGAGGTTTGCTTCGATGAAGCTCTTACGGTCGAGCGCGCCTGATTCCGATACACCTTGTCTCGCTTGCTTAAGCCGACCGCGATCTTGGTAAAGTGCTGGTCGATCTGCGCGCGTGATGAGTAGGCCTTCTGCACTCAATTTTCTTGTGACGGTCTCAACCCCAAAAATCTCTTTTGGTGAGAGAACCGCTGCCTCGCTTGTCACATTTCGAAACTGCACGCGGTCTCCAGGAGCAAGCAACGCTGCCGGTGACCTGCCCACGTCCCACATCTTGAGTGGTGTCCGCCCCAGTAGCTGCCAACCCCCCGGGCCTTCCGACGGATAAATACCACCAAATTTGCCGCCAAGAGCGACGGCGCCGGCTGGGATCCGAGCTCGCGGGCTCTTGCGCCGAGGCACATCGAACGCCGGATCATCGCATGCCATATAAGCAAAGCCGGGCGCGAACCCCGTGAAGGCAACTGTGTAAGTAGCGGCAGTGTGACGATCGATCAAATTATCGACCGACCAGCCAAGCAAATCCCCCACTTCGTTCAGGTCCTCGCCATCATAGACTACGGGTATTTCAAACAACTTCCCTTGGCGGATGGATCGGACGGAGAGATCAATCTTGGAGATGGCGTCTATCAGAGCGGATCGGTCCGTTTCGAAAGCGTCGAACCGAATTAGGAGTGTGCGAGCTGCAGGCACAATTTCTACCACTCCCGGCACGGGCCTGGTCTGCAGAGCATCGAGCAAAGTAATGGTCGCCTCGAGATTGGGCAGTTCTAGGAGCATCGCGGCAGTGCCGGCGGGAAGGAAGCGAAGAAACTCAAGCATTGGTGAAGCTCTTCAGTTCGACGCCATCGGCGAGGAGCGCCTGGCGAACCGCTTGAGCAATGACTACGGCCGCAGGCGTATCGCCATGCACGCATATCGACTGAACATCGAGTGCGATCTGCGTCCCATCAATTGCTGTGACCGTTCCCTCTTTTACAAGACGGAGCATCCGGGCGGCAATCGCGCTAGGATCGTGAATGACTGCGCCAGGCAGGCGACGGCTGACAAGGCTTCCATCTGCATTATATGCTCTATCTACGAACCCTTCGCATACGACGGTTAAACCCTCCGAGCGAGCCTGCTGCACGATCGGAGCGCCCGAAAGGGCTACCAGAACTAGAGAAGGATTGATCGCCTTGATTGCGGCGATGACGTCGGCGGCTTGCCGCGTGTCACTCGCTATCGTGTTGTAAAGCGCTCCGTGGGGTTTGACATAGGTCACGTTCATTCCCGCCGCAGTGGCAAGTCCGAGCAAGGCGCCAATCTGGTATATCGTGTCGCCGACCAGCTCCTCGCTCGTCGGGTCCATGTTGCGCCGACCAAAACCCACGAGGTCACGGTAGCCCACATGTGCGCCGACTGAAACGCCCCGCTGTTTGGCTTCTTTGAGAACCTTCAAGATGCCAGCAGGGTCGCCAGCATGGAAGCCGCAAGCGATGTTCGCACTGGTGACAATTGAAAGCATAGCGATATCGTCACCCATCGGCCAAGAGCCGAAACTTTCACCGAGATCACTATTGAGATCAATGCTGGGCATGTCCGAACCTTGTCCGCTAATGTGGCTATTGTTGTTGGATAGCATACCGTGTATTGTTCAACAATATGGAATCAGCTTCAAAACGGTGGTCGCATGATTATTGAGCAGCCGAATCTGGACACAAATGATCGTTCGCTTGTGGAGAGCGCGGCAAAACGCATGCGTGACTCCTTGACCGCTGGCGAACTTCAGCCTGGCCAGAAGCTGTCGGAACATCATGTTGCGGGACAATTTGGGATCTCGCGAAATACGCTTCGCGAAGTCTTTCGGCTGCTGACGACCCAAAGGCTGCTGACTTACATTCCAAACCGCGGTGTATTTGTCGCAGCACCGGACGAAGCCGCTGTTATCGATATTTATCGCGTGAGAACCGTCATCCAGACAGGTGCTATTCGAGCGGCAACAAAGGGGCATCCGGCCCTGAAGAGGATGCGGATGCTTTCAGACCGAGGCAAGGAACTCGGCGCCGCTGGCGATTGGCGCTCCGTTGGGACGAACAACATGGAGTACCATAGGACAATGGTGGAACTTTGTGATAGTCCTCGGCTGAGTGCCAGTTTCGATCTGGTTTTGGCAGAACTGCGGCTTGTATTTGGCCAACTAGAAGATACCGCTCATCTCCACGAGCCGTATCTCGATCTCAATGATAGTCTGACGAGAGTTCTCGCCGAAGGCGATCTCAACGATGCGATTTTACAGCTTGATGCCTACCTTTTCAAATCAGAAAGAGGAGTTCTGGCGGCGCTTCAGCGTGTACGCGGCGGGCTTGAACACACGGACGCGGCGGTCGGCGCCGAACGGAGACGGCGTAGTCTTGGGAAGATTTCATATCCAGCATCAAAAGACATGTAAGTTTCTCTTTCAGAATTGTACCACAATTTTGGGTTTTTTTTCTAAGACCAATCCGCAAGATCCCCCACGATCGAATTCACGAATGGAACCGTTATGGCCGACGAAATTGTTTTGCAATATCTAGAAAAGTGGGGCGTCTCGAGAGAAATTGTCAAGCTCGTAACGAGGCCCATCGCTCATTGGATCGACGGTGCGCCGGTGGAATTGGGTGAACGCATACCGGTTTACGAGCCGAGCACGGGTGCGACGTTGACTGATACATTCGATGGTGGAGCTGAAATTGTCGAGCAAGCTGTAAGATCGTCACGCAGAGCTTTCGAGGGAGAATGGAGTGCGATGCGCTCGCTCGATCGGCAGAGCCTCATTTTCAGACTTGCCGATTTGATGGAGACACACAAGGAAGAGCTTGGCCTGCTTGAATCTATTGACGTCGGCAAACCGTTGTCGCAGGCGGTTCCTATCGACATTGGCGGCGCCATTGACGTGATTCGGTATTTTGCTGGGTGGGCGACGAAGATCTCAGGCCGCACCGGAGATATGGTCGCTTATGATCAACAGTTTCTGGGAATGACGCTTCGCCAACCCGTTGGTGTAGTGGCGGCCATCGCGCCTTGGAACTTCCCGTTCCAAACACTTGTCTGGAAGATCGGCGCTGCGTTGGCAGCTGGGTGCACGATCGTCGCCAAACCAAGCGACACCACGCCGGTAAGCACCCTGCGGCTCGCCGAGCTAATCACGCAGGCAGGATTCCCCGATGGTGTTTTCAACGTCGTAAACGGGAAAGGATCCCATACTGGTGCGGCACTGGTTGCGCACTCAGGGATCAATAAAGTCAGCTTCACCGGCTCGACCCCAACAGGCATCAAAGTCGGCGAAGCAGCACTACAAAATATGACGCGCCTCACGCTTGAACTCGGCGGGAAATCGCCGGCGCTTGTCTTCGCCGATAGTGACATCGACGTCGTCGTTGAGGGACTTTACAACGGAATATTTTTCAACACTGGACAGGTCTGCGACGCGACATCCCGTGCTATCGTTGATGCCTCAATTTTCGATGAGGTGCTTGACCGGCTCGTCGAAAGAACCAAATCAGTCCGCATTCTGCCGGGCCTCGACCCGGAAAGTGGTATGGGACCGTTGGCATCTAGCACGCACCGTGATTCTGTCATGCGATTTGTGAACCTCGCTCGCGCTGACAAACTGACGCTCGCTCTTGACCAAGCGCAAACGCAGAATTCGGGTTATTTCGTAGGACCAGTTATTGTCGAAAACCCACCACACGACCATGCCGTTTGGCGCGATGAAGTATTCGGCCCCGTTCTTGCGCTTAGTCGCGCTCAAGACAGCCAAGATATTGTCCGTCAAGCGGCCGACACGCGCTATGGTCTCGCTGCGGCAATCTATTCGCGCGATATCCAGCGTGTCCTTGGAGCGGCACGGTCGCTGAATGCCGGCACGATATATGTAAATGGGCACGGCTTTCTCGACCCATCATTTCCGTTTGGTGGGCTCGGCATGTCGGGCTTTGGAAAAGACATGGGCGCCGAACAAATGGATGCATACCTTGAAACGAAGACGCTTCTCGTATCGGGTGTCGGTGTAGGCTAAGCGTGACATCATTTTATGAAACCGCGGCGGGCAGTTGGTTGTGATGACCGGCAGCCTTTTTTGTCACGTGTGCGAACTTGACGGACGGATTTGCATTCTCACCAGTATTCATCCGCGTGTGTTACACAAAAATCGAAGGGACGATCTTCGAAGAGGCGAAAGCTACCAAGTGGGTAGCTTAAGACCAGATGGATAGAGACGCGAATCCGTCGACAGCCGAATAACCTGATAACCTTCTGCAGTATTGTCGAAGCAACCCGCGCCAAAACTTGAGTTCGAAAGCAGCGTTAGGGCCGGCGCCACGCGCACTTAGTTTTTTGACTTTGTCCGCAACAAGGGGGCGGACTGTTGGCCCGTCTTAGTTGGTATCGTTCCAGATTGCGACTTCAGTTATAACGAGGGGGGCGAACTATTTGCGCAGGTAATTCTCGACAAGCTCAGTCCACAGCGAAACGCCCACGGGCAGTAGACGGTCGTTAAAGTCATAAGCGGGGTGGTGGAGCGGTGGAGTATCGGTCGATTCTGAACTTCCGAGGAAAAAATACGCGCCGGGGCAGGCTTTGAGCATGTAGCCAAAATCTTCGCTAGCCATCCAAGGGGCGCTAAGCTCCACAACGTTTTCATGACCTAGCATGTTTTGTGCGATGGAGGCGACAAATGCGGTTTCGTCAGGGTGATTAACAGTCGGGTCATAGAATGGCACATAGTCGATCGACGCTCCCATTCCAAAGCTCTCCGCCTGGGAGGAGACGATGAGACGAATTCGCTTTTCCACTTCGCCACGAACGACTGGGTCGAACGATCGTACACCAATGATGAGCTTCACCTTGGACGGAATGATATGGCTGGCTGAGCCGCCGTTAAACGCACCGACCGTAACGACAGCGGAGGAATTCGGACTAATGTTACGTGCGACGATTGACTGAAGGGCGGTGACGATGCTCGCGCCACACAAAATGGGATCCGCCGTTGACTGCGGTTCTGCGCCGTGACCACCTTTCCCGTCGACTGTGACGAACACTTCGTCAACAGCCGCACAGATCGGGCCGGGGCGGGTCGCGAATTTTCCAAATGGCAGATGCGGGGCGTTGTGCATGCCAAATACCGCATCACTGGGGAAGCGGTCAAACAGCCCTTCCTCGACCATCATGCGCGCGCCACCGAAATTTTCTTCTGCGGGCTGAAAGATCAAATGTAGACTGCCGTCAAAATTGTCTCTTTCGGCAACTAATCGAGCAGCGCCAAGAAGCATCACGGTGTGACCATCATGGCCGCACGCATGCATCAGACCGGGCGTTCGGCTTTGGTAGTCCGCGCCTGTCTCCTCGCTGATAGGCAATGCATCGATGTCCGCGCGCAGTGCCAATGCGCGCTGACTCGTACCTCTTGTGAGGGTAGCGACAACGCCCGTCTTCGCAAGGCCTCGGTGGACTCTAAAACCAAGTCTATCGAGTTCCCGTGAGATTAGATCTGACGTCCTGACCTCTTCAAGACCAAGTTCCGGGTGAGCATGGAGGTCTCGACGGATCATGACCAGGTCGTCCATATGAGAGCCAAGATCGATCATGTGGCCTTGCTTTCTAATGCAGGTGGGGAAAAGGCCGCCTGAGGAGGCCCACTAATAATAGATGCTAAAGGCGAAATACTTCTTTTAGATCCGATCGTAGGTCCCATCCTTACTAATTGCTTCTATGCCGGCGTTAATTTAGCCTTCAGCTCCGTGTCGCCTTTGCGCAGCCCCACGCCTACGCCCTGGCCCTCTGTGTTGGGCAAGGTAACGAAGGATCACCATTAGGATCCAGTCGGGTGAGTTTGAGCGCAGCCGGAAAATCGCAAAGCGCCGGTATGTCAATCATTGCGGCGCGCACTCTTATCTAGAGCGGCAACAGCCAGCGAATGCCGCCACCCTGGCTTGTTCCGCAGACCGCTATGCACGAGGCATCGATACGATTTAATCCGACAAGAGATCAATTGCACGGACCCCGTCTACAAAAATGCGTCGCAAGTAATAGTCTTCCCGGCTGTGAATGCCCTTTGTGAACATTCCCATCGTAGATGGACCAGCCCCAACTGGATCTGGTGTGCTTCCGACGCTCAGATCGCTTCCTTCCGCGATTATCCGTGCGAAAATATGCAAGGCCGGATGCCGCCCAATGAAGTTGCTCGTGCCGACGCTCCGTCCGCGTCCGTAGCCGAGAAAGTGAACCACCAGGGGTAGCCGACCCTTGGAATATTTCGGCAACACGAGCCATCCTTTTATCGGATGGCCGCCAAAACCTGGAAAGGTGACGTCAAAGACCTCCAATAACTTGACCGGAGAGACGATCGAAACAAATATCGGTTCAGCCGTGATCCGTCGTGCTGTTAAAAGGCTGTCTTCCCAAAAGTCGACAAAGTCTGATGGAGGCCACCGCAGCGTAGCGGGATCCGACACTTCCCAGTGAGTATTATACGCGCGCATGCTGTAAGATTTTCTACTCCGAAGGGTTTTCGCCTCGCCTTGACGTTCCGGTGAGGATCTGGCGCAGCAAAAGCCTGCGCCAGATCGATAGTGGCTTTATTCTTTGTAAATGTTGAAGGGGAAATACTTCTTGGTAATTTGGTCGTAGGTGCCGTCTGTGCGGATCGCCTTGATACCTTCGTTGATTTTTGCCTTCAGTGCGGTATCTTCCTGTCGAAGTCCAACACCAACACCAGGACCATAAACATCCGGATCGGTCGGGACCTCCCCCTTTAGCTCACAGCATGCCCCCGAGCTTGTCTTCGTGAAATCATCAAGGCCAAACCGGTCGGAAAGAACAGCGTCGATACGGCCGGCAGCTAGGTCCTGCAACGCCTCGTCGACGGTTTGGTATTCCTTGATTTCGGCGGCCTCAGTAAAATGCTTCTTGGCGTAGGCCGAATGTGTCGAAGCCGATGGTACCCCGACGATCTTGCCCTTCATATCCGCAGCCGTCACGCCGAACGACTGACCTTTGGGGCCCAAAATGCCAATTGGCGAATCATAGTACTTGTTTGAAAAGTCGATGATTTTTTTTCGCTCGTTGGTGATCGACATAGAGCTGACGATCATATCGATCTTTTTTGCCTGAAGGGCGGGAATGATGCCATCCCAAGTAACGGGAGTGATGGTGCACTCCAATTTCTCTTTCGCACATACGGCATTGATGAAATCAATCTCCCAGCCGGTGAAGTGACCATTAGAATCCGGGGCGTAGAACGGCGGGAACGGCTCGGCGGCGACCCCTACTTTGTAATTCTGCGCATACGCCAACCCAGTAGCGGCGAGCGTGACAATAGCAGCTGTTATAAGCGTTCGTACTTTTTTCATTTCAGTTCCCATGTTGGTATCGACAACTATCATCGTTTCCGATGTTAAACCCGCTGCACATCCTCCTGGGGGAGGAGAGGGTTTGCCAGCCGTACAAGCTGCCTAGTGCTTATTGGCGCATTGAGCACGAGCGTCTGCCATGGCTGCGCGTCCACCTTCGATTACGAAGCCCGCATCCCCACCGTAGGTAAAGAGGGTGAAACCCAGCGCATAAAATGCGGGGATGAAATCCAGCGACACAATGTCAATACCGGCAACCACACCGTTGCGTTTAGCAGCGTCCGCAACGCGCCGGCATGCCGCCAGCAGTTCCGGGTGAAGCTCTCCAAGCGTCACGCCCAACGAAAGCGACAGGTCTGCTGGTCCGACGTAAAGCGCGTCAACGCCCTTCACTTTCGAGATTGCCTCGATATCTCCAATAGCGTCTTTTGACTCAATCTGAAGAACGACGACTGTCTCGGCGTCAGCACGTGAGAGGTAAGAGGCTTGGTCCATATAATATTTTGAAGCCCGCCATGCGCCAGCACCACGAATCCCAAGGGGTGGATACTTTGCAGCAGCAACGCACTTTTGAGCCTCCTCGGCGGAGTTTATCATAGGTACCATCACGCCATTCACGCCGTGATCCAGAGCTGCCTTGATCAGTTCAGGAGACTTTCCTTGCACCCTGTAGATAACAGGCATGCCATGCCGCTCCGTCGCTGGAAGTATCTGCATGAGACTGTCGGGCGGAATCGGTGCATGCTCTCCATCGACCAGCAGGAAGTCCGCGGTGGTGTGGGCTAGCGTTTCAGCAACGATCGGATGGGGTATGCTCATCCAAATGCCAAAGGTAGTTTCACGGGAACGAATTTTCCCGGCGATATTCATTGTGTTCATTGTAGTTCTCCAAAAAATTTATTCAACCGACGCGGCGTGGGATCCGGCGCTCGATCAAATTGAACGCGAGCACAAGGACGGCTGTTATGCTCATATAAATGCAGGCGACAAAGAGCAGCGGTTCATAAGTGAGGTATGTTTCTTGCCGTATGCGGCTGGCCACCGAGAAAATATCAACAACGCTAATCGTCGCAACGAGTGGCGTTGCCTTGAGCTGCAGAATTGCCTCTCCTGAAATCGTTGGGAGAGCGCGGTAGACTGCTTGTGGTAGATGAATTCTCCAGAAGATCGTTGACTTCTTTAGACCAAACGCTTTGGCCGCTTCCAATTGACCAGCGGGTACGTTTGCCAGCGCACCTCTCATAACTTCACCGAGGTAGCCGGCACAGGAGAGGGTGAGAGCGACAACGGCATAAGGCCATGCTTGCCTGAGATAAATCCAAAGCTCCGACTGTCGGATCGCCGGGAACTGCGGAAACAGTGATCCAAGGCCGTAGTAAAGTAGCCAAAGCTGAAGGAGAAGTGGGGTACCGCGGATGACTGTGCAGTAAATTTGCGCAGGTAGCGACATCCAAAGCCGGCCAGAATTCCTCGCTAATCCGAGCATGATAGCCAGGCTGAACCCAAGTCCAAACGTTACCAAGAGGAGCCACAGGGTTGTCCAGAGACCCCGCAGGAGCAACTCCCAATAAACCGGGATCCAGTCCCAGCGCATCGTGATAACTATGAAAGCTAATAGTGCCGCGACGAAAACACCAAACGCAAAGTGGTGGAGCGAGACCCGCCTCAACCTTGGGCCGTGAGCAGCAGAAAGTAAATCGGTCATGATCATCGGCCTTTCATTGGCATGCCACGTCGGGCCCGCTTTTCTGCGAGAGAAAACAGCGCGCTCGAAATCACGGTAATTGCCAAGTAGAGGGCGCCTGCAACGATGAAGAAAGTGAAGTACGCTTTTGTCGATCCGGCTGCCTGACGGGTTTGCAACGTCAACTCCTGGAAGCCGACCACCGCGAGAAGGGCGGTGTCTTTTGTCGCCATCAGCCAAAGATTGGAAAGACCAGGAAGCGCATTTGGCAGCATGGCTGGCGCTGTGATTTTTCGAAAGATCGTGTTTGACGTCATACCGAATGATCGGGCGGCTTCTATCTCTCCATGGGGGATCGCAAGGATTGCCCCCCGAATAATTTCCGTAGCATAGGCGCCCTGGACAAAGCCGAGCACGATGATACCTGCGACCAAGCCATTGATGTCTATTGCGGGGTATCCAAGCGCCTCCAAACCTGCATTCAGACTAATTGTGCCGCCATAGTACAGGATGAGAATGAGGACCAACTCAGGCACAGCCCTTACGATTGTCGTGTAGAGTTTGAGGATGTCCTGGAGAACTGGTCCTCCGTAAATCTTCGCGGAAGCTCCAAAAATGCCGAGACTCAAACCTAGGCTGAACGCACCGATAGCGATTTGAAGCGACGAAAAGAGTGCCCAAAGCATCGGTGTGCCCCAGCCAGGCGGACTGAGTGATAAAAGGTCAGCTACTGTTGACTGCATGAAATGTGTCCTATTCCCGCTCTCGGTCACCGAGCGGCAGTTATCTAACCGTCGCGAGGAATTTTTGCAGACGTTCAGATCTCGGCGTCCCGAACACGGCTTCCGGCGGACCCTCCTCTTCGATAACGCCCTGATGAAGAAACACGACATGCGTGGCAACTTGACGCGCAAATTTCATTTCATGTGTGACCAGCAACATCGTTCGACCTTCTCGAGCCAGGTCTCCAATAACTTTCAAAACCTCGCCCACGAGCTCTGGGTCTAGGGCTGATGTCGGCTCGTCAAACAGCATGACGGTCGGATCGACAGCCAACGCGCGAGCGATTGCCCCACGTTGTTGCTGGCCGCCCGATAAAAACGCAGGATACGCGTCCTTCTTGTCTTTAAGGCCCACACGATCGAGGAGTTGTTCGCCACGTACTACCGCTTCATCCCGGCGCATCCCAAGCACCGAAACCGGTGCCAACGTGACATTGTCAAGCAGCGACATGTGGCTCCAAAGATTGAAGCCTTGAAATACCATAGCCAAGCGAGATCGAATCCGACGTAATTGCGCTGTATCGCCAGGTACAAGCCCTTGATGCGCGCGCCGTAGATGAACCTCCTCGCCACCGATAACGATTTTTCCTTCAGTCGGTGTTTCCAGGCAATTAATGCAGCGCAGCATTGTCGATTTGCCAGACCCGCTGCCTCCAATGATCGCAACGACGTCGCCTTGTTTTGCGGACAAGGAAACACCTTTCAAGACGTGCAGGGGGCCGAATCTTTTATGCAGATCGATGAGATGGATCGCGTTCTGATCGCGCGCCTCCGTGGGCACTAAAGAGGTTGGAACATCTTTTTTGACTTGACCCCGTGACATCATTCCACCTCCCATCGTTTTTATTTGGCCTATCTATTCTGTCTGGCGGCGATCAACCATCCTCCTCGGGGAGGATAGCCTTCGGCACCGCATAGGTTTTGGGTTCATTGTAAGGTCGTTGCCGAAGATCACCCGGTACTTTGCGGAATGAAACGTGAATTATATCGACAGTTAGATCTCTCGGGACCAAAGCCACGACGATGCCGATCAGATACCAAAACGAAACCAACATACGCTTTGCTTAGTACGAGTATCCAAGAGGCCCAGTGGCGCAGCCCTCTAAATGTTATTGATATGTGAGGACACCGATCGTCCATCAGGCGAATGGAGCTATAGGGAGGAAACCATCAACAGCATCTTACGTAAATAATACTCACATATCATGCGAAAGAGTCAATTGTTGTGGGGGTCGCTATGCTCAAGCATGGCCTACACGAAATGTCTCTTGGCACAGCCCTTGCAATCACTCGCCGAGCTGATGCCGCCAGTGTAGATTACGAGCATTCTCACCTTGGAAACCCGATATGAATACAGACAGCGCGGTACGGCCACAATACCTCCTGGAAGTCCGCAATCTAAGGAAGTCGTTCGGTCCGCTGGAAGTACTTAAGGGGATCGAATTACATGCCAGCAAAGGCGACATCCTCACGCTAATCGGGAGTTCTGGGTCCGGGAAAAGCACGCTGATCCGCTGCATTAATTTCCTCGAGGAACCAAGCCATGGCGAGATCATACTCGACGGGGCAGTCTTTCCGGCTGTTGCCGGTGGAAAACGCACCAGAAAACAGTCAGCTGATCTGGTCGCTCTGCGCAGGAAGGTTGGGATGGTTTTCCAGTCCTTCAATCTCTGGCCGCACCGGACCGCAATCGAGAACGTCATGGAGGGTCCGATTCAGGTCCTCGGTATGTCGAAGGCGGAAGCGGCACAGCGCGCCGAAGGGTACATGGAAAAGGTGGGCCTCGCAGACCGAAGCCGCCATTACCCGTCTCAGCTGTCGGGCGGACAACAGCAACGCGTGGCGATAGCACGTGCGCTCGCAATGGAGCCGGAAATCCTTCTTTTTGATGAGCCGACTTCGGCTCTCGACCCAGAACTCGTCGGCGAGGTTTTGCTTGTGATGCAAGATCTGGCCGTAGAAGGGCGCACGATGGTGATCGTCACCCACGAGATGCACTTTGCACGAGAAGTGTCCTCAGAGGTTGTTTACCTCCAAGGGGGCAGCATCGCGGAAAGAGGCAGGCCCGATGACGTCTTAGGAGCGCCGCAGTCGCCAGCGCTTGCGGCTTTTCTAAAACGTTACCGATCATAATCAACCACATACAAGGGGAATCAAAAATGAAAATGATCAAAATCCTATCTGCCGCCGCCGTCATTCTGACGAGCGCAAGCGTTTTGACGGTATCGAATGCATATGCGGACGAAGTCGTCAAAGTGGGCATTGACGCTGCTTACAAGCCGTTCGCGTACGTTGACACAAATGGCGAGCTGGCAGGTCTCGAAGTCGATCTCACGAAGGCGGTTTGTGCCGAGGCGAAACTGAACTGCCAAATTACGAATGTACCGTGGGACGGCATTTGGACAGCCTTGGAAACAGGAACGATCGACATGATCGGCACCACCGTAACCGAAACTGGGCCGCGCCTGGAGAAGTACGATGCGACACGTATTATTTACAAAGTCGGTTATGCCTACCTTGTCCCGGAAAGCGCCGACATTTCGAAGGGGATCGAGGGTTTGAAGGGGCAATCCATCGGCACTATTGTGGGTACACAGTCCTATTACGATTTCATCAAGGCTACTCTTGGCAACGACACGCAAATTCAGGGATATGACAGCCCTGATGCTGCTGTGCTTGATCTGGATGCAGGGCGTATTGCTGCGTTCCAGAACGACAATCTGCAACTCCAGCAGCAGTTCGTAAGCACAGGCAAATACAAGCTCGTCGCTGAACCCAGCTTCGACAAGCGGTTCGTGGGTGAGGGCAGGGGGTGGTTTTTCCGCAAAGGCTCAAAGGAACTCGTTGCCAAAATCGACAAGGGCTTGGATACCGTTATTGCGTCTGGAAAGCTCAACGAGCTCGGACAAAAGTACCTGAAGACGAATCTCACATCTCAATAGGTCTCTAGCGCAAGGTGACGAGCAATGATTGATATCCTTGCGCCTTATATGAGTTTTTGGTTGAAGGGCGCAGCCCTCACGGTGATACTGTCTGCGATCGCATTTCCGATTTGCATCATTATCGGCCTTGCCGTTGCATTCGCCAGCTTCTCAACAACAAGGTCAGTGGCCCTCATGGGGGCCGCTTATATCAACGTGTTCCGCGGGCTACCGGAGGTAATGGTGATTTTCATCATCTTCTACGGCTCAAACATACTCTTGGGCAGCTTAGGGTCGCTCATTGGCCTCCGAATTGGAGGTGCGGATCCAGTGGTTGCGGCCGTAGCTGCCCTTGCCATTCAGTTTGGATCCTATGCAGCGGTGATTTTCAGGGACTGGATTTCGGTACTGCCCAAGGGCTATGCCGAGGCGGGTTCTGCGATCGGCATGACACGTTTCCAGATACGTCGACGTATCGTAGTTCCAATTGTTTTGAAGTCGGCGACGCCCGCCCTTGGGAATCTGTTTCTCGTTATGCTGAAAATCTCAGCTCTCGCGTCGCTCATCGGTGTCCAGGAATTAAGCAGGGCCACCAGTATTATCTCCGGATCCACTCGTGAGCCACTGACCTGTTATCTGGTGGCCGCGGTGATGTATTTGGGAATTTCTGCAATCGCTGGCGTGATCCAGTACCGCCTAGAGGCCACCGCCAACCAAGGGTGAACCGATGCTAAATTTCGCGATTCTCACCACACACGAGTTTTGGTCGGCTGTCGCCAACGGGCTCGTCATAACTGTCGCGCTCACGCTTCTTAGCATGGTATTCGGATTTATTTTTGGCGGAGCACTCGCCGCGATGCACGAATACGGTGGTTTATACGCTAAATTGTTCGCTAAGCTTTACATTTTTATCTTTCGCGGCGTTCCGCTCCTAATTTTATTATTTCTGTTTTACTACGGGTTGCCGCGTGTCGGATGGCTTCGTGGAAGCCTGTTCTGGGATCTGGTTCTCTCCTCCCCTTTTCGGACCGCAGTTTTTGTTCTGAGCATTAACAATGCGGCTTATCTCGGAGAGATGATAAGGGGGGGCCTGAGAATGGTTTCCCCCGGGATGCTGGAAGCAGCTGCGGCGGTCGGAATGACCCGGCGCCGGGCATTCTTCCGAGTCCATGCACCGATTGCCGTCCGCTCGCTGCTCGGAAGCCTTGGGAACGAAACTGTCGCGGTCCTGAAGGCATCGGCGATCACGAGTGTCATTACGGTCCACGACTTGATGGGCGGGCCAACCGTGGTGGGTAAGGTATACCTTGATCCTCTCACGCCGCTGCTTGCTGTCGGCGTTGTGTATGTGGTCATCGTCCAGCTTATCGATTACGCCGTCACTCGAGTCCAAAAGCATTTAGCGATCCCCAGCACGGTATAAGCACCCCATTGAGTATCGCGCGCGACAACAGGAGTTTTCTATGACCTTGCTTCAGACACTCACCGAACAACTGGGTGAAAACAAGGTAAGCGTTGGAGAGCAGATCCCCGCCAAACACTTCTCAGACGCCTCTCTTTTTCCCCCGACAGTGCCAATCGCCCTTGTCAGACCGTCCACGACTTTGGATGTCTCCAATATACTAAGGCTCTGCAATGCTGCTCGGCAGCCAGTTGTCGTACAGGGTGGACTGACTGGTCTTGTCGGTGGGGCACACCCGAAAGGTGATGAAATTGCCATCACCATGGAGAACATGTCCGCCATTGGGGAAATTGATGTCGTCAATCGCACGATTACCGTGCAGGCTGGCGCGACCTTGGCGCAGGTCCAAGAGGCAGCTTCGGGCGTTGGATTTTTTTATGGCGTCGACCTTGGTGCTCGGAACTCCTGCACAATCGGTGGAAACGTCGCGACTAACGCAGGCGGTGTACAGGTTCTGAGGTATGGGACGACGCGTAGGCACATCGCTGGCGTTGAGGCTGTGCTCCCCGATGGTACGGTGATATCCTCCATGTCCAAAGTCATGAAGAATAATACGGGCTACGATTGGCCGCAGCTAATGGCGGGTAGCGAAGGGACGCTGGCGGTCATCACGCGCGTTTGCCTAAACCTGATGGTCGCCCCCAAGCCCTTGTTGACCGCTTTGTGTGCCGCAAATTCGATTGAAGACGCACTTCTGGTTTGCCGCCGGCTGCAGGAAAAGTTTGATGGTAAACTGGTTACCTATGAGGCGATGTGGCGCAATTACATGGAGGCTGGCGAGCATTGGGGTCTGTTGACTGCTCCCTTCAACACGGCTCCAGATATAACGCTACTGGTTGAGGCTGCGTTAGGGATGGACGAGGCTGCTCGGGCATTGTTTGAAACCACACTTTTCGAAATGTTGGAGGACGGTTTATTGCACGATGCACTGATCGCCCAGTCGGAAAGTGACCGCCTTCGTTTTTGGCAACTGCGTGAAGCAAACTACGAATATTATCGTCATGCTTCGAAGGAAATCCATTACGACATCGCCGTCCCGCTCGATCGTATTGCCGGGTTCGTCGACTTCGCTGAAACCAGTGCCCGCCAAACTTTGCCTGGCAGTAGAATCGTCGTGTATGGTCATCTTGGTGACGGCAACTTGCACGTTGCTATCTATCCTGCCGACGCCGCTCAGGCTATCATCCCCTTTGAGACAGCGTTCTACGACGCGGTGAAAGCATGTGGTGGGAGTGTGTCCGCCGAGCATGGCATCGGTGTCGCCAAACTTAAACACTTATTGCACACCCGTTCGGAAGAGGAACTGCAACTCATGCGAACGATTAAAACCGCGCTCGACCCTCATGCAATTTTGAACCGGGACAGGGTGTTCACTGCGAAACCCGTATTGTAACGGGTGCTCCGCTCGCACGTCTTCCGAGACGCCCATCGCCCACCCGCACTGCCTAAAGCACGCAACCGCCAAACCTGAACCGATGCGACCGAAGCCACGGATCTCGCTACAGCCGTTTCATTTCCTGATTATCGGAGATCAAGATTGAATCACTGTAACTTTTGGTTATACTTTGGTTTGCGCCCATTGATTGTCGTTAGCCTAAGTGTTCCGTAAGCTTTGCGCGTAAGTCAGATGTAAAGAGATGCGATCAAGCGAAGCCCAGTCTGCTCCGGAGACGCGCGAGCCGATGAAAGGCTCAACGATCGGCTCTTCAAACAGCGATTTCATCAACGCAGTCTATGGCGAAGTCATCAAGGAATACAGTTATGGGGAGAAGTATTCAGTCGGATTCCTCTGCGCAATTTATTGCAGTGGAAAACGGAATCTTAGATATCACGCTTAGTGCGTGGAAGACGGTACCCGATTTGACAAACGCTGCTCCCGCCACCGGAAAGGTTCAGAGCTACGGGCCGACGGGTGGGAAGGTCGTCGAAGGCTGGTGGTACACGAAAGAACTGCTAAAGTTCTGCCCCGGGCTTGCCGGATTGGACCGCCTTCAAAAATTCTGACTGCACAAAATCGCTGGAGAGCGGGGATACGGCTCCGCTTGGCCGTTATGCCGACGCGCCCAGCTGACTGGATGGGCGATTCAGCGGATTCTATTAAGAAGAGGGCCTGAAGTTGGCGAACGTCAATCCGGATCGGCCGCCACGCTTATTGCGGAACTGAAATCTGCAGTTGATCAGAAGAGACCATTCCTCGGATGGGGGTATGAGAAGCCGTCTGGTAAGACCACCCCTTCGCCGTCGAATTGTGGATCTAGCGCGGTTGAGGTCGCCGACTTCCGCCACGATGCAAGTGAACTCTTCATCGCGGCAAGAGTATAACCACGTGACTAAACCTGTCAGCGTTCGAAATCCTTAACTTCGTTCGCAAGCTCACGGTCCCTCAAGAATTGTGCGCAATCCAATGATAGAGCCTATCGCAGGCTTCCTCGACCTGTCCAAGACTGCGCTGAAAACACATTCGCAAGTATCCTTCGCCAGCCGCGCCAAAACCGCGACCAGGCGCTAGGCCAATATTTGCCTTATCGACGATGTCAAAAACGGCTCTGTTGGAGTCTTTAACGCCCTCGACCTGGAAGAAGAGGTAGAAGGCGCCGGTCGGCATGGAAAATCGCACCCGATTGGACTCACCAAGTATTCTGCACGCCATGTCGCGAGCCACTTCAGCGTGCGTGATCTGCTCTTTCAAAAATCCGTCACCATGCTCGAGCGCACTGATTGCGCCCCGTTGCAGAAATTCCGCTACACCTGATGAGGAATACTGGATAAGGTTTTCGAATGTGCGCGACAACTCGGTGTTGCCCCGCATCCACCCAACACGCCAGCCTGTCATAGCCCAATTCTTTGAGAAGGTATTGACATAAATAATCTGATCAGCCGGATCCTGAATATCCATAAATGACGGAGCGCGATTTCCATCAAAATGGAAGAGAGAATAGACCTCGTCAGCGATGATCCAGAGACCATGTTTACGCGCGAGCGCTTGTATCGCCCGTAATGTGTCGACGTCGGCTGTCCAACCCGTCGGGTTGGAGGGCGAGTTGAAGAATATAGACCGCGTGCGCGGCGTGATCGCGGCCTCGAGCCTCTCAATGTCGCAGTGCCATCCGAGGTCGTCTTCGACAAGTGGGACCGGCACAGGAAGGACACCGGCAAGGCCTGCTGCGCCTGCAAAATTAGGCCAAGCAGGGCTCAAATAGAGCGCCTCGTCTCCATGCCCGCTTGTCGCCTGAAGTGCCAAAGTGATGGCGTGCATCCCGCCGCTCGTAACCACAAATTCCTCGGCATCGATCTTCTTGCCGAAATGCCGGAGGTGATAGTCAGACAACGCCTGACGAAGTTCAGGCAATCCCGCTTGCCAAGTATAGAATGTTTCGCCAGCCGCCAAACTCTTATGCGCGGCATCGCGAATGAAGTCGGGTGTCGTGAGATCACTTTCACCGGACCACATCGGGATGAGGCCGGGCTTCTCGCGACCGTAGTTCGAAACGGCTTCTAGATCGCTTACGGGAGCTTCGCGAGCTTCTCTTCTCAGAGCGGATGTCAGTAACATATGGATCCTCCAGTCTTTTCGGCCTGCATCAATGTTCAGGCAGCCCTATTCGTCAATTACCTAGAATTGTCGACCTATAGGGCGCCATCCTCCTAAGAGAGGATAAAATTGAAAAATCGAACGATTTCTTGAAAAATTAGCTTTCGAGCGTACCGATTAATTGGTCACGTGTTGGTCTTTTTCATTCAAACAGTCTAACATCGAAGCAAGATTTTGCGTTCTTGCAGAGGTATCGCCGTGACCCTGGCAGTAGAGTTTACTAACACACCAAAGCGCTATCTTCCGGCTGATTGGGCGTTTGCGAGCGCTGAAATCATGGAGCGGGTCGATGAACCAAACCTACCGGAATTACTCGTTAAAGGGCTAAGCACCTTGCTGCCGTTCGATAGCTGTATACAATTCGTTTACAGTCGGGACTCAAGGCCGATCAATCTCTTTGAAGGAGCGTTTCGACAGCATCACGCCGTCGGGTTCCAGAACTACATTAGTAAAACTTATGCGATTGATCCGTTTTATCGTCGCTACCGTTCCGGGATCCATCCTGGCGCATATCGCATGCGTGATCTTGCTCGCACCGTGGATGATAACAACGTCCTTCCATCGTACCCGGTTTTGCGAAGCGAGGCCGAGGAGATAGGTTATCTGACGCGCGGTTGGCCGGCCGCACGCGAAGAGGTTAGCATTGCCTTGAGCCTCCCAGAGCATCTGTGCGGGGAAATCTCGCTTTCTCGTCCATGGAGCGAGACGGGATTCTCGCGGGCCGAAGTAGAGGGACTGGTGCTAGTTGTTCCATTCCTGCAGGCCGCGATGAACCGGTACTGGAAATCGGTCGGGGCGGATATTCAGCGTCGCGTGGAACGAAAAGAACTCCCCGCGCGAACAATTGACCGCTTCGCTGAACTCAGTCCTCGTGAACGTGAGGTGGTGGGGTTGCTCTTGAAAGGTCATTCGACCCTGTCGATTAGTTTACAATTGGATATTTCGCCCACGACGGTCAAAACTCATCGGAAGAATAGTTATGCGAAGCTAGGTATTGCGACCCAGTACGAACTCTACGCACTTTCACTGGAAACTGCCGAGCGTGGCCCCGCCACTTTCTAACTGCCGAAATCATTACACCGCCATTGCTAGCAATCCAGGTTCTCCACGCCAGCTCTGACCGGTTTGAGTTTCTCACAAGGGAACGGAAGAATTAAAAATCGAGTCTGTGTTTCCAGCTTACGCACTCTCGGAACAGCAAGCGCTACTATTTCGAGCCGCTATATTGCGCACATACCTTAATAAACCAGTCGCTGAACGCCTTGGTTGCTCGGTTGCTATTCTTGTCACATATCAAAAGATAGCCTTGGTCAGAAAGGGTAGAGGTGTTCGACAAAATTACCAGGTCCCCTTGGGCCAGCTCCCGTCGGAAGACCTCGATGGGGCAGAGTGCCACTCCATGTCCCGCGATAACCGCCGTCGCTAGCAAATTGAAATCTTGATAAACAGGCCCGTGTATCAGCCCGGTTGGCCGATACCCAGCCTTTTCGAACCAGTCTTCCCAAGACGAGATGACCTCGTCGTGTAGAATGGTAGCGTTGTTGAGGTGTTCATCACATTTACTCATTTCCAAATATCTGGGACTGGCGACAGGCTTAGCGATTCTGGAAAAAAGAAGGGTGGATGACATTTCATCAGACACGATATTTTGATGAGTTATGAGAACGTCTTGGCGTTCTGGATCGAACACCTCGTGGGCCCGGGAATAAAGCACCTCGATAGTGATGTCCGGATATAGGGCGGAGAAACGTGGCAGCTCCGGGATCAACCACCTGGTACCGATTGAGGGTATACACGCGACAATCAGCTTATTGCGTTCCCGGCGAATTCGAAGCGACTGGGCCGTAGTGGAAATTGCGAGAAGGGAGGGTTGAAGGGTCCGAAAAAACTCTGCGCCGGCGGGAGTAAGAATGACACCTCGGCCAGATCGCTCGAAAAGGCGCCGTCCTATCCATAATTCAAGCTTCTTGATTTGGCCGCTTATCGCTGCGTGCGTGACATTCAGTTCACCTCCTGCCTTGGACAGGCTTTGCAAGCGCGCGGCTGCCTCGAAGGCTTGTAAAGTATTAAGCGGGGGCAGTATCATTGATGCTCCGAATTTTCAGCCGAGCCAATCTATGGCTCGGCTTGTGCGAAAGCAATCAGATCAGAGCTAAAGCCTTTAGTTGTTAAGACAGATAGTCTTTCGCAACGCGCTCGAAAATACGCGTTGAGCTTTCAAGCTTCTCAACATAGACATATTCGTCAATCGCACCACTCATTCCAACCTCACCGGGACCGATGATGACCATCGGCAATCCAAGTCGGGGTGCAATTACCGCTCCGTCTGAATAATAGGCAACTCCGGCCGGGCCTGGATCAGCAGTACCCTCGGCTCGGCAGGCTTCAACGCAAAGCCTTGCGAAGGGATGATCATCGGCCGTATCGACCGGCAACTTTAGATCCAACTGTTCGATCGTGATGTTCTCATCGGCGATATCGTGAAACGCCTGAAGAACTTGCTCGGACGACTGACCAGGCACCAACCTGACGTCAACATCCGCAGAAGCATCCCCAGGAATGAGGGGTGTCGACAATCCTCCGCGGATGAGACCAATGTTGATCGTAGGCGGCTTCACATGACGGTGGGCAGGAGCGGAGAGCTTAAGATCGTGTGCCCTGTCCAAATAGCGAGCCAGCCTGATTATTGCGTTCCCCCTATCTCCCGACCGGTCCTCCGAAAATGCGTTGTGCCCATATTCGCCCTTAGCGGAAACCCGCAACCAAAGAGCACCCTTTTCAGTGACAAAGGCACGGTTACCTGTCGGCTCGGAGACCAGCAGGGCGCCCACTCCTTCAAAATGACCATCTTCAACAAGACGGTGAGCGCCCAAGCAATTCGAGTTCTCAGCGGCCGAGAAGGTGAGAAGAAGATCTCCCTTCAAGCGAACACCCGATCGAACGATCTTGAGTGCGGAAACCGTCATAGCCGCCATGCCGCCCTTCATATCGGCTGCCCCTCGGCCGTACAAACGACCGCCGCGAACCTCGCCACCGAACGGATCAACACTCCATCTATCCAGCTCGACGCCGATGGTGTCGAAGTGCGCTGAAAACGCCAATGCAGGCCTCTCACCAGTCCCGGCGATACGAGCTACAAGGTTCGTTCGACCTGGAGCAACTTCATATACAAGCGCTTCGACACCCTCAGATCGTAACTTCTCAGCAACAATCATAGCGGTTAGACGCTCGTTGCCGGGAGGGTCGATAGTATTCTGGGCAATCAGGGCCCTCGTCAGGTCAAGTGTCTCTGTCATATTTTCTACCATTTTTCACGAAGGAGCTGGCCGAAGCCAGGAACTGCCGCAGACCATCCCGTCAGGGTCAGAGCGTGCCAGAAGGCTGCTTGATTGCTAACGATTACTGGCAGACCGGTCGCAGATTCAATCGTCTCGATAACGTTCAGTGCTTTCGTACCGGTGCAGGAGATAAAAATCGCATCTGCTCCCTCAAGGACAGACGCCTTGGCTGCTTCAACGAAGAAATCTGCTGAGATGGAACCTATGGTATGATCGGTGTCATATCCTGCGGCACGGACAGATGTAAACGTGATGCCGTCATCTGCGAGGAAGCGCATTACGTTCTGCGTCATTGACAGAGTATAGGGTGTGACCAGCGCAATTCGCCTGGCACTGAAGGTCTTTAGAGCAGCCAAGACGGCAGTAGCCGGGTTGGTAACTTTGACCCCGGGCCGGCCTCGTCCGACGAGAGCCTCGATCTTGTCGGGTCCTATCAGTGTTGAGGCGGAGGTGCAGCCGAAGACGATAGCGTCAAGACGCGAATCCGGGATGATCAATCCGGCAGCCGGTTCAAGCTCTTCTGCAAGAGCAAGAAAGGTCCGATCGGTGTTTGGCGTTTCCAGGTAAATACGAGTTGAGAAGACGGCGACTGAATCGTCTGGCGTAAGCTTGTGAAAGTCTCGCTCTATCACCGGGTCGGTTGAAAGCACGATCAACCCGATTCGTGCGCGCCAGCCATAAGGCTCCCCGAGTTCGAGAAGGGTCTCATGAAGCACTGGTGAAACATAATTCATATTGTGATGCTCCGGTTAAACGTTGCGCGCTTAAAAGTACGTTCGCAGCGTGCCCGTGACGCGGTGCTTCTCGTCCACGAAGTATATTTGGCGCCATTTATCGAAGGTGGTACATGCATGTGAAATCCCGAAACCGACTAGGTCTCCGACCATCAGCGGGCTGTCTCTCGGAATTTCCAGATACGCGTGCTGATCGTTTAGCCGCGTCACACGATGGCCTTGCGGTATAGGCTCAACGGACGTCATTTTTCCCGGGCGAAACCAGCTAAGCGGTACCGGCAAATCCCAGTCGTGTGACACATCGCGCTTACCCAATGTTGCGAAGGCCAACGTCGCCTCGGGTCGAGACTGGACAGCAGCCCACACTTCCAATGCTCCTTTCGGGGGAGCTTGATTGACTGCCGCCGCGTCTGGCGATCGTTCGCAGATACGCTGAAACGCTCGGGTGTAAGCAATGCTGTCGCTGGTGATGTAGCAACCAGGCCGGATGACGACCTGGCTTTGTCGCGAGCCAGCGAAACTGGAAAGTCTGCGACTACACAAGTCAAAGAATTCCGTGCCCCCAGCCGTTAGCAGAATTTGGTTATCATCGAACAAGCATTCCGCATCACAAAGCTCAGCAAACTCGACAAGTCTATCGATCATCGCGACCACGGCAGACTCGCGAGAGGCATGGTCTTGTCCAGGTGCTATACCCTCGTAACCCTCGACTCCGGCAAGGATAACGAGTGGCTCATCATGGATCGCCTTGGCGAGGGCGAGCGCCTCGGTCAAATCCCGCACGCCGGTTCGGCCCTTCTCTACGCCGATTTCGATCAGCAGCTTAATAGGGCGTGGATCTGCTCGCTCTTTAAGCGCAGCAACGAGCTGCGCGATGCCAGCATGGCTGTCTACCAGAACATAGAAATCGAGAGTGGGATGTTGTTCTGCACAGTCGAGCGTGATCGCAATATTGCCAGTACCGATAAGCTGGTTGGCCAGAATGACACGCTCGATTCCGATATGTGCAAAAAATGCAAGCTGCTGCGCATTGGCAGCAGTCAGACCCCAAACGCCGTCTTCTACTTGCATGAGGTAGACTTCCGGAGAAAGAGTGGTTTTGCCGTGGGGCGCCAGTTTTACGCCGGTCAAGCTCAGATATTGGGACATCCAACGTCGGTTCTGCGCAACTATGTCCTGCCGCAGAAACGCGCATGGCATGGGAAGGTGTGCGTCACCGAGCGCGAAACCTTGCGAACCGATGTCCGCATATGAGCCGTTGAAGCTGTTTGGGAGACCCTTGCAAAGCGCATCGGGCTTCTCTTCGTGAGAATGACCCAGCCACTCCTTCAGTCGCTCTATTTCACCGGCACTTCGGCTATCATTATCCATACCAAGACCTAACAAAAAGACCGCCCGACATGGGCAGGGCTCATCGATCCTACGGTCACGACCTAACGCCGCGTAGCAATAATATCCTTAGAATCTGTCACGAATTCTTACATGTCGCGCATTGTAGATATGGGAGCCGTCACCAACCTTAATATTCAAACGGCCGCCCGAGCTGTAAGAAATCGCAACATCATTGTGAGGAAATGCCGTTTGCATTGAGCATGGGTCTCGTCTTGAACTTCTCGTTGGCCGGAACGTCGGCCGCGGCGCGAGAACCGCACCAACCAGATGAGGAACACGATGAAAGCCTTTTTAACAGCGGCACTTGCCGCCATTCTTTTTGCCGGTCACGCCCAGAGCAGTGAGTTGCCTAGGACCCTGCGCGTTGGCAGCGACATCACTTCGCCGCCTTACATCTATTTCGATGACAACAAGCTTCCCGCCGGCTTTGACGCGGAATTCATGTCTTTGCTTGGTAAAGCAGGTAATTTCAAAATTGAGTTTCTTGATACGCGATTTGAGAACCTTATCCTGGGGATCGGGGCAGACAAGTTTGATGTCATTGCATCTTCGATGTTCATCAAACCAGAACGCGCCAAGCAGATTGACTTCATACCGTATGGCAACGCCGGCCTCGGGTTTGCGTCGCTGGCGACATCGGATTTCAAACCCGAAAACGCTGCAGCGCTTTGCGGCAAGAAAATCGCGATCATCAAAGGTGCTGCGTACATTGATATGATCAGGAACCTTTGCTCCGAGAATGGCAATTCTGTCGACATCCGTGAGTTTCCTAGTTCAGCGGAGGCGTCCCAAGCCGTTCTGTCAGGCAACGTTGATGCTCAAGCGGACGATGCGGCCGTCTTAAAGGTCGCTGAAGACAAGACCGGCGGTCGGTTGGTCATAACCACGAAGGAAGTTTTGTATCCCGTTGTCTTGGGAATCGGAGTTTCGAAATCTCATCCGGAGATGAAAACCACGCTCGAAGCCGCCTTCGATCAGATCAAAGCTGATGGGACATATCAAAAGCTTCTTACAGCTTACAACATCAGTGCACCTACCGAAGCGCAATACAAAGCAGCAATCGGCCAATGACGTAGTGCGGCACAGCGCTATGTGGCGCGTTGTGTCGCCAATAAACTGCGCGGAGGGAGCAGGTGAGATATGGCGAATATCGATTGGCAATACGTAATACAACTCTTTTTGGACGCAGACTTCTGGTGGGCAAGCCTTACCGTAGTAGTACTTTCTGTGCTTACTTGGGGCATCGGACTGATCTTGGGGCTTGGGGTAGCGCTAAGCAAAGATTCAAATTTTGCTGCGTTACGACTAAGTGCATCGGTGTATGTTTGGTTTTTCCGAAGCCTTCCGCTTCTGGTTTTGCTGATTTTCGTCTATAATCTCCCCCAGTTATGGCCCTCTGCTACGACTGTACTTGCAGATCCCTTCAGAGCAGGTTTGATTGCCCTTATCGCGAGCGAAACGGCCTACATTGCCGAAATCCATCGAGGTGGATTGATTGGTGTGCCAAAAGGGCAACACGAAGCCGGGCGCGCCCTCGGAATACGATTCGTCGGCCGCCTGCGTCTGATTATCGTTCCTCAAGCCTTCCGGATTGCGCTGCCGAGTTTGGCTAACGAATTCATAACGATCGTGAAGTTGACGTCTCTAGTCTCGATAATTTCACTCAATGAAATACTATTGGTTGGCCAGCGCCTTTACACTCAAAACTTCAAAGTAGTCGATACGCTCATCGTTGTTGCTGTCTTCTATGTTATGATCGTGACAGTTTTTAACGCGCTTATATCGCTACTAGAGCGACGTCTTGATGTCTCGCAGCGGCGCGCGGTGCTACCTCCGAAGGAAGCGATGGAGGGCTTGCAAACGCTCCCAGCTGTTAATTCGCGCAGATCTACGATTGCACCGGATGCGCCCACCGTCGTTTCCATCGAAGCAGTTGGAAAGAGCTTCGGGGCCAAGAGTGTTCTCTCGGACGTCTCGCTAAAAGTCAGAAAAGGCGAAGTATTGTCAATCATTGGACCGTCTGGATCCGGAAAGACCACACTTATTAGAACGATCAATGCACTGCAAGACATCGACGCAGGCGTTATCAATTTTGATGGAGGAGAATGGCTCAGTGCGGTTTCCGGCTGTTACCGTCGCGCCGCGGATTTTGATGCCAGAATCACGGACATTGGTATGGTATTTCAGAGTTTTAATCTGTTTCCGCACATGAGCGTCCTGGGTAACGTCGCGCTCGCTCTTCGATATCACAACAGGGGCAATCGTGCTTTTGTACGCGAACGGGCAATGTCAGCGCTGGGACGCGTTGAAATGCGCGATCATGCACAGAAGTACCCTCATCAGCTTTCTGGTGGTCAACAACAACGCGTTGCTATCGCCAGGGCGGTAGCTATGGAGCCAAGGGTTATGCTGTTCGACGAGCCCACCTCCGCGCTCGATCCCGAGCTTGTCAATGAGGTTCTGCGAACCATCGAGGCGCTAGCGCTCGATGGTATGACGATGGTGATCGTCACGCATGAGATGCGCTTCGCACGTCGGATCTCCGATCGCATCGTGTTCATGGATAGCGGGCGTATCGTGGCTGATGAGGCGCCTGAGCAACTATTTACCCAAAGTGACGACCGTATCGCTGCTTTCCTGCATCAATCTTCCCATTAAAATGAGGGTAATTAATGCTACCAGAAATCATTACGGAAGAAGAAATTCGACACGCACTGGAATTCGACCAGGATTGTGTCAATACGATCGAGGCGGCGTTCGCTTCTCTTGCGGGAGAAAGCATTGTCATTATGCCGCCGGTCATGCAGATCAACATTGAAGATGTACACGGTCAGACTTGTGTCAAATCGGCGTACACTGTTGGTGCACCATATTTTGCCGTCAAGCTTGCAAGCACATTTCATAAAAACCACAATCTCAACCTGCCAAGCGCCAGCGGGCTAATGTTAATTTGCAGCGGCTCGAGCGGCAGGGTTGAATGCATCTTGCTAGACAACGGATACCTGACAGCGCTACGAACGCAGGCTGCAGGAGCAGTCGTGGCTCGGCATCTTTCTCGACCGGAATCTAAAATTGTTGGAATTGTAGGCGCCGGAAGACAAGCTCGCCTTCAGCTCGCCGCATTGAAGACGGTTCGCCCAATCGAACGTGCTCGAGTGTGGAGCGTAGACAGCGATGTAAATCGGCAATTCGCTCGCGTTATGTCCCAGCAGCTTGGCATCGAAGTCGAAGTAGTCAGAGATGCCGAGAGCGCCGTCCGTGGCGCAGACATTGTCGTTACTGCGACGCCAGCCAAACAGCCGATAGTTAAGTCGGAATGGCTCTCGGCCGGACAGCACATCACGGCTATGGGTGCCGATGCTCCGGGCAAGTCTGAACTCCATCCCGAGGTTTTAGCGTCGGTTACGCGTTACGTTTGTGATCGAGTGCAACAGTGCCGCAATCTATCGGAGCTAAGCGCGGCTATAGCAGCGGGTGTGATCGCTTCTGATTTTCCAGCAGTGGAACTGGCTGACGTTATCTCAGGATCTGTAACTGGACGGGGAAGCGACACCGACATTACCGTCGCGGACCTGACTGGGCTTGGTGTGCAGGATACTGCCATCGCGCTCCTCGCTTGGGCGCGCGTCAGAGAGTCTCGCGGACTTAACAAAGTGTCAGGCTGATTATGTGGAAGAGCTGCCGATTCCGGTGGCTTCCTCTGATCTAAGGTCTGCGAGTACAGGGGCGTGGAAAGCCACCGGTTTGAAAGGAACGCTTCTATGACCAAATCAATCCCCGAACTGCGACTGCAGGAACTGGGACTTAAATTGCCAGTTCCTCCTAAACCCGTCGCCAATTATACCGCTTTCAAGAAGGCGGGACCGCTCCTCTTCCTCTCGGGACAGGTGCCATATGACGCGGATGGCGTGGCTTTGAAAGGAACGTTAGGTAAGGATGTTTCTGTCGAAGAAGGCTATGCTTGCGCGCGCGTCTGCGCGCTACAACTAATAGCGGTCGCAAAGCTAGCCGTCGGAGATTTATCTAAGCTGTCGGTGACGAATGTCCGCGGCATGGTTAATGCAACGCCGGATTTTGCGGACCACCCCCATGTGGTGAATGGGGCGTCAGATCTTTTTGTTGATGTTTTCGGTGACGCCGGACGCCACGCTCGTTCCGCATTTGGTGCCGGTTCGTTGCCAAGCAACGTGGTCGTAGAAGTGGAGGCGATTTTTGAACTTCTTGAGTGAGGGCCCGATCTCAGCGCTTGCGGTGCTGTCCAAGTTAGAAAGGGGCGAGCTTTCGTCGGTTGAGCTCGTTTCATCAATCATCAATCGCGTAGAGAAGGGATTACCAGACTACCGAAATGCATTTCTCCGGTTCAACCCAGACGAAGTCTTAGCGGCAGCACGGTCTGCCGACCGTGAGCGGCGACGCGGTAGTCGACTCCCGTTAATGGGTTTGCCAGTGTCTACGAAAGACCTTTTCGACGTGAGCGGGCAAGTTACGACTGCAGGTTCAACGGTGCTTCGCGGGAATGAGCCGGCGGAAACTGATGCGGAGGCTGTCGGTATGCTCCGTAGCGCGGGCGCTGTAAACATTGGGAGAACCCATATGTCTGAGTTTGCTTACTCGGCGTTGGGCACGAATTTCCACAGCCCACCGCTGCGAGGGCCATGGCGCCGCGACGCGGATAATGATCGTGGTCACGCGCCGGGGGGATCGACATCCGGTGGAGCTGTCGCGGTGGCAAGCGGGCTGTCAGTTGCAGAACTTGGTACAGACACCGGCGGCTCGACGCGAATACCGGCTGCGTTTTGCGGTATAGCCGGCTGGCGACCCTCTCAGGGGCGAATCTCTACAAAGGGCGCATTTGCCTTAGCCGTCAGCTTCGATACGCCGGGAGTTTTGGCCGCTACAGTAGCCGATTGCCAAATGCTGGACAGCATCTTAACCGGTCGTTCGGTCTGGAGTGCACCCATTCTTGACTTCCCTTCAATACGTATAGGGCTACTGCGGGGTATGCCGATGGGGGGGCTCGACGCTGCGGTCGAGAAGAGCTTCAGCGACGCAATCGACACGCTTAACCGAGCAGGGCTAAGTATATCGGAAACCGGTCAGTACGACTGGGAAGCTCCGTCCACAGCATTGCGCGAAGGCCAGATCACCGCTGTGGAGGCGCTGGCTCATCATGGATCACTTTTCAGCAGATCGGACGAATACGATCCTAGAGTCGTCGCTCGGATGCGTGCGGGAGAGGCCGTCAGAGCAACTGACTATCTGCTCGCTAAGCAGAAGATTTCTCGACTTCGTTCATTGTACGACGAACTGACTCGGGACGTCGACGCCATTGCGCTTCCAACTGTTTCGATCTTACCCCCGAGACTTGCGGAGTTGGACGACGACAGTACTTTCTTCGTAGCGAACGCCGCTGCTCTCAGAAACACTTTGATCGCCAGTATTCTGGATGTTCCGGCGATCTCAATCCCAATATCTGTTCCTCCGGACGCGCCCGTAGGGTTAATGTTAATGGGCAGGCGCAGCGATGACGTGCGACTTCTGCGCCTGGCCTGCCGGATCGAGCGCGAAATCAGGTAACTGCGGTCTACTTTAAGTAACCCCGCCAAGTCTTTTATGATCGTGCGAGCAGGCATCAACCACAGCCCGATTGGCGAATGTGAGTTCGTGTAAAGGTGTGCAAGATTCGCATTGGCGCTAGAAAAGTTCCATAATTTAGCTTATGCCGCAAAGTTCTGTAGCGGCAAAGTTAAAATGTCCGGTATTTGCAATTTAGAAATGTCGTTATGACAACCCTCCCGCCTCGTTGCAACGAGTGATGGGAAGTGATTTTGGTACTGGTTTTAACACCGGCGAAAATCTCTGTCAGTGAGGGGGAAAGACGATGACTGTTTCAATACTAATCTGCGGTGCAGGCCCTGTGGGCCTTACCTTGGCTATCGAGCTGACCCGGTTTGGCGTTCCTGTCAGGATTATCGACAAGTCACCGACGCGTACCGACAAATCCAAAGCTCTTGTGCTCTGGAGCCGCTCTCTCGAGCTTTTTGAAGGCTCGGGGCTAACACCGGCATTTATTGCGGCGGGCGGCAGCAAGGTGCGGGCCGCACAAATCATGAATGGAGAGCGACAACTTGCTTCGGTTAATTTCGATGAGCTCGATACGTCCTATCCTTACGCGTTGATGATCCCGCAAAGCGAAACCGAGCGAGTACTGGAAGAGCATCTCAACCACTTGGGCGTCAGGGTAGAGCGAGGCGTCGAACTTACCAAGTTCACCGAAGCGGGCGGAAAAATCACTGCAAGCACCGTCTCCAATGGTTCGGTAAGCGAAATCGAGGCAGATTGGCTTATCGGTTGCGATGGAGCTCATTCAGTTGTCCGTCACAGCCTGGGCTTCGAATTCTCCGGGTCCACGCAGATGAGCGACTGGGCGCTTGCAGACGTACATCTCGAAGGCAATGTCTCGTCAGACACACTTCAGATCGGCTGGCATTCCGATGGAATTCTCGCGCTATTCCCCATGGGGTCGGGGCGGTTTCGCGTGATTGCCGATCTCGGGCCCGTTCAGGGCACAAACAAACGCGGTGACCCCACCATCCGCGACGTTCAGGAGCTGATCAATCGGCGCGGTCCCCGGGATATCAGGGTTACAGATCCCGTCTGGCTTACTTGCTTTCGCATCAACGAGCGCAAGGTGAAGGACTACAATCGCGCAAACATCTTTCTCGCAGGCGATGCCGCCCATGTTCACAGTCCTGCCGGCGGTCAAGGCATGAACACAGGGATGCAGGATGCCTTTAATCTTGCCTGGAAACTGGCACTGGTATGCAGTGGCGCAGGCAACCAAGACCTGCTTGCTACCTACTCACTTGAACGCAGTGCCGTTGGCGAAATGGTATTGCGAAATGCCAGCCGGATGACCGCCGCAGCCCTATTGCGCAACCTGGTCGCCCAGGAAATCCGCAATGATCTCGTCCATTTGCTTTTAAGCTTTTCGAGCGTCCAGCGACGCGCCGTGCGCACCTTTGCCGAAACGGATATCGCCTATCCGAAAAGCCCCCTGAGTGTCACCGTCCTCAACGGAAATGCGGATGACGGTCCTGCCGCGGGGGAACGGGTTTCCCCCGCCCTCGAAGGACTATCCCAGGCGATAGTCGGTGAGAATGCGCGGTTCATGATCGCAGCAGATGAAAACGACGCCCAGGTTCTGCATGCAGAATATCCCCATATGACGAGCACCCCTTCCGATGGCTCGCCCTTCCACTCAGGACTTCGTGTCATCCGTCCGGATGGATATGTCGGTCTGCTCACTGAAAGCGGTGATCTGGCAAGTGCACGGCGATATTTGAGTGCATTTCAGAACAGGGCTAAGGTCGAACCCTTTTTTTGAAAATGCCGATAAGCCGATTTCAGCGATAATGTCTACAATCCCGATTAATTTCTATGGTACGTCTCGAACGGGGTGGACTACAGACCTGTCATTCCCCTCTCATTCCGAGTGATAATTTGCACAATAACAGAAATTAAAGCGACCAAACTAACAACGGCTGCTTCGCGCCCTGGATGCAGACATTGTAACAAAATTGCAGAATGCCAAAAGCGGACGATCGAAAACATACCAGAAACTGGCTCCTGTCAGAACCAAAGCGACTTGGAATCTAAAGCCTAAGTCGGTATGTCGGTAGGCTTCAGCGGTGCCCCAAGGAATTCCATCCCCCATTGCGCGCCGAAGCGGTTCAGCGCGGCCTTGTCGGGTATTCCGGTCGCCATGACTAACCCTAGCTCAGTAAAAAACGCGGCTGCATCCAAGGCAGGTGTGATGAGAACGTACTGCCGTGCCGGCTTGTCAGTGACATTTACAAATCCATGCTCGGCTCCGCCGGGAATGCTGACAACATCGCCCACCTCGGCGTAGAAGCGGCGTCCGTCGACCTCGTACAAGTAGCGCCCCTCCAGCACTCTGAATATTTCGGCCTCGCGATGTCGGTGTCGGGGTGGGCCAAAGCCAGGATCATTGATCGTCTCAATAATTGAGAAGGCGCCGTCGCTTGCAGAGGGTGGAAAGCGAACGTGAAGGACAAGTCCAATCGCGGGGATCGAAAGAACGGGTTCGGATGCATCGGAATACCGAAATTCAATAGTCATAGGCGTACCTTCGTTTTCGTTAGCGAAAAGCGTCGCATGGTTGCAGGTTAACGCTTCAAAATGTCATCCAGCCAGTCGAAAATGCGCTGTTCGGTAAGTGCACGCGCCATCGGTTGGCAGTGAAAATTAGCGCCCTCCGCAGCTGTAAAAGATGAAAGCATTTTCTCGCCAGGCAGCATGGCAGCGAGCTGTTTGGCCTGACCCGGCCAGAACTGTTCGTCCTCCGGATCAGAGATGAACATCGGTGTCTGGATGCGACCAACGACCTTGGTCAGATTGTATTGCAAGACTTCCTGGAGTGTCTTGAAGTATCCGTCTTGCCGGTAAGGCCTGGCGCGGAAATTCCACATCCTGGACGTGGCACCCGACAGTTTCATACCGACGGACATCTCGATATCGAACAGCCGCTCGTTGCCTTCGGCAAGCAGCTTCTTCAGCCCTGAGGGCAGATGTTCTATCCAGGACGTCGAGACGTCGACGACACCAGGATCGACGACTGCTGCGGTAATTCGATGCTCGAACGCCAGTGCACGCGGTACCCAGTAACCGGCTTGGCTCACACCGTATATAGCAAGGCGATGCGAACCGACGTCGTCTCGTCGGAGAAGGAAATCAACCACAGGTGTAATTACTGCCTCCCAATCGAAACGGAAGGGCAAGGCCTTTTCGAACAGGAGCGACTGCTGGCCTGGCCCATCAAACATCAGGACCACGTAGCCTCGAGCCAGGGCAGCCTTGGCACAACCCCAGAGGCCGCTGAGTGTGCCGTCACTACCACTCACGAGAATTATGCAGCATTTCAACTCCTTCCCAGTTGGCTTGAACAGATACCCTGGCAAGGTCATCCCCTCATAGGGAATTTCCACTCGCTCCGTGTTTATCGATGTTGCGTCGATGAAATTGTCCCAGGCCTCGCGATGTAGCCGGAAAACCGGTACCAGTAGTTCATCACTTTCTAGTCGGTCTATGCAGCCAAGAGCGACACCGTAATATGTCGAGGCGCGCAAATAAGCATCGGCTGCACTGATATGATGACCGCCCGCCAGACTTTCATCTGCAATCGCCCGGACCCGATCGCCGAGTGCCATCCATCGCTCGAACCAATCCTGGGGTTCTCCCTGGTCGGCCTCTGCGATAGTCGACAGAATCTCGCCCGTATCCGCGGCACCTGAAGTCACCTTTCCAAGGGTGGTGCGAACCTCGAAGTCGAGATCGGGATCCGTGTAAAATCCTGAGCTGAAAATACGATTGGGATGAGAAAACGGGATTCCGATCATTCACTCCTCCTCGAATTCCGGAGAGTCGAGTTTCTCAGATTCAGTGGAATGCTCAAGGGTATGAGAGCATTCCCATCGCAACTCTTTACAATCTCAGCTGACGGATTCCACGGCGCTGATTATAGAGCTCGTCAACGTATCGACAAGTTCACTCAGCTCGTCATCGCTTGCGTTGTAGGGCGGAGCGACAATCACCGTGTCGCCGCTGATTCCATCGACATTGCCCGCACAGGGATAAACGATCAGACCATGCTCAAAGGCGGTCGAACCGATGCGTGCGTGAAGCTGCAGCTGATGGTCGAACGGCACCTTGGTTTCTGGATCGGCGACAAGTTCAATGCCGATGAAATACCCTCTTCCCCTGATGTCGCCAACCTCCGGAATATGCCGCATGGCTGCGCGCAGCTCGTCCTGCAAGCGCGCACCACGGGTCGCGACATGTTCGATGAGGCCCTCGCGCTGGATCAGTTTTTGGACCGCGAGACCCGCGGCGCAGGCAGCGGTGTGGCCAGTGAAAGTATGGCCGGTTTGGGGTCCCCCATGGACCTGGTCGATGGCATCAGCAATCTGACGGCTGTAAAGTGTTGCGCCGAGCGGAATGTAGCCTGCCGCAAGACCCTTGGCGATCGCCATGATATCTGGACGGACGCCCTCTGGCTCCAGCGCCCGGAATGTTCCGACGCGGCCTGAGCCGCACATCACCTCGTCTGCAATCAGCAGCACGTTGTGTCGGTCACAAATGTTGCGGATCGCTTTGGCGTAGCCAGCCGGTGCGGGAACAACGCCGCCAGCGGCGCCAACGACGGGCTCGAAGATAAAAGCCGCAACGTTGTCGGCACCGATGCGAAGAATTTCCGCCTCCAGCTCATCAGCGAGATAATGAGCGAGCCCTTCCGAGGTCACGCCAGCCGCCCGTCGATAGTCGTTGGCCGCGGAGACGAATGAAACGTCGAGCAGGCTCCCCTCGAAGGATGCGCGGCGTGACTTGAAGTCGGAGACAGAAAGGGCACCGAGCGTGTTGCCGTGCCAGGAGCGACGGCGGGCGATAAAGCGGCGCTTTTTTGGCTGCCCTACCGCGGACCAGAACTGCAGTGCGATTTTAAGACAGGATTCCACGGCCTCCGAGCCACTTGAGACAAAGATCACTCTTTCGAAAGAGTCATTGGTCTTGCGCAGCACGAGCTCCTGGAGTTCGTCGGAAGCGTCGCTGGTGAACGTGTAACGGTAGGCATGCGCAATTTGATCCATCTGCGTCCGGATAGCCGAGTTGACTTCCTCGTTGGCGTGACCGATCGCATAGACCGCCGGACCGCCGGAGCCATCGAGATAACGCTTGCCATCGACGTCATAAACGTAAGAGCCTCGGCCATACGCGATGCGCGGCATTTGCTCGACACCAAAACTGCTAACGGTTGGCTTCAAATTGGATCGAATGGACATTGCATTTCCTCTCATGCTCTCGCCGGATTGCAGCCGGCAGTGCTCAACAAGGCCGGGTGTTCGAACACCGTGCCCAAAACAAACTGCAAACGACGTCAGGCTGGCAAATCGTCCGTCCGCTTGGTATGAGCTAACAGAAACTGAACTATCGTTCAATAGTAGACGCATTGGAAGGCTGGCTTGAAATGGACCGACAAAACAAATTCGAAAGAAAGCTGCCAGACGACCGTCGTCGAATTCTGATCG
The DNA here is from genome assembly GCF_000686005.1 of Phyllobacterium sp. UNC302MFCol5.2. NCBI lineage: Bacteria > Pseudomonadati > Pseudomonadota > Alphaproteobacteria > Hyphomicrobiales > Phyllobacteriaceae > Phyllobacterium > Phyllobacterium sp. UNC302MFCol5.2. The sequence goes on from NZ_JMLL01000002.1 coordinate 59,995, forward strand.
AGGCGACGCTGAAGTGCCTGTCAGAGGAAGGCTGGGAGGGTCTTTCGGTTCGCAAAATCAGTGCCGCCGCCGGTATCTCGATTGGCCTCATTAATCATCACTACGAAAGCAAAGAACAGTTGGTTGTCCAGGCCTATGAGAGCTTGACGATGTCGCTGCTCGACGTCGCCCGGGATGCGGTTGAAACGGCTGGGAGCGGCGCTCGAGAGCAGGTGAGCGCAATGATAGGATCCTTGCTAGCCGCCCCTATGTTCGACCCGGGTACGCTCCGATGCTGGTTGGTGTTCTGGGGTATGATGAAGAAGGGTAACGTCTTCAGGGACGTTCACGACCGCACCTATGGCGAGTATCGCACCTTTGTCGAGGACCTCCTAAGCCGCCTTGCAACAGAGCGGGCGGTACCGCTGCTGGACGTCCGGCTCGCAGCCATTGGCCTGCTCGCCTTGATCGATGGCCTCTGGATCGAATGGTGTCTGAACGACGAGACATTCAGCAATGCCGAGGCCGTCAGGCTGTGCGAAACCTGGATCGATTCCCTGATCCTGCGAACGACGCCTGGCAGGGTTTGATTGCTCATGACCACCGTTGTTGAACGATCGTTAAGTTTCTCGTTGACAAGCGGTCGTATTTTTCTATTCTTCGTATTGTAGCGATCGGCATAAGGCCGGTTGTGGGTCGGCTAGTACGCTTCGTCGCACTCGACTGAGATCAATCTTTCAAAACGGACGCCTCAAGCGCCCGAGCGACGGTTGATGCGCGCAGGCAGGGGCGAGCATATGAGGGGAATGGACATGCGCAGATTTGCATTGACGATAGCATTGATGACCCTCGTCGCGCCGGCCTTTGCTGGGGAGACGCTGGACCGGGTAATGGGCAGCAAGATACTGACCATGTCGTCGGACGCGGAATATCCGCCGCAATCCTTCCTCAACGACAAGAACGAGATGGATGGTTTCGACATCGACGTCGGCAAGGAGATCGCAAGACGTCTGGGTGTTGCGCTGAAAATCGTGACGCCGGGATGGGATGTCATCACCGCTGGCGGGTGGGCCGGTCGCTGGGACGTTTCCATCGGTTCGATGGCGGCGACGCCGGAGCGTGCGAAAGTCTTGAATTTTCCGGCTATCTATTACTTCACGCCAGCATCGTTCGCGGTCCACAAGGACTCCAACATCACTACAATTGGCGAGTTGAATGACAGAGTAATCGGCGTCTGCACGGGCTGCAGCTATGAATCCTATTTGCAAAAGAATCTGAAACTCGATGCGCCTGGAGTTCCCCCGTTCACCTATCAGGTCACGGCGAAAGAGATCAAATCCTACGAGACCGACACCAACGCTTACGACGACCTTAGGCTCGGCCAGGGTGTGCGGCTCGAAGCCGTGCTGTCCGCGCTGCCGACACTGCGCGAAGCGATAAAAAAGGGGTATCCGATGAAGGTGATTGGCGATCCTGTGTTCTACGAGCCGCTGGCTGTCGCGACAGATAAGGGTGATCCCGAGTTCGATGCAAAGATCACCGAGGCCGTCGACGCCATGCGAAAGGACGGTACGCTAAAGGCGCTGTCGGAGAAATGGTATGGCGTCGACCTGACTTCGGTGAAGTAATATGAGCATGGCTATGGGTCTGGCGACTGCGCGCGGGGAAGGTCGAGTGCACTGGCGCGAAATCAGGCCATCTCCAGGCGAGGCCGTTGTGGTTCTCGTGTTGGCAATGGCGCTTGCCGCACTGGGACTTGGCGATACTAAACTCGGGGCGCTAGTTGCTCCGTTGATCGGCGCCGGGCCGGGTAGCAACGCCGGGCTTCTGCTCGATGCCATGACCGGTTTGCTGATTGCTGGGGCGGTCTTGGCGAATCTGATCTTGCTCAGGCTCCTGCCCTTCACGGTCCAGGTCGGTGTGATCTGGATTGAGCTTGTCCTGCTGTTTGTGGCCTTCATCGGAAGTTTTGACCGGGACTTCGGAGTCTGGTTCCAGGTCAACGAGTCAGGCACGTCCAACATTGCCTTTCTGATAACCACGGGCGCGGTGACAACGCTCTATGTTTCGCTCATCTCTATCATCTTCGCATCCTTCCTAGCCATGGCAGCGGCACTGGGTCGTCTCTCCAAGAACGGAGCCGCCTATGGCGCCGCGGCCTTCTACATCTCCTTCTTTCGTGGCACGCCGCTCTTGCTGCAGGTCTACCTGATCTATATCGGCCTGCCGCAACTGGGTCCCCAGTTCGCGCTTGATGCGGTACCCTCAGGCGTGTTGGCGCTCTCGCTCTGCTACGGCGCCTACATGGCAGAAATTTTTCGCGCCGGAATTCTCGGCGTGCCGCGAGGCCAGTCCGAAGCGGCGCTGGCGCTTGGACTGCCATCCGGGCTGATATTTCGCAAGATCGTCTTTCCCCAGGCAATGCGGCTGATCGTGCCACCCACGGGCAACCAGTTCATCGCGATGCTGAAAGATTCCGCTCTCGTCTCCGTCATGGGTGTCTGGGAATTGACCAAAACAGCACAGATCGTCGGCAAGCGTGACTTTAAGGTCTTCGAGATGCTGATCGCTGCGGCGCTTGTCTACTGGGTCATGTCCATCTGTCTTGAGCTCATACAATCACGCCTTGAAAGCTACTTTGGCAAAGGTAGCGAACGCTAACATCATTGAACGAGTAGACCGCATGACCTATGACATCATCATCGTCGGTGCCGGTATTTTCGGCCTCTCGACTGCTTACGAACTTGCGCGACGCGGACGTCGGGTCCTTGCAATCGACAGGTTCGGCAGCGGTCATCCAGCAACCTCCTCGACCGGCGCATCACGCAGCATTCGCATCGCCTATGATCATCCCTTCTATGTCGATCTGGCGCTCGAGGCGATAGACAGCTGGCATCGGCTGGAAAGCGAGACTGGACGGAAGATCCTTCATCTGACCGGCCAGATCGACATCGGACCTCAAGGCAAGCTGGAAGACCTGGCGCGCATCGTTCGCTCCGCCGGAGCAGCGATCGAGAGTGTCGATTCAGCCGAAGTCCACCGACTTTTCCCAGAGATCGTGCTCGCTACGGGAGAGGTTGCACTCTTTCAGCGCCAGGCTGGAACGGTGCTCGCCGACGCAGGCATGGCAGCACTCCTTCTTGCGGCCCAGCGTGCTGGCGTAACCTATCTCGCACCCATGCGGGTCACAAGGATCGAGATGGGCGAGACCGTGGTCAAGGTCCATACCGAGGGTCGACGCTTCGAGGCGGCGCAAGTGGTCGTGGCCGCGGGTCCCTGGGCCAAGGAACTTCTCGGCGAAGCCGGATTGAACCTTCCGCTCGCGCCGGCCGTGGCGCAGGTCACCTTTCTCGACGCGCCACTCCTCGTCGATCGCCCTGGGATCGCAGAATGGAGACCAAATGGCGAGACCGGCATTTACGGCCACCCTGTGCCGGGTATCGGCTACAAGATTGCCTTCGACGCGGGCGCCGAGGGATGGCAGCCCGACGTCGAGGAATGGCAGCCCGATCTTATAGAGGAGAAGCGCATCCTGAATTGGCTTACCCGGCGCATGCCGTCGGTGGCGCCAAAAGTCAGCCGTACACAGCGGCATCCCTGGACGATGACGCCCGACGTCGATTTCATCGTCGACCGCCACGGTCCGATCATCGTAGCCTGCGGCTGCTCTGGTCATGCTTTTAAGTTCGGCCCGGCGCTGGGGCGCTTTGTGGCTGACATCGTCGAGGGTGGCAGTGCGCCCGATCTAACGCGTCTCGATCGCATGGGTCTTAAGCAGGTCGCCTCGGCAAGCGCGCCTATAACTCGATAGCGAGCTAGAGGTCGAAGATATTACCGATGCATTGCTCAGAGCGGTCTGTCTGCCATCCGCCCCATTTCGATGCTTGTCCCGAGTTCCGTTCCTCACGCCACGTGCCAGAGGTCGACCAAACCCGTCAAACCGCCCCCACCTCGTCGGCAAGAGAGCTGAAACTATCGACACAGCAGTCGAGCCAACTCTCGGAGGCGATATCTGGCCGCGCATCGGGACCAAATTCGAGAGGACGCGCGACAAATGCAGTGCGCATGCCGAACGTCTTGGCTGCCGTCAGATCATATTTGTGACAAGCGACCATCAAAATCTGATGTGGGCTATAATTCAGGTAGTTGACGGCAAGTTGGTAGACCGCAGGTGCCGGTTTGTAACTTCTTGCCAGTTCCGCGGTCAGTATTGCATCGAAGGGCAGTTGCGCATGCTTGACGACAGCCACAACCGCCGCCATTCCGGCATTCGACAATGTCGTCGTCACAAAGCGGCGACGGAGGCGTGATAGCCCTTCGACGGCATCTGGCCATGGGTCAAGCTTTGTCCAGACGGCATTGAGATCGTCACGGTCTTGTTCAGTGAGAAGGGCGTCGAGACCGCGTCTTTCCAATAAGGTATCCAGCGCTTCACCGTAGATTTGATCGACCCTGATCCATGGCCGTTTCCCGTCAATGACTTCATTCAGCGTCGCCCGATAAAGCGCGCGCCATTCGGCCGCCACCTCTGCCCAGTTGATCGCAAGTCCTTTATTTTGATTGATTGCGGAACCGGCGCGCAGGACCGGTTGATAGAAGTCGGCGCATGTACCCTGGACGTCAAAGGCAATTGCCCTCACCTCCGCATACCAAGCAGTCGGATGTTCCTTCACCATTTTGGTGTTCCTTTGTCATGGATACGATGTTGTTACGTTTAGGCTGCGGTTGACGTCGGACATGCGCGCGACGTCAGCGACCGCATCCCAAAGGAACGGCACGATAGCCGTCGGCACTAACAGCGATCCGCCATGCCAACAGCGGCGTTGCCCGTCGTGGCAAGCTGTGGAAATTACCAAGGGTTATTCGTGCCTTCAGATGCTTGTTTTTGCCTGGGCCGGAGTGTGCCGAGGAGATGGCGACCGCTCTGGCGCGATCGGTCCAAAACTCATCCTTGGTGCTCAATGGACTCTGCCTGAGAGCCGCCCTTCTCTCGAGACATACTCGGAAGAACGCCGCCCAGGTCTCTTGGATAGTCATTCGCAGTCAGCATGCGTGCCTTGGCGGCAAAGTATTGCTCCACCCAAGCATATCGCTGGCTCGTTTTCGCGAGGCCAACAGAGCTCGAGATGCTCTCCATACTGATGGTATGGCCTGCACACCCCCAGTTTCCTTCCGGCACTTCGTCGATGACGACGAGGATACTTTTCCCGGCATCGTCGCGACCAGCAGCGCCAGTCGCATCAACGATCGCCTGGTTGACCCACGCATGCACCTCGCTCTTGTGCGCGCCATTCATGTAGCCTTCCGGAATGGTGACATGGACCAGGAACGGGCCGGGAGCACTGACGAAATTATCCCCAGGGGCTCCTCCGATCCAGAAGTCGCCGGGCGCCCGTTTCTCGAAAAGCACCCAAGCGAAGGCGCGGCCGCCTTGTGTGTCAGCTCCGCCCTCCATCCGTATCAGGACGTTGGTAAGGGCTTCGGCGATGTTGGCCTTGGCGACCTCATCGAGATCGCCATCTCTATAGTAGACAGTCATTATCGGCATGTCACTTACTCCTCAGAGAAAGGGCCCTGCCCGGGCAATCTGATGCACGCACATCGCCTCGGCAGACAGGCGATTTGCAAAAATCGCGATAGGGACAAGGCGAGATCACGTCTGTAGCGACGGGTTTTCTCCCATCAGATCGGAAACCGTGCACGCTAAGTATGTGATGGTTATCGAAGCGGAGCTCAATGGCCGACATGATCATGCTCCCATACCTTGATATTGTCCTCGTCGATCATAATCGTTTCGACAATGACTATGTCGCTGTCGTCCTCGCCGACCTCGATCCTGATTTCCAGATTCTCACGCTGGTAAAAGCCTGCGCTGTCACGCCTGTCCAGCTTGACGCCGTCAACGGAGGCAGATCCTTCACGGATGAAGACATACGCGCCGTGACCTGTACTGCGCAGATTGTAGGTAAAACTCCTGCCCGCATCCGCCATTAGCCTCGAGACACGGAGATCCTGCGGTATCGGCAGCGCGTCATCAGCATCGCCGACAAGTTGAATGATCTCGTTGCGCCTGCGACGGTAGTCGAAATGCCCACGATGATAGGTAGGCGGCAGATAGAGCTGTTGCGGCATCAACCAGAGATAAATGACGTGCATATCCTCCGGCGTGACACTGAGTTCGGAGTGCTTGCCGCCCGATCCGGCCGAGAACACATAAAAGTCACCAGCCTTCAGGTTATCGACCATCCCCTCGCCAGCGGTGTTGAGATGCGTCAACTGTCCTTCGAAAACGAAGGCACAGATAACGAAGTTATGGTGCGGATGCATGTTGTAGCCGCAGCCGGCGCCGTGAAACACCTCATCGCCAAAGACACGGATTGGACCAAAGCCGGGACGTCCGCTCTGATAACTGTTAAAGTTGAAACTGGACGCTCGGGTCACGAAGCCATCCGGATGCCCTGCGATATAGGATGCGCGTGTTCCATCCGATTTGATCATGTCGTGGCCGCGTTCATGATCGCGGATAACAAATGAATTGCTCATGTTAGTGCTCCTGGGTTGAGGTCAAGCTGCGCCTGCGAGATCGCTTCCACCGGCCGAGTAGCCGATGAACACCATCTCAAACATATGCTTAGGCGTGCCGCAGTCGGGGCAGACCCAGTCGCTTGGGATCTGGTTCCAGCGCGTGCCGGCAGCGATGCCGTGCTCGGGCAAGCCGATAGCCTCGTCATATGAAAATCCGCAGCCAAGACACATCAGCCGCTTGAAAGGTTCTTCAATCATCTTCGTCTCTCCTGATTAGTAGTGTGTAACGCGCTACGTGTGACGCACTACTAATATGGGAGTGATGAAGAGTCAAGACAGCCCTCGAAATTTTTTGCTTGTTGAACGTTGAATTTAATGCGACGCTTCCGTGGAAGGACTAACGCTCGCTAGGACCGGATGGATTGCAACAAGGCCTCAGTGAAGATCGGTTGCCACGACCGGATATGATGCTTCAGCAACTGGCTCAATCCCTGGACATCGCCGATTTCTGCCAATTCAATGATCCGGTAATGCTCCGAAACGGAATCGCGTTGCCGCTCGCGGCCCGCGTCGCTGGATATACCGTAGAGCCGCATCTGGTCTCGCAACGACATGACGGTGCCTTTCAATAGCTCGTTGTCGGCCTGTTCCGTGAGCAGGAGGTGAAAGCGCCTATCTGCCTCGAGGTAGCTCGAAACGTCGTTATTTTCAACGGTCTTGGCGACATAGTCTGCGGCGTCCTTCAGACTGCTGAGATCCTTCTTCCGCTTGAGCGCGACCACCTCAGCAGCGTAGACCTCAAGCAATTCGCGCATGTCGAACAGATTGCGGAGTTGTGCAAGCGTGGGAGCTACGACTCTGAAGCCTCGGTTTCGAAGAGGCTCGATCAACCCGCTTCGGGCCAGTTCCAGCAGGGCCTCCCGCACGGGAGTTGTCGAAACTCCCAGCGTGACAGCCAGGCTCGGCACCGAATACATGGAGCCCGGAGCGCTGTGTCCAGAGATAATCTCGGAACGGACGTGCTGAAGCACCTGTTCCCTGAGATTGTTTTCCATTTGGCGTTCTAAAGAGAGGTTCATACGTGCCATGTAGCGCGTTACTGGGTCGATTTCAATCGTTATCGTTGTTTTTTGTCGGTCAATGTTGAAGAGGTGAGCTTAGCGCTTGACCGGCCTTCTACAGTTGCCTCTGCGAGTCCACTGCGATCGTAACCTGTTTCGCTGTCGAGAACGCCTTGATTAGGTCGTCCCATGTCGAGTCTGGCATCCCATCGGGATATGACGCACGGAAGTCGCCGGCCTTCACTGAAATCGCTTCCCCGATGAGCTGTTGATTGTGAAGTGTCGCGAAGAAAAAGAACTGACGGCTCGGGGCGTTGAAAGTCGCCCACTTGAGACACTCAAGTTGGTCGTGAGGACAGCCGACAATAAGTTTTCCATCCGTCGGTGATGTCACGGCTTGATCCTTATTACTGCCCTCGATACGCTGTTATTTGCAACAGAGGGGACGACAAATGGCTACTGGTACAGTTAAGTGGTTTAATTCTCAGAAGGGCTTCGGGTTCATTCAGCCAGATAGCGGCGGTACAGACGTGTTCGTACATATTTCGGCGGTCGAGCGAGCCGGGCTTCGCGAACTAAACGATGGGCAAAAAATTAGCTTCGAAATCGTTCAAGACAAAAGATCGGGCAAGATGTCTGCCGATCAATTGCGTGCAATGTAATGGATTAATCCAGGCCGAGTATTCGAGGGGCCAGCGGACGATCGACTAGGAGAGGCGGAGCGCGGCCGATTCCCTATCAAATTCATATGATCAATTCGCTAGGCCTCCCGGGTCGCGCCCCTAGGTCGTGGCACTAACAAGCAAGTCGGTACGATCAACGTAGCGATGAAGAGCATCACTATGAATGTAGTATGCAGTGCACCCTGCAGGGCAAGACGGATCTCTTGGGTGTCGTTAACGACAGCGCCCGCGCCATTCAGGAGCATCCGCAGCTTTTCCGGCGTTATTGCATGGCCGCTGGTGCTATGCGTAAGACCATAGGTAAGAACAGCACCGAGCACTGCTGCGCCGAGCGTGCTGCCAAGGTTGCGCGAGAACACGTTCGAGGCGGTGGCGCTACCGCGCTCAGACCAGTTCACGCTATCCTGGGCTAGGATCAATGCACCGATGTTCAGCAGCCCCATGCCAAAACCCATTATGAGCGAACCGGCACCAGCCAGAACTGCGGAACTTGACGGCGTAAGCAGAACGAAAAAGTATGTTCCGACAGGTATAAATATGCTTCCGGTTATCATGATGGGTCGCAGACCGAAGCGGGCAAACTGTCTGGAGGCGAGCGTTGCGCCGAAGGGCCAACCCAGCAATAACATCGTCAATGCGAATCCTGCTATGAGGGGCGAGCGGTTGAGTACTGTTTGTACGTACATCGGCAGGAAGGTCGTTAGGCCCATAATCGACATGCTAGCGAAAAAGACTGCCAAATTTGAGAAAGCTATCGGCGGTTTCAGCCACAGGTCTGGGGCAACCATGGGTGCTTGGGCTCGTCGTTCCTGCCAGATGAAAGCAGTAAGCGCCACAATAAAGACGGCCAGCGCGGCTATGGCCTGGCCAGACACTGCGCTTTCTATTTCGGTAAGAGCAATCATTAACGAGGAAATAGAAATGGCAAAAAAGGCGGCGCCGAGTATGTCGATAGATACCAGTCTGATCCGTTTTTCCTCATGGAGATACAGAATGAAGCCCGCTGCGGCGAAAAGCCCGACCGGTACGTTAATCCAGAATATCCATGCCCAGGGAAGGTTGTGAATAATGAGGCTGCCGAGAAGCGGTCCAACGACCGCCGACAGTGCCCATACACTTGCAAGATAACCTTGAACCTTGCCGCGCTGTTGTCCAGGAAAAAGATCGGCAACCACCGTCATGGCAACGGGTTGAATTGCTCCGGCCCCGATGCCCTGCAGCAGCCTGAACGCGATCATGGATGGCATCGACCATGCGAAGCCGGCAAGCACCGAGGCGAACAGAAAGAGTGCGATGCCGATGAGTATCATTGGCTTACGACCATAAATATCCGCGAGCTTTCCGAATATCACCGTTGTCGCAGTTTGGGTCAGCAGGAATGACGAAAAAACCCAGGAATAGAGATTGATCTGCCCAAGTTGTGCCGCGATTTGTGGCATTGCCGTTGAAACGATGGTTGCCTCGATGGCAATCATCGCCATACTTGCCATAATCGCGCCTACTACTAGTCCGCGATGGGTGGTGGTTCGTGGTGTCATGGATGGCTTTCGGAACAAATGTTCAGCGAATGGGCGTTCGACGCAGAGGGCGGTTACCGCATAAACCTATCTAAGCTTTGCGACTCTCGCGTCAAGCTTCATTTCAGCTTTATGGCCCGGCTGGCATAGCACCGGCTTATCTTCAGAGAACTTTCACCCCTCGAGGGTGTTCCAACTTATCGGACAACAACGAACCACCTCCGCAGAGGGTCATACCCACGGTGATCCAATTGGTGAAGACGGCTCCCTAAGTTGCATGACCGCTAAATACACCGCACCCTCATTATGAGCGGACTTGACGTTCACGTGGCTCGAAGACTGAACCCCTGATCTTTTTTCGGTTCGTATGGCGACCCTCGTTGCATGTCCATAGCGTCTGCCATCTTCGACCGAATAGACCCTTTCCAGGCAAAGATTGAATCATAGACGTTCCGCAAACTAGAGACTTTCTGGTTTTGGCAGCAATCGACGGCACATGACCTTCGCTTTGGGCGTAATGTCTCTGCCTCTTATCCATCGACGCGACAACCGCGCCTGCTTTCATACCGAGCGGCAACCTGTCGATGCGGAATGAAGGCCCCTTCCCTTCATGCTTTCAAAAAAACCTTCATAAGCCGCGAATTCCTCTGGCGTGACACCCCGAAAGATGAACCAATAGTAAGAAATATTGACATAAATAGGACGATATGTCATGATAACTATCAGTACGCCACGGCAACTTGGTCAGTAGGAACTCATAGTAGTTGACCATTACGGACGCGCGCCCAAGCGCGCTAGAGGATTTATAGTGAAGGTCGAACAGTGTGAATCAAACGTTATCGAACAATTTCGTAGGGATATTGGAGGCGCTAGGTTTGCGACGGTACTTGCCGACCCGCCTTGGCAGTTCGCAAATCGAACGGGCAAGGTCGCCCCGGAGCATTCCCGGCTAAATCGATACCACACTATGAGTTTAAGTGAAATCAGCAGCCTACCAGTGGAGGAGGTATTGGCCCCAACTGCACACCTCTACTTGTGGGTGCCCAATGCGTTATTGCCCGACGGTCTGCAAGTCATGAAGAGTTGGGGATTTGAGTACAAATCCAATATAATCTGGCACAAGTTGCGCAAGGATGGCGGATCAGACGGACGCGGCGTCGGGTTTTATTTTCGCAATGTCACAGAAGTACTTCTATTCGGCATACGAGGGAAAAATGCTCGAACGCTAGACCCAGGTCGTAGGCAGGTGAACTATATGGGAACCCGAAAGCGCGAGCACAGCCGAAAGCCCGATGAACAGTACACGTTGATCGAGGCCTGCAGCCCCGGCCCGCGACTTGAGATGTTCTCTCGCGGTACTCGGCAAGGATGGACCGTTTGGGGTAACCAAGCGAACGATGACTACGAGCCAAGCTGGAAGACTTATTCTTACAATTCCGCAACGCAAATTCCGGCAGCAGCCGAATAGCTGTTCTTCGGGTTTATTTTGCCCTCCTCACGCTCGCTCGCTCCTTGATCAGTCACAAGTCGCAATTCCGAGTTATCGTCGTCGCGTAGTCCACAACTTGCGGCCGCAGTTGATATTTGCCGCGCCCGGCTTTGAAGGGGGTGGACGACTCTTCAACGATCCCTCAGTCTATTTGATTGAGGTATCGTAGAGGCGGGAAGCAGCAGTCACGAAGGGATTTGGATATCGCGAAGTCTGTGTTTCAGTTTCATGGCGAGGTCGTCGATATGCGGCACCCAAGTGCCGCAAGGTGGTTCGACTCTTTGCTGGATTTCAGCATTCGGCAGAGCTTTGTAAACACTTAGTCGACACCGGCCTGATCAGCTCGTAACTGATCTGCTGGCCATTATTAAGGTCGCCCATTCCCTGCACGTTCTACCGCCGAACTGTGAACGACACGTCGGCACTCCCTCATTTGGCTGGATGACGCCAAAACTTGGTCGAGTTGAACCACTTAACGGCTTCCGTTGCAATTTGATGCCCTCTATGTTGAAACGCACGGTGTCAAGGTTGAACAAAGGATCGAGTTCTTGCGGTAATGAAAACTCCTTTAGCAACCAACCGTTTTCATTAACAGTAGCTGATCCCGGGACTCCAAGTCGTCCCGGCTGGGGTGGCAAATGACAAACCGCGGCCCGTTGATATTGGGCAGCTGAATCCTGTTGTCGGGGATGTCTCTTCCTTTGCAGTTATTGAACGAGTTGCAACCACCATGCGTACCCCGCCCTACCGCCGCGATACTCACGATGCGCAGCTCGGTAGGCCATGTAGAGACGTCCGATAGCATCACTCACGTCGAGGCTGGCGTACACTAAGAATGATTGATACCCATTTAGCGCAATTGTAAAAGTGACGGTTTCGGCCGGAGTTCAAGCGAGTTTCCGAGCGCACGCGGAATGTCATAAAAAGAAACCCTTGAGGAAATAATTGCGATAATCGATTATTTGCGTATTGAAATTTACACGCGCCTCTTCGAGCGAATGTTGGCTCTATAACTTACTGATCTAACAGCAAGAAAGTCCAATGTAAGAAATTATCTTGTAAGAAAAAGACGTCGAATTTATTGACAGATTAACCTATTGAAAACCTTCAACTTTATGGCGATTGTAAGTTTCTGTGGTTTTTCTGACATCTAAGTAATGGTCGCCGTGCCATTTTCTGACATGTTTTATTCTTACAACCAAAATTTGGTGCTCGTAACACGTTGAAAACGCTAAGATTTTTCAAAACTGTAAGTTTGTGTGCGTTTTCTTACATTTTTGACCCGTCGCCAGTTTTAGCCCTCCCTACCCTTCCTATGAATGGCATGTGTTGTTGATGTGAGGCACCTGGGGATTCGACCTCATTGACGGACAAAACTATAAAAAAATTGTCAATAATATTGACACCAGAATCGTCTGAAATTAAGACAGTCGCGCAGATGCACTCGGACGGTGACGCATTTACTGTCCAACGCGATTTGAGAGGAGGTCTCTGTGAGACGAAGGAAACAATTTGAATTTATCAATGAAAAGCGTCTGGACATGTCTTCCGATGTATTTCGTCAGCGGCTAGTCGAGACCGGTATCTCTGCCTACCAGTTCACCAAGCTCACGGACATTACGCGGAGTCGGCTTCGTCGTGTCCGCGAGGGCGAGGAGAAAAGTCTGATTGAACGAGAGCCAGGATGCTTTGTCGTGCCCCGGCATTTTGCGGTCATTCTGCTGGCCATTGAGTGCGGACTTTTGATCAAGGGTCCAGAATCGCTTTGAATTAATTGAAGGGAGAGTAGAAATTGACCAAATCGTCAACCCGTGCTGCAACAGACATGGGAAATATTTTCGGGCTTGTAGAATTATCCTTGGAACCCCCGAGCAAACCGTCAAGCATTATCGGTTCTTGGGAGCAGGGTTATCAAGAATGGTCTAACCTGCTGGCCAAGAGAATCGTCATTATTTCCAAGCAGATGCACAAGAATGAACTCAGGGCCGACCTTGACGAGATTGCTCAATTCTATCTCGCCCCGGTATTGGACCCGGAAATGGGTACTTTCGATCAGGGAGTGCGAGCCGCATCAAGGGATGTGGCTGCAGCGGTCCTTACCATGCTGCGGCATCACTTTGGCGACCATGCGGAGATCGACAGACTGATGAGGGAGCACACGTCCGGATCTCAACTGAAGCAAGAGATCAATGCGGGTTCAAATCGGACAGCTAAGAGGGCAAAAAAATGGCAATGAAGAAAGCGAAAACTCTTACGCATGAGCAGTTTCAGGAGTTGTTTGACTCTGCCAGTACTTCGAAGAACGGCGGCAGAGATCGCGTGATGTTACTGCTTTCGTTCAAATGCGGATTGCGAGCTTGCGAGATCGCGCGGCTGCGGTGGAGCGATGTTACGGATGCGAGGGGAACGATACTCCCCGTAGGGGCCGCAATCGAGCTTGGCCATCATATTACTAAGGGCAACAAGCCTGACACTAAGGTGTACATGCACACGATGCTCCGCGACGCCCTTGTTGAGCTTAGGAAGGTCGTCGCGGGGGATCCAGCGCAATTCTTGATGTATACCACGCGAAGAGGCGCCGGCCCCGGCATGAGTGTGACCGGTTTGACGGTGTACCTACATAGACTGTACGCCAAATTTGGTCTGAAGGGCTGTTCGTCTCACACCGGGCGACGGACATTCATAACAACCCTTGCTCGTGTTTGTAACAATTACGACAATTCGCTAAAAGATGTTCAACTGCTCGCCCGACACGCCGATATCCGCACGACGGAAAAGTACATAGATCTCTCCCCAAGGGTGATTCAAATGGCGATTAGCGTATAGGAAAGGTTGAGATGATCGAATTTACTGTGCAGATCGTACAGCTGTGCTCTGGCTCCGAGAAAACCAACGAGTTAAAAATCGAGGCGGGGTCCCCTGCCCTCGCTTTCCAGAAAATCCGTGAAAACTTTGACGATATTGTTTACGTCAATATTCTGAAGCAAGCGCCCATCTCCCAGATCAAAATTGTGTAACTCGGAGCGAGCAGAACTCCCAATGCAATTCGCTCGCGACGACCATATTCGCAGCGACCCACTCGGATTTTTCGTGACAGGAGTTACCCCAGTTGTCCCAGATTGAAACCAAAGATGTCGTAGCCGGTATCGGTGAACGTATCAAACAAGCCAGAGAGTTTGCCAGAATGACTCAGGCGGGCCTTGCCGCACATTTGGAAATTAGCCGCACCGCGGTGACGCAATGGGAATCCGGCGTTACGTTTCCATCGTATGATAAACTGATCGATATCGCCAAGTTGTTCCACGTTGGTCCGGAGTACCTCGCGTTTAATATTTCCCGTCAAGTGGAATACAAACTTCCCGACGATGTTATAAAATTGCCAGTGGTCCACTTTGATAATCGAACTGATCGCATACACACGTTCGCTCACTACCTTTCGAAGAAGTTTGTAACCGACACACTCCGCTTGGCAGACGCTGGCGATCTCTACGTGTATCAGATCGAGACAGCCGCCTTTGAACCCAGGATTTCACCTGGAGATCACCTTATAGTTGACGGGAACCCTGCTCAACTTTCAGGATATGGTCTTTCGCTTATATGGAATGGCTATAACGCCCAAGTAGTCGAGATTACCTCCAACCTAGGTCGACCGGGTTTTGTAAGGGTTTTCATGACGGCCGCCGGTTCTGCCGAAAATGCGAGGCACTTCGATGTAGATTTTGCGGATCTCAACGTTTTAGGACGTGTCTGTGGGCGCGTTGGGCGCGCACTTTAAGCATCATGATATCAACAAGGGTCGGTAAACTCGATAGTGGACAGCGATATCAACTGCGACTGTGCGAAGGCCCCTAGCCTGTCCAGATCTAAGCCTATCAAATTGCCGGCTTTCAATTGCTTTCGGCAATGTCAACTCGTGTGAGGCCGGCGAAGAAATTATCTGCTGTGATAACGATAATTCAAGACCATAGGATTGTGGTGTGTCTACGGGCCCAGCTCTTGCCGCTAGTTCGGCAAACTGTTCGGCAAACACGGCACTCGGGCGCTTCGCATTGGTGTCGGCAAGCGACGACCGGGAGGCGGGCCGGGCACCGAGATCATAAAGCCGCGCCGCATAGCTTTCCAATACGCCGGCGATCGCGCGCAAAGTGACTTCTCAGCCAGCTGTCCTTATAAAAGGGCCATTAGCTGGTCTTCGTCGACAACCGGCGAATGTGTTTGTCGGCGCCATGCCTGTCCACAAACCCGTCAAAGGCAGCCACGGAACACGCTTCAAAAGATCATGAAAGACGCTATTGTGATGGCGCGAGATTGCTCCTCCTGCGGGTCCGGGATCGTCGTCAACAATCGAACACCAGAATCAACACCGTGCGTCATGTCCACAATATTGACTGGACAGCAGTGGCATGCGGGGGAAAACGACGCAACCGATCGTAACCTCAGTCTGCTGAGCCGGAGAGCACGCCGGTGGACGCTTACCGCGGCAATTTATTGATCGACGCGAAATGATTGTCTCTTTGGCCAGGTGGTTCGGTGTCGATCCGTTCACTGCGTTCGAGCGTGGTGGAATGACCGATCCGTGCTTTGGGCGCTGTGCCGCAGTGCAGCGTTGTAGATGGGGAACACCATCGTAGGCGCGTCGGCGGTCAACAGGTCATCTGGTCGAGCAACGGCTCCTGCTAGCGCGGATTATCTTCACGACGTAGCACTGTTGATTGGTGTGGAGGTCCCGGTTGACGCTCCCAGAGTGTAGCGGCGCCGTCCGCGGAGGCGAATACGATGCCTTTTCAATGAGATTGTCAGCTGACAATCGTGTGAAAAAGGTCGTTAAAACAATTGCCTAATAATGGAACTGGTAACTCGTTAAGACCTTGTTAACCTATTATTTCTTGACCGAATCGGGGACTCAGTCCAGTTTGCGTGAAAATCGTTATTTAACTCGTTTTTGCGTGAATGCCAATGAACAGCACTGAAGCCTTAAAAGCGCGGCAGTCGATCCAACCAGCGATCGATGAAACGATCTGGGCGGATTCCCAAGCGCTAGGATCGCAGCTTCAGCTGCTGCGCGAGCGCTTGTTTCCACCAGAGGCTGAAAAGCAGTTGCGGCGTTTTTCGAGCGCAGAAGTCGCAAAGCTAATTGGAGTGACCGAAAGTTATGTGCGCCACTTGGCACTTGCAGAAGACGGCCCGGTTCCTGAGAAAGCTCAGAATGGAAAGCGGGCTTATACGCTCGACCAGATTCATGCGCTAAGGCGCCATCTCACTAAAGGCAAAACATCTTACGTACCAATTCGAACTGCGGGTGAACACTTACAGATAATAGCGGTTACAAACTTCAAAGGCGGGTCTGGTAAAACCACCAGTGCAGCCCACCTAGCTCAGTATTTTGCATTACGCGGATATCGCGTTTTAGCAGTGGACCTTGATCCGCAGGCGTCGATGTCAGCCCTATACGGATATCAGCCCGAATTTGACGTTGGCGACAACGGTACACTCTATGGTGCTATACGCTACGACGAGGAACGGCGTCCTCTAAGCGAGATAATTCGGCGCACATATTTTGCTGGTCTTGATCTTGTGCCAGGCAATCTTGAACTCCATGAGTTCGAACATGACACCCCCCGTGTGTTGTCCGACAGAAACCGAGATCCGGATGGGCTCTTTTTCATGCGGGTGTCGAATGCATTGGAAAGTGTAGGAGATAATTACGACGTTGTGGTCATAGATTGCCCGCCTCAGTTGGGTTTCCTCACGATGTCTGCACTCTGCGCTGCCACGTCCGTGTTGATCACGGTACATCCTCAGATGCTGGACGTAGCTTCCATGAACCAGTTTCTTGCTATGACCTCGCAGTTGCTCTCGGTCGTTAGAGAGGCAGGTGGTAACTTGGGATACGACTGGATGAGATACCTGGTAACGCGGTACGAACCTCATGACGGTCCCCAAGCTCAAATTGTGGCTTTTCTGCGCAATTTATTCAGCGAGCGAGTTCTGACCGCTATGATGGTCAAATCGACGGCTGTATCGGACGCGGGATTGTCAAAACAAACAATTTACGAAGCCGGCCGCGAAACCATGAACCGTCAAACCTATGATCGGGCTGTTGAATCTATGGACAGTGTGAACGCTGAAATCGAAGGTCTAGTTAGGCAAGCCTGGGGGAGGGCCGCGGCGTGAAAGGAAGAGACGTATTACGTGGTCTCGTTGATGCAGGAAGGCCAATACCCACCCAGGTGGAAATGCCACATGCGCGGCCCGCCGGTGCTGTTAAGGCAATGAGCTTGGGATTGGATCGGCTTACGGAAGAGGCGGCTGCAGCAAAAAACCTCCGCGAAGCACTCGCCGGAGGTGACAGCGTAGTTGAGCTCGATCCAGCACTTATTGATCCGTCAATGATAATGGATCGGATCGCCTTTAACAGCGATCCCGAATTCGACGAGCTGAAATCGGCGATCGAAACAAATGGTCAACAAGTGCCAATCCTTGTCAGACCGCATCCGCAGGACGCGAATAGGTTCCAGGCGGCATACGGCCATCGACGGATCAGAGTGTCCTTGGAGCTGGGCTTCAAAGTTAAGGCGATCGTCAAAAACCTGACCGACCATGAGTTGGTAGTAGCACAGGGTCAGGAAAACGGTCCTCGTCTTGACCTTAGCTTCATTGAACGGGCTTTGTTTGCTTTGCGGATGGAACAAAGTGGCTTCGATCGTGAAACCGTTTGTGCGGCATTGGGAGTTGATAAGCCGGAGGCGTCGCGGTTGCTCTCAGTGGCGAACGCGATAGATGCGGAGATAATTCTCGCCATTGGCCCGGCGCCGAAAGTTGGTAGACCGCGGTGGATGGCTCTCGTAGCGAACCTGCAGTCAAACGGTGCGACGGACCGAACTCATAAAATACTAGCCAGCCCGGCATTCAAGGAAGCCAATTCAGATGCTCGATTTAGGTATGTTTTCGACGCTGCCGGAAGCAAGCCGGGTAACGCCAAGGCAAGGCCAAAGTCTGAATTGAGAGCGCGTGGTGAAAGGGTTGCTTGGCTCGAAAGGAAAGGCAAACAGCTTCGCCTCATCAGCGATAAAGTTGCCTTTAACTCATTTCTCGAAGCGAAAATCCCGCAACTGTTGGCAGAATTCGAAGCCGAGTTGCCATCAACGAGGCCGATTTCAAAAAAGGAGGTTGCCATTGAAAAATAGAGGTTTTCAATAAATTGTCAGCTGACAATTTATTGAATGACGCTTCGTCAGAATAACCGCAAAAGAAAAAAGCCCACCAAAACATCGCTGTTCGGAAGGCTTCTCTCATATCGTTTCACAGCGTTGAGAATCGCATTTCCCAGAATCAGTGTCAAGAGTCTTCATCGTCGTTTTGGCGCGCAGCAATCTTTTGCCTTTTTAAAAAGGTGAATGGGGATGTTTGGAAGTTTAATAACGACGCCCTTTGGGCGGCGATCGATGTCGCTTGACCAGCTGAAAACACAAGCGCAAGCGCATAACATCGAGGAAGGCAATACTGCCGACAAGTGGCAGATCTATCGTTGGCTCTGTGAAGGCAAGAACGTCATCGGGGTCGGCGATCGCACGCTGGCGGTCCTCAATGCCCTGCTGTCGTTTCTGCCGGACAATGAACTCTCGGTGGATAACGGGCTGGTGGTGTTTCCCTCCAATGTGCAGTTGTCGATGCGGGCGCATGGCATGGCCAATGCCACCTTGCGCCGGCATCTGGCAGCGCTCGTCGACTGCGGCCTGATCACCCGAAAGGACAGTCCTAACGGCAAGCGTTATTCAAGGAAGGGCAGGGGCGGCGAGATTACCGATGCCTTCGGCTTTTCCCTGGCACCGCTTCTGGCACGGTCTGAAGAACTGCAGGCGGCGGCTGAGAGCGTGCGGGCAGCTTCGCGGGCGCTCAAGCTGGTTCGCGAGCGCATCACGCTGAACCGGCGCGATATCGCCAAGCTGATCGAGGTTGCCGTCGAAGAAGCGGTGCCAGGCGACTGGGGGACGCTGTGGAAGCGCTTTCGGGTAATTGTTGAGGCCATTCCGCGCCAGGCGAGCCTCGCAGCGCTGCAGCCGATCCTTGCCGATCTAGCTGCTTTGCATGACGAAGTGGCTATGTTGTTGGAAAACCATGTCAATGAGAAGAATCCGAGCGCCAATGAGTCTCAAACTGAGCCGCAGCAACAGAATTCAAATACCGATTCTTCATCTGATATTGAACCTGGCTTCAGAAGCAGCCAAGGGGCAAAATCTCGACCCAACCAACCAAGGGCAGAGGATGCGACAAAGACCTATCCGCTCGGCCTGGTGATGAAGGCCTGTCCGGAGATCGCCGACTATGCGCCAAGCGGTATTGGTACCTGGCGGGAGTTGATAGCGACGGCCGCCCAAGTCAGGGGCTACCTTGGGATTTCACCCTCCGCCTATGAGGAGGCGCTTGATGTGTTTGGCCAGGAAAACACCGCCATTGTCATTGCCTGCATCCTCGAGCGGGCACAAGCCATCAACTCAGCTGGGGGCTATCTGCGCGTCCTGACCGAAAAGGCAAGGGCAGGGGAGTTTACCGTAGGACCGATGCTGATGGCAGCCCTCAAAGCCAACGGCGAGCGCCCGCAACTGGTGGCGGCGACGTAAAGGATGAGCGCATGAAAACTCCACTATACGCGGACGAGCCCGAACTTTCGCGCCCGGTCCAGCAGGTGCTTGACCGAGGATGGGGCCCAGCGCGACGAACCGCGTGGCGTGCGCTCGTGCATACCTTCGAGCTGTGCGGCGATGTCGCGAAGTGTCAGGTCGGGGTTTGCATTGGCAATGCCTGTGATCAGCATCATAAGCCGGTCTT
>NZ_JMLL01000003.1:0-51820 GCF_000686005.1 Phyllobacterium sp. UNC302MFCol5.2
GTCCGCCAAAGTATCTGTTGAACTTCTTTCGAAGTTCCGCAGGACCCTGCCGCCCACGTTTCTCTTTCTTCCATATGAAATTGTCAAAGAACCGACCATGGCATAAACCACCGTCAATAAACCGGCTTCAACCGGCACGAATTCAACCCTCCGGCCAAACCCGAAGGAATGTCACTTCCGCAACAATCCCTTAAACCTTGCCAAGGACCGCTTGCATCAACACGTCAGTCTCGCAACCAACCATCCTGCAAACCTTAGGGCGCATTCAGCAACCGCCAGCGGCGCCCCGCCCTCGTTGTGCCGGTATATAGACCCCACCCAACAAAACTGTCAACACCGATTTTGAAGAATTTATGAAAAATATGACGGTTCGAATTTGCCGCCCTGCCCAAGCCTTGCAATGGCTGCGAAATCCCGGCCCGGCAAATCCAAATGTGATGGCCTTGGCCACAAACATGCCCCAATCGCGACCTAGCGCTCGCGCCGATGTGCGGGGGCTTTTTTAAAACACCCCGCGATCGAATGAGCGATGCGCACATCCGTTTCGGCGGCCTGCGTTGACATAGTGAAGTCCCGGGGGCAAAACTGCGGCCTCGTTGATTTCATGCCAGGGCAAACCTGGCCGGCAAACGCGCCGGGAACCTGCATTCACAACGGCGACGGGATCACACTTTAAAGTATGAGCGAGTACGAGGGGCACTCATCGATCGATCCGGGCAATGAGCCGCCGCTTATCACGGACGGACGCCGCGGGCCGCCTGACCGTCGCGAAATCTCGGCGCGCTGGCTCGCCGGCACGTTCCTCACCGGCATTACCTCGAGCATGCTGATGGGCGTTGCCCTGTTTGCGGCGCTCGACGGCCGCGAACAACTCGCAACACCGCCGGAATTGATCGGTCGCAATGCCATGCCCGCCCCGGCCGACGCCAGCGGCGTGACCAAGGGTTCGCGCGTCGTCGCAACCACCCCCATACAGAAGAACCGGGATCGGCGCCGCCTTGACGTTTCGACCATGTTCAAGGATGGCGAGCGCGATGTCGTTCGCTCCATGCCGTTCGAGTTCGTGCATATTGAACTCGCAGACGTGCACAATACCAATCGCCGTTATCCAAACTTCAATCCGCTCGACGTCTTTGCCGAAGCGAATGAGGATACGGACCCCACGCCGAAGACCGGTCAGATTTACGGCGCCAAGGTCGAGAGCGAAGTCAGCCTGCGCACCGTCGATTTCCCGCTGACCACGGCACAATATGATCCTGCGGACGATCTCAGCGTCGACGAAGTTGAAGAAGTCGTCCGCAACACCGGTTCGCTTTTGACCGATGGCGCCATTCAGGTTGCTTCGCTGCATTATGTCGATCCGCTGCGTTTCGGTACGGATGACGACCCCTACAATTTGCGCAGCCCCCTCGCGGTCAAGATCATCCAGGAGAATGTGAGTGTTGCGCCACGACTGCCCGAGGATGCAGCGAGCACCGGATATTCGGAAGCGCTGATCCCGTTCCGCAGCGATAAGGAAATTACCGCCGCCCTCGCGGACGCCGGTTATGAGAGCGACGATGCGACCGGCATGTCCGGGGCGATCAGCAAGCTCTTGAACTCCCCGCGCCTCAAGAGCGGCAGTGTTCTACGCCTCGGCATTGAATCGCGCGACGATCTCGACCGCATCGTGCGCGCCAGTGTCTACAATGGCAGCACGCATATTCTGACGATCGCGCTCAACGACAAGGAACAATATGTCCCCGCCGACGAGCCGGAAATGACGCCCGGCCTGCAGGTGGCGTTCGATGACAGTCCCGCCGGATCGCGGCGCGCCGAAGACCTGCCGACCGTCTATGACGGTATTTACAGGGCCGGAATCGCCTATGGCATGACCGATCCGATGATCAAGCAATTGATCCGCATGCTGGCTTCCGATGTCGACTTTCAGTCGCAGCTGAGCCCCACGGACGAGCTTGAAGCGCTGTTTTCGCTGCCGGCGGGCTCCGACAAGGCCGGGGACGAATCGGAGATTCTCTATGTCGCCGCGAACTTCGGCGGCGACCTCAAGAAGTTCTATCGGTTCCACGGCGAGGACGGCACGACTGACTATTACGACGAGAACGGCAAGAGTTCCAAGCAGTTCCTCCTGCGCAAGCCAGTGCCCAACGGTACTTTCCGCTCGCCGTTCGGCATGCGCCGCCACCCGATCCTCGGCTATTCGCGCATGCATACCGGCGTCGACTGGTCGGCGCCCCGCGGCACGCCCATCGTCGCGGCCGGCAATGGCGTCGTCGAGCGCGCCGGCTGGACCAATGGCTACGGCATCCAGACCCTCATCCGTCATTCCAATGGTTACGAGAGCAGCTATTCGCACCAGAATGCCGTGGCCAGCGGCGTGGTTGCGGGCGCGCGTGTGCGCCAGGGACAGGTCATCGGTTATCTTGGATCAACCGGCCTATCGACCGGGCCGCATCTCCACTACGAGGTGATCGTCAACGGCTCGAAAGTCGATCCGATGCGTATTCGCCTGCCGAGCGGCGGCGAACTGCAGGGCAATGATCTCGTTGCCTTCCAGCGCGAGCGCGAACGGATCGACCAGTTGCTTCAGGACGAAAATTCCGACGCCACCAAGGTTGCGGCGAGCGGATAAGTACCGCTCTATTCCTGGAACTCTACCGTCACGCCCTTCTGAACCATCTTGGAAAGCTCCGTTGCGTCCCAATTGGTCAGGCGCACGCAGCCATGGCTGTTGGTCTTGCCGATCTTCGACGGTTCAGGCGTGCCGTGAATGCCATAGGTCGGCTTCGACAGCGCAATCCACACCGTGCCCACCGGGCCGTTCGGGCCGGGCGGAATCGTCAGGACCTTGTCGTTCTCACCCTGCTTGAAGTTGAGCTTCGGATTATAAGTGTAGTTCGGATTGAGCGCGATACGCTCGACCTGGACCGTGCCCGAAGGCGATGGCGTATCGGTCGACCCGATCGTCGCGGGATAGGCGACGATGAGCCGGCCCTCGGCATTATAGCCGCGCACCTGCTTGCGGCCCTTGTCGGCGATGATCCGCGTTACCGCGCCGCCGGCATTCTGGCCGGGATTGGCCACCTGGATGGAAACGCCAGGCGTGTTGAAATTGATGCCCGGATTGATCTCCTTGAGATAAGTCTCATCCATATGGAAGCGTTCGGCCAACATCTCTGTGACCGAAGTGAACGCCATGCGCTCGAGTTGCGCCTTGTGGCCGTAATCTTCCGGAATGGAGGCGACGAACGGATAGGCCGCGTCCTCGGAGGTGATCGTATAGGACACGAAAGCGGGTCCGCCGGTTTGTTCGAGTGAGGCGTTGATCCCGTCATCGTTGAGCGGATCGAATTGCTGGCCGGTCATTTCCTCGAATGCCGCGACAGCCTTGTCGACATTGCCGCCCTTGTGGCCATCGATCACGCCGGGTGACACGCCGATCCGATCGAGCAGGACCTGGATTGCGGCGATCTTTGCCTTCGCGCCCTGCCCCTTCGGTAATTCTACTGTCGGCGCGGGATTTGGATGAGCGGGTATCTGCTCCTGCTGCGGCGTATCGTAGAACGCGTCGTTTTGCGAGTCCGGTGGATTGAAATTCGGATCCGCCGGATTGAGATCGGCCTCGCCGCCTGTGGGCGGCAGCGGCTGCCGGTCGACGCTGCCATAGTCGCGCTCGGACGGGAGCGCCGATTGCTGTTCATAGCGATCATTGCCCGGTCCTGCATACGGATCATTCGGGATGGCGCCGGTGTCGTAGGGATCCTGGGGCGCGTCAGGGAAGTAATCCGCACCCTGATCGTTGCGCGGCTCTTCTACCGAAACGACACGGCCGCGGCGATCAACCGTAACCCTGCGGCCATATTCATCATAGTAGGAACGATAGGCCTCCCGGCGCGGGCGACGCTCGCCTTCGAACCATTGCGCCAAAGTGTATGGCGTGTCGGCATTGGCGGCAGGCGCAATCATTCCGGCCGCGCTCGACGTCGCCGGGGCGGTGACGCCCGCTGAAGCCATGAGCAACAATCCGAGTAATGAATGATGATAAGAGGCCATGCCATAAGATTCCGGTTATTGCCGATAACGCGACATTAATCATAAATGACCGAACTTCCTGTCATTATGGTTAATGCCTTCGCGCTTTTATCGTTGCATTTATGAGATGAACGAGACGTGAAAATGGCCGCGCTGTGGCGGCCATCTTCTTTCTTTCAGTGTTGCGAAATCGCAATCATGCAGCTTCGCTCTTGTCGCGCTCCGGCGCGGATTTGACCGACTTGAAATTCAGCCGATCCGAGCCCGCTGTGATCTTCACCGTAGAGCCGTCCAGAATATCGCCGAGCAGGATTTTCTCTGCCAGCGGATCCTGCACCTCTTTCTGGATGACACGCTTCAGCGGTCGCGCGCCATAGGCCGGATCGTAACCCTTCTCGGCAAGCCAGTCGGTTGCTTCGCTGTCAAGCTTGATCGTGATCTTGCGATCGGTAAGCAGCTTCTGCAAATGCTCCATCTGGATCGCGACGATCTTGCCCATATCCTTGCGCTTCAGACGATGGAACAGGATGATTTCATCGACACGATTGAGGAACTCCGGCCGGAACGCCGACTTGACGACGCTCATGACCTCGTCACGCGCCACGTCGACGTCCTGGTCTTCGCCCAGCGCAGTCAGATATTCGGCCCCGAGGTTCGACGTCATGATGATCAGCGTATTGCGGAAATCAACCGTTCGTCCCTGCCCATCGGTGAGGCGCCCATCGTCGAGCACCTGCAGCAACACGTTGAACACATCCGGATGCGCCTTCTCGATTTCGTCGAAAAGGATCACCTGATAGGGCCGCCGCCGCACCGCTTCCGTCAGTGCGCCGCCTTCCTCGTAACCGACATAGCCGGGAGGAGCGCCGATCAAACGCGAGACCGAATGCTTCTCCATATATTCGGACATGTCGAGGCGAACCATCGCCGTCTCGTCCGAGAACAGGAATGCCGCAAGCGCCTTGGTCAGCTCGGTCTTGCCGACGCCTGTTGGTCCGAGGAAGATGAACGAGCCAATCGGCCGGTTCGGATCCTGCAGACCGGCACGCGCCCGGCGGATTGCTTTCGACACGGCCTGGACTGCCTCACCCTGGCCGACGACGCGCTTGGCAAGCTCGTCTTCCATGCGCAGCAGTTTGTCACGCTCGCCTTCGAGCATCCGATCGACCGGAATGCCGGTCCAGCGCGAAACGACCTGGGCGATGTGATCGGAGGTAACGGTCTCCTCTACCATCGACGTGGCGTTGTCCTGCTGTTCGGCGGTGGCAAGTTCCTTCTCGAGCGCCGGGATTGTGCCATAGGCAAGTTCGCCGGCTCTCTGGTATTCGCCATTGCGCTGGGCAGCGGCGAGCGCATTGCGCGCATCTTCAAGCTGCCGCTTCAGATCCGCCGCATGGCCGAGCTTCTGCTTTTCCGACTGCCAGGTATTGGTCAGCGCGGTCGACTCTTCCTCAAGCTCGGCGAGCTCGTGTTCCAGGCGTTCAAGCCTGTCACGCGAAGCATCGTCCTTCTCTACCTTCAGTGCCTCGCGTTCGATCTTCAGCTGCATGATGCGCCGATCGACCTCATCGAGTTCCTCCGGCTTCGAATCGACCTGCATGCGCAGCCGCGCCGCACTCTCATCGACAAGGTCGATGGCCTTGTCCGGCAGGAAGCGGTCGGTGATGTAGCGGTTCGACAGCGTCGCGGCCGCAACGAGGGCCGAGTCCGAAATGCGTACCTTGTGATGCTGCTCGTACTTCTCCTTGAGGCCGCGCAGGATCGAGATTGTGTCCTCGACCGTCGGCTCGTCGACGAAGACGGGCTGAAAACGACGGGCAAGCGCCGGATCCTTCTCGACATGCTTGCGGTACTCGTCAAGCGTGGTTGCACCGACGCAGTGCAGTTCGCCGCGCGCCAGCGCCGGCTTCAAAAGGTTGGAGGCGTCCATCGCGCCTTCGCTCTTTCCCGCGCCAACGAGCGTGTGCATCTCGTCTATGAAGAGAATGATCTCGCCATTTGCCGAAGTCACTTCCGAAAGGACGGCCTTGAGGCGCTCCTCGAACTCGCCGCGATACTTCGCGCCGGCAATGAGCGCGCCCATGTCGAGCGCCATCAGCTTTTTGTCCTTCAGGGATTCCGGCACATCGCCATTGACGATGCGCAGTGCCAGCCCCTCGGCGATGGCGGTCTTGCCGACGCCGGGCTCGCCGATGAGCACCGGATTGTTCTTCGTGCGCCGTGACAGGACCTGGATCGTTCGGCGGATTTCATCGTCACGACCGATCACCGGGTCGAGCTTGCCCGCCCGCGCGTCGGCGGTAAGGTCGCGCGCATATTTCTTCAAGGCGTCATAGGCATTTTCGGCGGAGGCCGAATCTGCGGTGCGACCCTTGCGGATATCATTGATGACGGCATTGAGCCCAGCAGGCGTCACGCCGGCACGGCTCAGGATTTCGGATGTCTTTGCCGATTTCTCGATGGCCATGGCGGTCAAGAGGCGCTCGACGGTAACAAAACTGTCGCCGGCTTTCTTGGCCACTTCCTCGGCCGTGGCAAAAACCTTGGCCAATGGCTGCGAAAGGTAAAGCTGACCATTGCCGCCCGTTACCTTTGGCATCGCGTCAAGCGCTGCCTGAAGGCCGAGGCGAACCTCTTCGACATTGCCGCCGGCGCGTTCGATCAGCGACGCAGCAAGTCCTTCCTCATCGTCGACGAGAACCTTAAGCAAGTGCTCGGGAGCAAACTGCTGATGATTGGACGAGAGGGCAAATGTCTGCGCAGACTGGATGAAACCCCGAACCCGTTCGGTGTACTTCTCAATATTCATTACTGTCTCCTTTTCCCGGACGACCCTTAAGCGGCATCGTGCGGTGGTCTGGTGACGGGCCCCCTGCGAGAGGCGGACCCATTCGCTCGAGGCAAATATGGGAACCAGTTCCTAGGCTCGCAAGGTCGAGGCGGAAGGATTTATCATGCCAGAAGCAAAGCAAATTATCGATATGAATCATGGCGCATGCCGGCGCGCGCAGAAGAAGCGATGATGGATTTGGGCGACGGGCTCTGATCTGCGGCAAATGGATGGAGTTTGCCGAATAGTCAGGCTTGCGGCGCAATAGCGGGCGCGGATCCTCGGCGAAGCCGGAGATTAGGGCCGACCGGTCGGCACGTGTTGCGAGCGAGTCTATGCGATCTCGCATTCACAAAATGAATAAGCCGCCCGCGAATGAACGCAGGCGGCTTATATCAAGAAAACCGAAATCAGACGTCCGATTCGACCGCGGCCCGGCGCTTCTTCACTTCGGCGACAATTCCTGCCGGCGAAAGATCGTTCGTGGCGTCAGCTGTGCTCGGTGCGTCACTGTTGCCTTCTGCCACACGCGGTTCACGCGGCCGGGCCGGGCGACGACCGCGCGGTGCGCGGCGGGCGGACTTGGCCTCGGCGTTTTCCGCGTCGACAGATGCCTCGGCCTCCACCGGCCGTGCCTCGGGCTGAGGCTGCGGCTGGCGCTGGCTTGCCGTATCATCATCATAGGCGACCTCTGCGGGCGTGCCTTGAATGACCGGCTGCGGTCCGCTGCCATTGATCGGCTGGTGCACGATGCGTTCGACCTCGTTGCCGTTGTCGTCGTCATAGCCCATGTCGTCGTCCTGGTCATCGCGATCGTCGCGCTGGAACTGGACGGGCGCCTGGGCCTGTGCCGCTAGAATGATTCGATTGTAGTGCTCGGCGTGCTGAAGGTAGTTTTCAGCCATTACCCTGTCGCCGCTGCTCTGTGCATCACGTGCCAGAGTCGTATATTTTTCGGCGATGTGCTGAGCATTTCCCCGAATTTTGACGTCGGGTCCGTTGCTTTCGTAATTGCGGGATAGTGGGTTCGGACCTTTTCGGTTGTTGTTACCGCGTCCGCGCATGCGCCTATTCTGCTGTACTGGCCTCATACTTATCTCTTTTCAGAAAATCAGGGGCGCTGTTTTGCTCACCATTTGAGTCAAAAAGCTTCGCTTCTCAAGTGCCGACCTGAAGCGCGCCCCGCGCTTCAATCGCATCCAAAGTTTCATAAAACTTTTGTGCTGCCGCAAAAACCGTCTTCTCCAAAGTTTTCCCGAAGAAAGATCAAACACCCAGAAATTCCCTACCAACTTCTTGATAGGCAGAACCAGTTTTGTTCGGTTTAGAGCGGTATCCGGAAACTATCCGTCTTCGCGGCAAATTCCAAGCCTTTTTTCAAGATTTTTACGCGGCTGTGAACAAAAGTGCCCGTTCATGGCCGCCAATATCCGTCTTTGTGGCCTCCAGCACCAAATCTGAAGCAGCGAAAATCGCTGCAACGTCGGCGCGTTGATCAAAACCGATCTCCACGGCAACCGCTCCACCTTCCCGAAGATACTGGCGGGCCCCGGCGGCGATGATTCGGTATGGTCCAAGACCATCCTCCCCGCCATCGAGCGCCCGGACCGGATCGTGCAATACAACTTCACGTTGCAGGCCTTCGATGTCGGCCGTCCGTATATAGGGTGGGTTGGAGACAATCAGATCGTAGACGCCCGTCACGGTGGAATACCAATCCGAATGCAGGCAGGCAAAGCGCTCCGATACCCTGTTAAGGTGGGCATTCTCGCGCGCCGTATCAAGGGCGCCTGTCGATATGTCGACACCGACGGCCCGCAATTGCTGCAAGTGATTGAGCAACGCCAAGGCAATGGCTCCGGTGCCGGTGCCGAGGTCGAGAAGGTCGGCAACACCTAATTCCTGAATGCGGCGGCGCAGGAACGGCAGCACGAGTTCAACAATCGCTTCGGTATCGGGGCGCGGCTCCAGCGTTTCGCGCGACAGCGCCAGTTCGATATCGAAAAAGGCCCGTTTGCCGATGATCCGATGTACGGATTCGCCGTTCATTCGCCGGTTGAGGACCACTTCCAGCCGCGCATTCGTTTCATAATCCACCTGCCTGCCGGGGTTCCGGATCGTTTCCAGTTGATCGGTTCCGGTGACCCATTCAACCAGAAGGCGAGCATCCAGCGTGGCTGTGTCAATTCCTGCACGCGCAAGACGGTCGCGCGCGTGCTTGTGTGCATCGGCGAGGCGCGCCGTCGTCATAGCCCATCGTTCATCTGGGCGAGCAAGGCCGTCTGGTGATCTGAGATCAAGGCGCCGATCAGTTCGCCGAGATCGCCTTCCATGATGCGGTCGAGTTTATAGAGCGTCAGGTTGATGCGGTGATCCGTCACACGCCCCTGCGGGAAATTGTAGGTGCGGATGCGCTCCGACCGATCGCCGGAACCGACCTGGCTGCGCCGCGCCTCCGAGCGCTCGCTGTCCGCCTTCTGGCGCTGCATGTCAAAAAGCCGCGACCTGAGCACCTGCATGGCGCGCGCGCGGTTCTGGTGCTGGGACTTTTCGGCCTGAACGACGACGATGCCGGACGGGATGTGGGTGATGCGGACGGCCGAATCGGTGGTGTTGACGTGCTGGCCGCCGGAACCGGAGGCGCGCATCGTATCGATGCGGATGTCCTCCTGGCGGATATCGATATCGATTTCCTCGGCTTCGGGCAGAACCGCCACGGTTGCTGCCGAAGTATGAATGCGCCCGCTGGCTTCCGTATCGGGGACACGCTGCACGCGGTGTACACCGGATTCGAACTTGAGCTTGGCAAACACCCCCTTGCCGGAGACCATGGCAATGACTTCCTTGTAACCGCCGGCTTCGCCGTCGCTTGCCGAAATGAGCTCGACGCGCCAGCCATTGGCGGCTGCGTAACGCTCATACATGCGAAAGAGATCGCCAGCAAAAAGCGCTGCTTCCGAACCGCCCGTCCCGGCACGGATTTCGAGGATCGCGTTGCGCTCGTCGGCGACATCCTTCGGCAGGAGCAGGACCTGGATGTCCTTTTCGAGTTCGCCGATCCGCTCGTCGATCTCCGGCAGTTCCGCCTCGGCAAGCTCGCGCATATCCCGATCGGTCGCTGCATCATCGAGCATTGCCTGCAGCCCATCGGCCTCGCTGCGCGCGGCCAGAAGCTCACGGATCTTGGCGACCACGGGCTCGAGCTCGGAATATTCCGATGCGAGCTTCACATAGGTTTCGGAATCGGGATTGCTCGACATCTGCGTTTCCATCATGGAGAAACGCTTCAGCAGCTGATCCATACGATCCTGCGGAATGGACATTATTCAAAACCTCTAGAGTGGAACGCCAGCTCGCTCTGCGTACTTCGTAAGAAAATTGCGCAACGTGCCGGTCTCGCCGTGATTGTCGATCGCGTCCTTGAGCTGGGCGCTAAGTTCGCCAACGTCCAGTGAGCCGAGCATGGCTTTGACAGGACCGATCGCGGCCGGCGACATTGAAATGGAACGATAGCCGAGCCCGATCAACGCCATGGATGACAAGGGCTTGCCCGCCATTTCACCGCAAAGCGTCACACTCGTATTGTTGCGCTCGCCCGCCTCGGCGATCTGGCGCAGCACCCTCAGGAACGGCACCGAGAGATTGTCGAAGCGATTGTTGATGATCGAATTGCCCCGGTCGACCGCCATGACGAACTGGAAGAGGTCGTTGGAGCCGACTGATACGAAATCGACTTCGGCCATCAATTCGTCGAGCTGCCACAGCAGCGACGGCACTTCGACCATGGCTCCGATCTTGACGCGTGTCGGCAGATCATAGGCAAAGCGCGACAGGTGCTGGACCTCGCGGTTGATCAGTTCGCTGGCCTTGCGCACTTCCTGCACTTCCGTGACCATCGGCAGCATCAGGCGCAATTCGCGGCCGCCGGCGGCCTTGAGCAGGGCGCGTACCTGCGTGCGCAGGAGGCCCGGCCGATCGAGCGTGAGGCGCAAGGCCCGCCAGCCCATCGCCGGGTTTTCTTCATTTACGTTGCTGCGGAAGTAGGGGAGCACCTTGTCGCCGCCAATATCGAGCGTACGGAAGGTGACCGGCCGGTCGCCGGCGGCTTCGAGCACGGACCGATAGAGCCGCTCCTGCTGTTCTGCGCGCGGGAAGGTCGATGCAATCATGAACTGGAGCTCGGTCCTGAAGAGGCCAATGCCCGCCGCCCCGGCTTCGGCAAGCTGCGGAAGATCCACCAAAAGGCCGGCATTCATCAACAGCTTGATCGCGATGCCATCCTTGGTAATCGACGGCTTGTCGCGCGATTCGCGATAGAGGGCCTGGCGCTTGGCGCGGAACCGCACCTTCTCCGAATAGGCAGCCTCGAGTTCCGATTGCGGCCGCAGATGCACGCGCCCGTCATCGCCGTCGACGATCACGGCATCGTTGTTTTCCGCCATGGAAACGACGCCCTTGACCTGGCCCGCTACCGGAATGCCCATGGCGCGCGCCACGATGACCACGTGGCTGGTCGCCGCCCCGTCTTCGAGCACAAGTCCCCGCAGGCGTTCGCGCGGATAGTCGAGAAGCTCGGCAGCGCCCATCGAGCGGGCGATTATGATCGCGTCCTTCGCCAGCGTTCCAGCCATGGTCTTGACATCGCGCCCCATCAGCTGGCGCAGCAGCCGATTGGCAAGGTCGTCGAAATCGCTCAGCCGCTCGCGCATATAGGGGTCGGTCAGATGCATCATGCGGGCGCGCGTATCGCTCTGCACCTTCTCGACTGCGGCTTCCGCAGTCAGGCCGTTGCGGATCGCCTCCTCAAGGCGCCGCACCCAGCCGGTATCGTGAGCAAACATGCGATAGGCCTCAAGCACCTCCCGGTGCTCGCCTTCGAACGCCACGTCACGCCGCGACAGCATGTCGTCGATGGAAATACGCAAGGACCCAAGCGAGCTCTCGAGCCTGTCGATTTCGGCATTGATGTCTTCGTTGAAGAGGTTGGTTACGACGATGCGCGGCTCGTGCAGCACGACGTGCCCGAGACCAACCCCATCGTTGAACGCGCTGCCGCTGAAGCTCATCGGCTTGCCAAGGTCGAGTTCGACACCGGGCCGTGCGATGCGGGGGATATCGCCGGCCGCAACCATTTCGGCAAGCACCATGGCCGTGGTCTCGAGCGCCTCGACCTCATCCTCGCGGTAGACGCGCTTGGTGCGGTTCTGAACGACGAGAACGCCGAGCGTGCGCCCTGCCCTCAAGATGGGCACGCCGAGGAAGGAGTTATAAATTTCTTCGCCCGTTTCCGGCAGATACGCGAAGGCCGGATGGGCTTGCGCATCGGTCAGGTTGAGCGGGCGAGCGCTTGCGGCAATCGTGCCGACGAGACCCTGACCAAGGCGCAGCTGCGCCAGGTGGACGGCCGAAGGATTGAGACCTTCGGTTGCGTATAGTTCGAGAACCCCATCGGAGCGCAGCACGTAGAACGAGCACACTTCCGCGACCATGTTCTGCGCAATTTCGCGAACAATGCGGTCGAGCCTCTCCTGCGGCTCAAGAGCCTCCGCCATCAGTTCGCGGAGGCGCTTCAGCATCACACGAGGGCCACTTATCGGGTCGCGTGTAGGCACCGGATGCCTTTCTCCCATTGTCAATTATGGCAAGGCCGCCGGGACCTCACCAAATCAGTCGATCCATCATGTCAGTCGGCACGAACGCCGACAAACAGAATCTCGCTCGTTAATGCTTATCGAGACCGTACACAGAATGCAAAGTGCGTACGGCGAGTTCCGCGTATGGTCCATCGATCAGGATCGAGATCTTGATCTCGGAAGTCGTGATGGCGCGGATGTTGATTCCCTTGTCTGCAAGGGCGCGGAACGCCGTGGCAGCGACGCCCGCATGGCTGCGCATGCCGATGCCGATGACGGAAACCTTGACCATGCCGGCTTCGGACTGAATCACGTCGAAACCGACATCCTGCTTGACCTTCTCGAGAACAACGAGGGCCTTGTCGAGATCGCCGGTCGGGACCGTGAACGTCATGTCGGTCTTCGACCCGTCCTCGGAAATGTTCTGAACGATCATGTCGACATTGATGTGCGCTTCGGCGAGCGGGCCGAAGATGCCGGCGGAAATGCCGGGGCGGTCAGCAACACGCCGCAACGAAATCTGGGCCTCGTCCTTGGCGTAGGCAATTCCTGTGACAACCTGCTGTTCCACGATTTCTTCCTCGTCGCAAATAAGTGTTCCGGGCGGATTGATCAGATCGCCCATGCCCGGTGCATCGGGATCCTCGAAGCTGGATCTGACAAATGTGCGCACTTTGTGCACCATGGCAAGCTCGACCGAACGGACCTGCAGCACCTTGGCGCCGAGCGAGGCCATTTCGAGCATTTCTTCGAAGGAAATGCGCGAAAGCCGCCGCGCCTTGGGTTCGACGCGCGGATCGGTCGTATAGACGCCGTCGACGTCTGTATAGATATCGCAGCGATCGGCCTTAACTGCCGCGGCGATGGCGACGGCGCTGGTATCGGAACCGCCGCGCCCGAGTGTCGCTATGCGGTTGTCCGGGCCGATGCCCTGGAATCCCGCGATCACCGCGACCTGGCCCTCCTGGAAGCGCTCGATCAGAAAGGAGCCGTCGATGTCGACGATGCGGGCCGCACCATGCGCATTGTCGGTCTTGATCGGTATCTGCCAGCCTTGCCAGGAGCGGGCATGGATACCCATTGATTGCAGAGCGATGGCAAGGAGCCCGGACGTTACCTGTTCGCCCGAGGCTACGATGGCGTCATACTCGCGGGCGTCATGCATCGGCGACGTCTGCCTCGTCCAGCCCACGAGCTCGTTGGTCTTTCCGGCCATTGCCGAGACGACGACGGCAACCTCGTGCCCGGCGTCGACCTCGCGTTTGACATGCCTGGCCACATTGCGGATGCGGTCAATATCGGCCACCGAAGTGCCGCCGAATTTCATCACGATGCGTGCCATGGAAATTACCGTTCTGGAAAGGCCTGAAAACTGGGTCGGAAAAGAGTCGTTTGAAATGAACTGGCTCTTTGCCAAATGAATGCGGCCTCCCATAACGAAATTATCCGCCGACTGCAAGAATGCGAACAGATTTGCCGGGGTGAAATCGGGTGTGTGCCGCCCATGTTGAAAATGCCGGCTGATGGGCGTATATACTATTGCATATACTTTGAGAGGCAGAGAGATGACCGAAGTGCGCATTGCCAAGCTTTTTAAGAACGGCGCGAGCCAGGCCGTACGGTTGCCGGCTGATTTTCGCTTCGATGGCGACGAAGTCTACGTTTCCCGTGATGACCGCACGGGAGACGTCATTCTTTCGACGCGGCCAGGAGCTCGTGTCTGGGCCGACTTCTTCGAGTTGAGGAACTCCGTCGAAGTCCCTGATGATTTTATGGGCGAGCGCCCAATGAATGCGTTTCCCGTGGAGCGTAGCTTCTTTGACGAAAACGATTGACTTAACCGATTAGTGATATTTCGAAAGCTAGGCGCTCCATGCTCCATATGTTGGATACAGATATTGCGAGCTACATCATCAAGGGTCACTCGCCGAAAATCGATGAAAAGCTCTCAGAATTGCAGCCTTCCGATGTCTGCGTCTCTGCCATCACGAAAGCGGAGCTGCTTTACGGCCTGAAACGGATACCTGAAAACCATCGTCTTCATGGTGAAATTTCGCGATTTTTCCAGATTGTTCGCGTCCTGGCCTGGGATGCGGTTGCCGCTGAATATTATGCCGGCATTCGTCATCA
This sequence comes from Phyllobacterium sp. UNC302MFCol5.2, assembly GCF_000686005.1. Taxonomy (NCBI): domain Bacteria; kingdom Pseudomonadati; phylum Pseudomonadota; class Alphaproteobacteria; order Hyphomicrobiales; family Phyllobacteriaceae; genus Phyllobacterium; species Phyllobacterium sp. UNC302MFCol5.2. The sequence goes on from NZ_JMLL01000003.1 coordinate 14,626, forward strand.
GCTTGTGTCGACCGGCCAGCCGATTGGCGAACTCGATATGATGATCGCTGCACACTCGATCTCTGTTGGCGCCGTTCTTGTGAGCAACAATACGCGGCACTATCAAAGGATCAGCGGCGGCTTGGCCCTCGCAAACTGGGCTCAATTGGAAGTCTGAGCAAGCATTGCGCCTTGACATTGCCTCCCGGAACAGGCCACTCGAAAACAGTCAAAGAGGATGAGGCCATGGCGACAACCGAGCGCACTACAATCGATGCCGCAGAAGTCGAGCGGTTCTCTCGCATGGCAGCCGAGTGGTGGAACCCGCAGGGCAAGTTCCGCCCGCTGCACAAGTTCAATCCAACCCGCCTTGCCTACATCAAGGAAAAGGTCTGCGGCCATTATGGTATCGACCCTCATACGCCGATGCCGTTTTCCGGCCTGCGCATTCTCGATATCGGCTGCGGCGGCGGACTTCTGTGCGAGCCCATGGCGCGGCTTGGCGCAACGGTTGTCGGCGCCGACGCCGGCGAGACCAATATCGAGGTTGCCAAAATACACGCCGCGCAGAGCGGCCTTGCCATCGATTATCGGGCGACAACGGCAGAAGCGCTGGCGGAGGCCGGCGAACAGTTCGACGTCGTCCTCAATATGGAAGTGGTCGAGCATGTCGCCGATGTCGAACTTTACATGTCGGCCTGCGCGCAGATGGTAAAGCCCGGCGGACTGACCTTCGTTGCCACCATCAACCGGACATTGAAGGCGCTGGGGCTCGCAATATTTGGAGCCGAGTATGTCTTGCGGTGGTTGCCGCGCGGAACCCACCAATATGAAAAGCTCGTCCGCCCGGAAGAACTCGAAGCCGCGCTGCGGCAATCCGGATTGGAAGTCGTCGAGAAGATAGGCGTATCTTACAGTCCGCTCAGCGATAGCTGGAACCGCTCCCGCGATACCGACGTCAACTATATGGTGCTGGCTACGCGGCCTTAGTTGCCACCAGCGCCTTGGCTTCCATGCGCTGGGCCTTCGTCGTCATCAGCACGCCGATTGTGATGATGAGGGCGCCTCCCCAGGTTGCAAGCTGGTAGATTTCGCCGAGAAATAACGTCCCGGCAAGCAGCGCAACTGCCGCGCCCACATAGCCGATCTGGCTGAGATAGACCGGGCCGCCCACCGCCTGCAGCCGAAAGTACAGCGCGAACATGCAGGCAGAAGCCACCACTTGCGCGACAACAAGCCAAGGAATGCCGCGAAGCGGCGCAACCGGAAAGCCGCCCATCAAATATAAAATGATCGGGATTAGGAGCAGCGCCGTCATAAGGTGACTGCCAGCTGCAAGCTCGGTCGGATCGGCGCCTGCCGGCCAGTCGACCGTGCGGTAGACGTTGCCGAGCGCGAGCAGAACCGGAATAAGCAAACCGATGGCAACCCAAAGCGGCTCGGCCGGCTGCCCGACCTGACCGCGGGTGAAGCCGACGATGACGGCGCCGATAAAGCCGACAAAAATGCCGAGGAGGCCGAGTGGACTTGGCCTGCGCAACTTCAACATGACAGAAAACAGCAAGGTGAAGACCGGCGACAGCGTGTACATGATGCCGGTATAGCCGGATCCGAGATGCGGGATGGCCGAAAGCGTCATCAGGTTGGGAACGGCGTAGGAAACGAGCGCGGTGATAACGTAATAGCGCAGCATGTGCGCATTGAGTTGCGGCCGCTTGCCCATGACGAGAAAGGCCGTCAGCAGCACCGTCCCGGCGCCGAGTGAAATGACGAATGCCCAGAGCGACGGCGCAACACCTGCCACGAATGCGAGCTTGCCGAAAGGAAGCGTCAGCCCAAGGAAGGCGCCGGTGAGAACCAGCAGAACGGCAGCGGAGTTCAATAATTGCATGGGGAGAATCACCTCGGTCCGGAGAGGTGAACCTTAGCCATTGGCATCAACGCAGCAAGATCAATTGCGCTCTTCGGGAAAGACCGGAAGCGGCATCACGTCGACACCGTCATCGAGAAGCGACTTGACCTCCTCCTGGGAAGCTTCGCCATAAATGCCGCGCTTTTGCACCTCGCCGAAATGGATCTTGCGCGCCTCTTCGGCAAAGTCACTGCCGACATAATCGGCATTCTCGCGCACCTTTCTGGTCATTTCTTTGAGCTCGCTGACCATCTTGCTCATGGCAACGGCGATCTTCTCCTTCTGACGCCCGGTCGTCACCGATGGCGCCATCAGCGCTTTGCCGATGTTGTACGAGCCGCAAGTCGGGCAGGCTAGCAGTCCCTTCCCCACCTGGGAATCGAAGTCGTCATTGCTGCGGAACCACCCTTCGAATTCATGGTCGTGCTCGCAATGGAGCGAAAACCGGATCATGATGCGACGTCGAGCCTTGTCTTTTCGCCGTCATTTTCGACGATCAATCCGAACGGACGCGCATTCTTGAGGTTCGGTACTTTCGCACGCGCGGCGGCGCTGAGTGCCGGATCGATATCGGCGACAATGATCGCGGGATCGGCGTGGGCAGCCTCTGCGAGAACTTCACCCCAGGGAGCGACGATCAGCGATTGACCGAAGGTCTCGCGCCCGTCTTCATGCACGCCGCCCTGAGCAGCCGAGATCATGAAGGCGCCGTTTTCAATCGCCCGGGCCCGTTGCAGCACATGCCAGTGCGCCTCACCGGTCTGCCGGGTGAAGGCGGCCGGAGCCGATATAACCGAGGCACCGGCAAGCGCCTGAGCGCGGAAAAGCTGCGGGAAACGCACGTCGTAGCAGATGGCAAGCCCGAGGCGAGCAAACGGCAGATCGATTACGACGGTATCAGCGCCGGGCGCATACACAGCGGATTCGCGCCAGCTCTCACCATTGTCGAGGTCAACGTCGAACATGTGGATCTTGTCGTAGCGCGTCAGCATCTTGCCGTCTGGACCGAATACGAATGCGCGGTTGGCAATCTTGCCGTCATCACGGGCGATCGCCGTCGACCCGATGTGAAGATGGATGCCATGTTTCGCGGCAAGCGCCGAAGCCGTTCGCACGATGACATCGTCTGCTTCGCCCTTGAGCACGCTTGCCAGCGTCTTGCGGTCCCGCTGCAACGCGCCGGTCATTTCCGGCGTCTGCACGTAGACAGCGCCTTTGCCAGCCGCATCCGCCACATATTCGGCAAGGTCAGCGGCATTGCGTTCTGGATCGACGCCGGAGCGCATCTGGATGGCGGCTGCACGAAATGACGTCATTGGATCATCCTCAAGCGAGTTCGCCGGTCTTCAACAGCGTGTCGAGCCGGCCCTGGTTTTCAAGCGCATAGAGATCATCGCATCCGCCGACATGAGTCTGGCCGATGAAAATTTGCGGGAATGTCGTGCGGCCATTGGCACGCGCCAGCATATCCTGACGCGCCGACGGCTCGAGGCTTGCATTGTGCTCGACGAAGGCGACGCCTTTCTCAGCAAGGAGGCTCTTTGCCGCCGTGCAATAGCCGCAACCATTGCGCGTATAGATTGTTACATCAACCATTCGAATACTCCACATTACTCCCTATATAGGCATGAAAAATCAACGCGGAAAGACCTGAACTTTGCGACATCTCGCCGTCAGATGGGCAATTCTTTTGCCAGCGCACGGCTGAAAGTGAGAACATCGACCCTTGACGCACCCCCGCGCAGCAATGCGCGCGACGCAGCCTTCACGGTAGCCCCGGTTGTATAGACGTCGTCGATGAGAAGCACGCGGCGGCCCCGGACCTTGATTTCTTGTGCCTCCGGCACCTTGAAAGCGCCGCTCATGTTGAGCCTGCGCGCATTCGAGCCGAGACCGACCTGCTGGCGCGTGCGTTTCACACGTTTGAGCGCATCAGGATCGAAGGTCTTGCCGGCAAGACGCGCAACATGCCGGGCGAGTTCAGCCGATTGGTTGAAGCGGCGAAACCAGAAGCGCCGTGCGTGGAGCGGTACCGGCACGATAATATCGCAACCGTCAAGCAGTTCGGTGCCAGCGCGCAGCATCCAGCGAGCCATCCATGGTCCAAGATCGGTTCGGTCATTATATTTCAGCCCCTGCACCATCTCGGCTACAACGCCCTCATGCACGGCTACCGAACGGGCGCGCTCGAAAGGCGGCGGATCGGCGATTGCTTCGGCGGAGAGGATTTCGGCGCCAAGATCGTGGCTGAATGGCGTCCCGAGAACTGGACAGTAGGGCTTCTCGATAAAGCGAACCTTGGCCCAGCATGCACCGCAAAGACTGCCGGGTTCCGCGACAAGCCGCTCGCAGCCCGAACACAACGGCGGAAACAACAGCGTGGCGAACTGGCGTGTCAGCCCTTTCGCAAGCCCATGCGCCGTCTGCTTGAAGGTTTCCGCTCGGGTTTTCATTGCAATTCGTTCCAAGGCGACGCATCTACCCGTTGACTATACATTTATCAGAGAATTTCGGAATGGAACGGCATCAGGTTTTCGATCGGGCATTGTTGCTGACACGGCGCCTGCGGGCGTTGCGCCAGCACGGCACCTCCGCCGATTTTCTGCTCGGGCGGGCAGCCGACGATCTCGAAGAACGTCTTTCGGCTGTCGAGCGCCGCTTCGATGTGGCGGTCGATCTCGCTGGCCATAATGGCCTCGGGGCGCAGGCTCTGCTGCGCTCGGGCAAGGTCGAGAGCATCTTGCGCGTTGAACATGATGCAAGCTTTCTTGATCGGTCGTTTCCCGGGGTTGTCGCCGACGAGGAGGCATTGCCGCTCAAGGCCGGGTCCATAGACCTGATCATATCCCTGCTTTCGCTGCACCTGACCAACGATACGCCCGGCACGCTGCTGCAAATAAGGCGCGCCCTTAAACCAGATGGCCTCTTCCTTGGTGCCATGGCGGGTGAGAACACGCTTGGCGAACTGCGCGAATGCCTGCTCGCGGCCGAGAGTGAAATTTACGGCGGCGCATCCCCGCGCGTCGCGCCGTTTGCGGATGTGCGCGATGTCGGTGCACTGCTGCAGCGGGCCGGCTTCACTTTGCCGGTCACCGATATCGAAACCTACACGGTCCGGTACGATACCGCGTTTCACCTGATGCGCGATTTGCGGGCCATGGGCATGCAGAACGTCCTTCTCGGGCGCTCGCGCAAGCCGATGTCGCGGCGCTTCTTCGCGCGCGTTGCGGAAATCTACGCGGAACGCTTCAGTGACCCGGACGGGCGCATAAGGGCGACAGTCTCGTTTATCTGGATGTCCGGGTGGGCGGCGCATGAGTCGCAGCAAAAGCCGCTGAAACCAGGCTCGGCCAAGGCCAAGCTCGCGGATTTTCTCACCAGCGTCGAAAACCTTGAGAAGAAATAGCGATCAGCAGTCGCCGCTTTGCGAACCGTCGCTTTTTATAATGCAAACCGCATTTGGCGATCGCTGCAATACGCTACGGTGAATCGTATAGGTCTTAGTCGATGGATCGTCTTTCCGGATGGAGCCGGTTGCCATCTCGTCGAGAGACCGGCCAGCGGAATAATCGACGACGGACTGCGAGCCGCGATCGGCCAGCGGCGCTATGATCAGCGCCAGTGCAATGGCAGCCGAACCGAATAGCAAAGTGATGCGCAGCAGCCCGGTACCCGCATTCATTAGCGTACCTGACAGCCGCGGTTCATCCTCGCGATAGTCTTCCTTGCGCGCCATGCCCCACCTGAACTTCATTGCCCCAATTCGGCTAAAAGTCGCTCAATCAGGTGAAGGATTCATTAACACTTGGAAGACTTGGCAATTTACAGTTGTGTTCAAAGGAGATCGATCAGAAACGGGATCAGAGGTATGTCGGCAGGCGGCATTGGATAGTCGCGCATGTCTCTTGCCCTTACCCATTTCAGCGCCTGCCCTTCCATCGGACGGGGAATACCCTCATAGCGGCGGCAGATGAACAGCGGCATCAAGAGGTGAAAAGTCTCATAAGTATGGCTCGCGAAGGTTAGCGGCGCGAGACAGGCCGGCTTGACGGTGATGCCGAGCTCTTCATGCAGTTCGCGAATGAGACTCTCTTCGGGCGTTTCACCCGGATCGACCTTGCCGCCGGGAAACTCCCAGAGCCCCGCGAGCGATTTGCCTTCAGGGCGCTGGGTCAGGAGCACGCGCCCGTCGGCGTCAACAAGGGCGCAGGCCGTAACGAGAAGGATCGGGTGCGACACGCGCTCACTCATGATCGGGCGCCTGCCTGTAGACGTAACGATAGGCTTCCTTGAAACCCAATTGTTCGTAGAGCCCGATCGCGGCGGTATTTTCGACCTCGACCTGCAGCCATGCCTTTTTTGCCCCGTGCTGTTCGGCCCACTTCAGTGCCGAGCGCACGATCGCGCGCCCCAGCCCGGCGCGCCGGCGCTCGGCTGCGGTGCTGATGTTGAACAGGCCAACGAGAGCGCCGTCCTGAACACCGATCGCGGTTGCAACCGGCTCGGCGTTCTCCTCGACGACAAAAAGTCCCTTTGAAGGTTTGATCCCGCTGATCACTTCGAAAAGGCCAGGCTTCACTGAAGGATCATCTCCCTGGACCTTGATCGAAGCATCGATGAACCTGCCGATGTCCTTGAGCGGTATTTGATCGATGGCGTCGCCGACATCGACATGCGCGAGGTCGGCAACCATGACCATCGATTCATCGAAGCGCGCCCAACCTATGCTTTCAAGATAGGTATCGAGCTCCTGTGGCGCCAGCGGCGATAGCCGGAACGTTGGCGGCCTCCCATAGGCGCGAAAGCGCTGCGCTGCGCGCGCGACGCGATTTTCCATATCGGCAACATCCCCGGGATCGAGCGGATTGACCGAATTCAGCCGTTTCGAGGGATGACTCGCGGTAATGCGAATGGCCCAGCTTCCATCGTAATGAACCGAGGACGCTGGCCAAGCCCTGAATCCAACCGCCTCAATCTGTCTGATCTTCGCCAGTTGCATTCGCTATCCTTGTATGAGCAAGCCCGCCTAGCTGCGATAATCGCCGTTGATGGCGACATATTCCTTCGTCAGGTCGCAGGTCCAAACAGTTGCCTTGCCCTTGCCGAGGCCTATATCGACTCGGATTTTGACATCCTCATTCTTCATGTAATCAGAGGTTGCGTCTTCAGAATAGTCCGGATCGCGTTCACCGTCGCGGGCAACGCGAATGTCGCCGAACCAGATGGCAAGGCGGTCGCGGTCGGCCGGTTCGCCTGCCTTGCCTACGGCCATGACAATACGGCCCCAATTGGCGTCCTCGCCTGCGGCAGCGGTCTTGACGAGAGGCGAATTGGCGATCGACAGAGCAATGCGCTTGGCCGAACCGTCGGACTTTGCGCCGGTCACGTTGATCTCAAGCATCTTGCGTGCACCCTCGCCGTCGCGAACGACCTGCAGGGCGAGGTTTTTGAGGATCCGGTCGAGCGCCTTCTTGAAATCTTTCAGCCGCTTGTCTTTGACCTTGGTGACAAGCTCGGCGCCGCGTTCGGCTGCCGAGCCCGTTGCAAACAGCAGAAGCGTATCGGAGGTGGATGTATCGCTGTCGACGGTAACGGAATTGAAGCTTTTGCCTACGGATTTCGACAGGAGCTTCTGCAGCACATCCGACTCGATCGGGGCATCGGTCGCAACGAACGACAACATGGTCGCCATGTCAGGCGCGATCATCCCGGCGCCCTTGGCGATGCCGTTGATGGTGACCGGTACGCCGCCAAGCAGGACCGTTTCCGTCGCGACCTTGGGGAATGTGTCGGTCGTCATGATTGCGCTTGCGGCTTCCTGCCAGAAGCCGGGCACGGCCTTCTTCGTCATATCAGCAAGGAGATGGCTGAACTTGCCGGCGTCCAGAGGCTCGCCGATGACGCCCGTAGACGCGAGAAACACTTCCCCGGTTTTGCAGCCCACGGCCTTTGCTGCTGCTGCTGCGGTCAGTTTGGTCGATTCGCGGCCTTTCTTGCCGGTAAAGGCGTTGGCATTGCCCGAATTGACGACAACCGCACGCGCTTTCCCGCTTTCGAGGCTGTCGCGGCAGAAATCGACCGCAGCGGAGGGACATTTAGACCTGGTGAAAACGCCGGCGACCGCTGCCGGCTTGTCAAAGACGATCATGAGGACGTCGGTACGGCCCTTGTACTTTATTCCGGCCTCGGCAGTGGCGATCCTGACCCCATGGATATCCGGCATGGCAGGATAGTGTTTCGGTGCCAGCGGCGAGACAGACGTAGACATTGGGCGACCTCGAAAAGCGCTTTTGACAAGGTGGGAGAGCATAGGGACCCGTCGCATGAACGCCGGGTCCCTATCAATTACTGTTGCTGCTGCGCTTCCATGGCGGCCTTCATGGCCTTTTCGGTTTCAGGATCGCCATATTCGATCTTCAAGTCGCCGCGGTCCTTCTTTACGAGGTCAAGGTAACGCTCGCGAATGAGGATCGACTTTACCTGCTCCTTGACCTGGTCGAATGCCGGCGGCTGCTGCACGCGCTTGTCTTCGAGCTTGATCACGTGGAAGCCGAACTGGGTCTGCACCGGCACCTTGGTATACTTGCCGATTTCGAGCTCGTTGGCTGCCTTTTCGAATTCCGGTACCATCTGGCCCGGTCCGAAATAGCCGAGATCGCCTCCCTGGGCCGCCGAACCATCGGTCGACTTGGCCTTGGCAACGTCCTCGAACGATGCGCCGCCATCGAGTTCCTTGATGATGGCCTCGGCTTCTTCCTTGGTCTTCACCAGAATGTGGCGCGCGCGCACCTCATTCTGCGGCGGCATGGCAGCTATTTCCTTGTCGTAGCGAGCGCGGATGTCGGCATCGGTGATCTTGTCGACGACCTGCTGCTTAAAATAGTCGTTGTGAAGCGCGCGATCCTTGAGGAATTCAAGGCGTGCCTGGAATTCCGGTGTCTGGTCGAGCTTCTCGGACTCCGCCTTTGCCGCCAGCGACTTGATGTCGATGATTGCGGCAAGAGCGGCCAAACGCCGCTGCTCTTCCGGCAGGCGCGAAAACTGCGGATCAAGATCGGCGGCAATCTGGTCTACGTCCTTCACGGTAACTTTCTCACCGTTGACGGTTGCAAGAACCTTGTTCGGATCGACTTTCGCGGGCTCTGCCTGGGTCGCATCGGGCTTCGGAGCTTCTGTTTTTCCTGCGTCCTGAGCCATGGCCAGAGTGGAAACACCGGTCAAAAGCAAAGCAGCAGTCATCAATGAAAGGGTTTTACGTATATGCGTCATGGTCAATTTCTCCTCGGAAGGACCGGTACGTGCTAGGAATGCGGCAGAATTTTGCTATGGCGAAGCGATCAATCGCTTGCTGCTTCAACATTGACATAATTCGGGACCCCTCTTATCTGTCCATCGGCTTTGCGTCCAGATAGCTTGGCAACCATACGCTTATAGATTTGGCTTGGTGTCCGTATTGTAACAGGCATGCTTCATGCGGGCGGCGGGCGCCATTAAATGCCGGGTTTCCTGGCAAAACGGATTAGAGAGGACCAGGGATGGTCAGTTTCGGCGGCCTTGCCCGCAAGATTTTCGGCTCCTCGAACGAGCGCCGTGTCAGAGGCTTCAAACCTCGCGTTGAGGAAATCAATGCGCTTGAAGCGGAAATGTCATCACTTACCGACGAGCAACTGAAGGCGAAGACCGCGGAATTCCGCGCGAAGCTCGCCGAGGGCACCAAGCTCGACGACCTGCTGGTACCGGCATTCGCGGTCGCACGCGAGGCGGCCAAGCGTGTCCTCGGCATGCGCCCCTTCGACGTGCAGTTGATTGGCGGCATGGTGCTACACCATGGCGGCATTGCGGAAATGCGCACCGGCGAAGGCAAGACGCTGGTTGCAACGCTGCCCGTCTACCTGAACGCCCTCGAAGGCAAGGGCGTTCACGTCGTGACTGTGAACGATTACCTTGCAACGCGTGACGCGCACTGGATGGGCCAGGTCTACAATTTCCTCGGCCTGACCTACGGCATCATCGTTCATGGTCTCGACGACGAGGAACGCGCAGCGGCCTATAATTCCGATATCACCTACGCCACGAATAATGAACTCGGCTTCGATTATCTGCGCGACAACATGAAGTATGAGCGCGCGCAGATGGTGCAGCGGCCCCACAACTACGCGATCGTCGACGAAGTGGATTCGATCCTCGTCGATGAGGCGCGCACGCCGCTCATCATTTCCGGTCCGCTCGACGACCGCTCCGACTTCTACAATCTGATCGACACGTTCATCCTGCCGTTGAAACCGGAAGACTACGAAGTCGACGAAAAGCAGAAGACCGCGATCTTCACCGAAGAAGGCACCGAGAAGCTCGAAAATCTGCTGCGCGATGCCGGCCACCTCAAGGGCGAAGGCCTTTACGACATCGAGAACGTTGCGGTGGTGCACCACGTCAACAATGCGTTGCGCGCCCACAAGCTGTTCCAGAAAGACAAGGACTACATCGTCCGCGGCGACGAAATCGTCATCATTGACGAGTTCACCGGCCGCATGATGCCGGGCCGCCGTTTCTCGGAAGGCCTGCACCAGGCACTCGAAGCCAAGGAACATGTGACGATCCAGCCCGAAAACCAGACGCTGGCATCCATCACCTTCCAGAACTACTTCCGCATGTACAAGAAGCTAGCAGGGATGACCGGTACCGCTTCGACGGAAGCCGAAGAGTTTGCCAATATTTACGGCCTCGAAGTCACCGAAATTCCGACCAATCTTCCCGTCCAGCGCAAGGATGAGGACGACGAGGTCTACCGGACCGTCGAGGAGAAATACAAGGCTATCATCCGTGACATCCGCGAAGCGACAGGCAAGGGCCAGCCGGTCCTCGTCGGAACGACGTCGATCGAGAAGTCCGAACTGCTTGCCGAACGCCTGCGCAAGGAAGGCTTCAAGGACTTCCAGGTCCTGAACGCCCGTTACCATGAGCAGGAAGCATTCATCGTCGCGCAGGCGGGCGTCCCGGGTGCGCTGACCATCGCCACGAACATGGCCGGTCGCGGTACTGATATCCAGCTCGGCGGCAATCTCGACATGCGGATCAAGGCCGAACTGGACGATATGCCGGCAGGCGACGAGCGCAGCGCCAAGGAAGCCGCAATCCGCGCCGATATTGCGCGGCTGAAGGAAAAGGCACTTGCCGCCGGCGGTCTCTACGTTCTTGCTACCGAGCGCCATGAAAGCCGCCGCATCGACAACCAGCTGCGTGGCCGATCCGGCCGTCAGGGCGACCCCGGCCGCTCGAAGTTCTTCCTGTCGCTGCAGGACGACCTCATGCGCATTTTCGGTTCCGAGCGCATGGACGGCATGCTGCAGAAGCTCGGCCTCAAGGAGGACGAAGCCATCGTCCACCCCTGGATCAACAAGGCGCTCGAAAAGGCGCAGAAGAAGGTCGAGGCGCGCAACTTCGACATCCGCAAGAACCTTCTAAAATACGACGACGTGATGAATGATCAGCGCAAGGTGATCTTCGAACAGCGCATCGAATTGATGGATGGCACCGATCTCAGCCAGACCACCAGGGAAATGCGCGAGGACGTCATCGACGACCTTCTCGCCCGTCATACGCCGGAAGGCGCCTATGCCGAGCAGTGGAACATCAAGCAGCTCGATGAGGACGTCCGTAACATCCTCAATCTCGACCTGCCCGTCACCGAATGGGCGCTCGAGGACGGCATTACGCCGGACGACATTCGCGAGCGCCTGACAGAGGCGGTCGAAAAGGCGGCAGCAGATCGCGCCGAGCGTTTCGGCCCCGAGATCATGGCCTATGTCGAGAAGTCGGTAATCCTCCAGTCGCTCGATGCGCTTTGGCGCGAGCATCTGGTCAATCTCGACCATTTGCGTTCGGTCGTCGGCTTCCGCGGCTATGCGCAGCGCGATCCCCTCAACGAGTACAAGACCGAAGGCTTCGAGCTCTTCCAGACGATGCTCGTCAACTTGCGCCAGAACGTGACCTCGCAACTGATGCGTGTCGAACTCGTGCGCGAAGCCGCAGCCGCCCCTGAACCGGCGCTCCCGGTTATGGAAGGCCATCACATCGACGGCTTCACCGGCGAAGATGATTTTGGCGAAGGCAGCGTCCTCGCGGTGCAGGAAGATCTTCGGGTGGTAGACCCCGCCGACCGCGATCCTAAAAATCCGAAGACCTGGGGCAAGGTCGGCCGCAACGAGGCCTGCCCTTGCGGTTCCGGCAAGAAGTACAAGCATTGCCACGGCGCCTTCGTCTGAAGTCGCCCGATCAATGACTTATGAAAAGGGCCGCGCTCACCACGCGGCCTTTTTTCTCCTGTGAGCGCACACCTTCGGGGCGTTGACATTCCGAACCGTTTCTAAACGTTTACGGACTAATACCCAGGGTTGAACAAGTGGAGCGGCCTTTGCGAATTTCTGCGGTACGAACTGCAGACCTTCTATTGCCAAAACGACTGTCGGAGCAGCTTAATCCATGGCTTTTACGCCTCGACCAGCTGTTCGACGGATCGAACCAGCATGCCGTTGCGCAGCGGGTCTCGCTCATTGCTTTTTCCGTTCGCATTTTCAGCGCCATGATCGCGCTGATTTCGCAGGTGATCTTCGCGCGCTGGATGGGCCAGTTCGAATACGGCATCTTCGTGCTCGTCTGGGTGACGGTGGTCATCCTTGGAAACCTTTCCTGCCTCGGCTTCCAGACCACCGTCATCCGCTTTGTCCCGGAATATCTAGAGCGCGGCCAGCTGAACCATCTGCGCGGCATTCTATTCACCAGCAAGACGTTTGCCGTCGGCCTTACCACCCTGGTTGCGGTTATCGGCGCGGCCGGCGTCTATATCTTCCGAGACAGGCTCGAATCCTACTACGTCGCGCCGTTCATCGCGGGGTTTATCTGCCTGCCGATGATTGCACTTGGCGACACACTCGACGGCACGGCGCGCTCGCGCTCCTGGGCGCTTGTCGCCCTCACGCCGACCTATATCGTCCGCCCCATCCTCACCCTTATCGTCATGAGCATCGGCCATGTGACGGGTTTTGCCCCGACCGCGATGACCGCCATCATCTCGGCGATCATCGCCACCTATGCGACGAGCCTGTTCCAGTTCCTCGTCGTCCGGCACCGGTTCAAGGCGGTGGTGGAACCTGGCCCAAGAACCATAGAGTTCGGCCACTGGTTTGCGGTATCCCTGCCGATTTTCCTCGTCGAAGGCTTCTTCTTCCTGCTGACCAATGCCGATGTCCTGATGGTCGGCCGCTTCCTCGATCCCGAGAAAGTCGCAACCTACTTCGCCACGGTGAAACTTCTGGCGCTCGTGCATTTCGTCTATTTCTCGGTAAAGGCCGGGGCGGCGCAACGCTATTCCGAGCTGATGCAGAGCCACAACCAGGCGGAGCTCGGGCAATTCGCCCGCGATACGGCGCGCTGGACTTTCTGGCCGTCCCTCGTCATGGCGATGCTGCTGCTCGTTGCCGGCAAGCCGCTTCTTTACCTTTTCGGCGCGCAGTTCACCGATGGTTATCCGTTGCTTTTCATCATGGTGATCGGCGTCGTAGCCCGTGCATCGGTCGGCCCGGCGGAGAGCCTTCTCAATATGGCCGGCAGACAGAACATCTGCGCGACGGTCTACGCAGTTACGCTTGTCGTAAACATCTGTCTCAGCATACTTTTGATCCCGATCTATGGCCTGGCGGGCGCCGCCTGCGCCACCGCATTCTCAATGGTGTTTGAAGCGGCGACCCTGTCACTGACCGTCTATTATCGCCTGGGCATAACAATGTTTGTTTTTGCCGGCAGGTCTGAAGCCAAGCCCGCCAAGGAAGAAATCTGATGGCAGCCACACCCCTTCTCGAAGAATTGGCCGCTGGCCCGTCCGCACAGATCATTGCGCAGCTTTCCGGCTTCGACAATCCGGGGGATGCGGCAAAGCAGATCGAGGAATCGCTCGGCAATCGAGGCGTGCCGCGTAAGCTCTCGGTCTATTCGGCGTCCGCCGGCTTCGAACTTCTCGAAGAACTCGACTACCTGACCTACCGCACCGTCGAGCCGAATATCTTCTTCAATCCGCGCTTCCTTGCCCCGGCCATGCCTCGCCTTGACGACAGGCAGGTGCGCCTGATGGTCGTGCGCGACGAAAACGACGCGAAGAGCCGGCTGCGCTTCGTCATGCCCTATACGATCGAAAGGCCTGGCTTTGCCCTTTCGGCCTCGATCATCCGTGGCTGGGCGACTTCGTTTGGCCCGCAGGGAACGCCATTGATCGACCGCGATGACCCGATCGGCGTGCTCAATGATTTCTTCGACATGATCGGCCGCAAGCATTTGAAGCTGCCGCAGATCCTGGTCTTGCCCGACATGCTGCTCAACCGGCCGGTGGCGCAGTTGATCCGCTCGGTTGCCATGGACCGCGACCTTACGATCGAAACCGTCAACCAGGTCGAGCGGCCCTTTATCGAAAGCAAGCTCGACGGCGACGATTATCTGCGCGAAGCCATCGGCACCCGCCACGCCAAGGAGTACCGGCGCCTGTGGCGCCGCCTCGCCGAAAAGGGCAAGCTGACCTACACTGTCAGCCGCAGCGAAGAAGACATTCGCCTCAAGCTCGAAGAGTTTCTGGCCCTTGAAGCGAGCGGCTGGAAGGGCCAGCGCGGCTCGGCGATGGCCGTCGATCGTTTCCGCGCCGCCTTTGCCCGGGAAGCTGTCAACAACCTTGCCGGACGCGATCTGGCGCGCATCCACGCGCTTGAACTCGACGGCAAGACCATCGCCGTTCTCGTCGTTTTTGTCGAAGCCGGCGAAGCCTGGACCTGGAAAACCGCATACGATGAAAGCCTCGGCGCCTATTCGCCAGGGGTGCTCCTGATGATCGAGATGCTGAAGAACCACCTCGACGATCCGAACATCGACCGGACCGACTCTTGCGCCATCCCCGACCACCCCGTCGCCTCTCGCCTCTTTCGCGAGCGCGAATTGATCGGGACGCTGGTGATCGGACTGACGCCCGGAGCCGACCGCGCCGCCCGCCAGGCGGCGTCGCAACTGCACCTCTACCGACGCACCCAGAACCTCGCTCGCGCCCTGCGCGAGCGGATACGGGATTTCACCCGGCGGAAGTAGTTCTTAGTTACGCTTCTCCCACTCGGCGACAATCGCCTCGCGAGCGGCAATGGACGGAGCGATGCGCTCCCTCGCCAAGGCCAGGAGCTGCGGCGAAGCCTGCCGGGGGGTGCCTGAGGAAAATGGCGGATGCGGATCATATTCGAGCGAAAGCTGGACGCGTTCTGCCTCCTGCTGCCCCATGAGTTCTGCGACGACCGCCAACCCGAAATCGATCCCTGCGGTTACTCCGCCGGCGGTGATGAGATTTCCATCCTTGACGATGCGGGCCTCGACATGGGTCGCGCCGAAACGGGCGAGATAATCGACTGCATTCCAATGCGTTGTCGCCCGCTTCCCCTTTAGCAGTCCTGCAGCGCCGAGGACGAGTGCCCCCGTACAGACCGAGGTCACGTAACGCGTGCCAGCAGCTTGTTCGCGCACAAATTGCAGCACGTCTTCATCCAGGAGTAACGCGTTGACGCCGGCCCCGCCCGGTATGCAGATCACATCGAGCTGAGGGCAATCGGCGAGCGTATGTGTCGGCGTCAGCATGAGGCCAGTTGCCGAGCGAACCGGGGCAAGATCCTTCCAGACGAGCTGCATCTGCGCACCCGTGGCAGAGGCGAACATTTCATATGGACCGGTAAGATCGAGTTGCTGGACATTTGGAAAAACAAGAAAGCCAAAGCGAAAAGACATAGGCGAACTCCTTATTGACTTCTGGCAGTTTACGACATCAGACTTTGGCAAGTTTGCCAAAGGCCCCACATTTCATGCCAAGCGCGCGCAATATCGAAATATTGGCTTTTGCCGACGCTCAGGTGCTGGACATATCCGGTCCGCTCCAGGTTTTTTCGAGCGCAAACGACTTCGCCGCCGCCCGCAGCGCCCCGGCGCCCTACAGGCTGACCATCGTCGGAATGTCGTCACAAATACGCACAAGCTCAGGGTTGGTGCTGGCGGCCGAGCCCTTACCCGAACATTGCCGCCACCTCGACACATTGGTGATCCCCGGCGGCTGGGGCGTCAACGCCGCTTGCGAAGACCCCGAGCTTGTCGAATGGGTCGGACAGAGTTCCGCGCAAGCGCGCCGCACGGTCTCGGTTTGTAGCGGCGCCTTTCTCCTCGCCACGACGGGCGTTCTCAATGGCCGGAGAGCCGTCACCCATTGGCAGCGTTGCGCCGAATTTTCGCAACGCTTTCCTGATGTCAGGCTCGAACCCGATCCGATTTTCATCAGGGATGGAGCCATCTGGACATCCGCTGGGGTAACGGCCGGAATAGACCTTGCCCTCGCGCTCGTCGAGGCTGATCTGGGACGTGAGGCAGCACTCGCCGTTGCCCGCCAACTGGTGGTATTTTTCAAGCGCCCCGGCGGTCAGTCGCAATTCAGCGCGACACTTGCCCTGCAGGAGAGCGCCACGCGCTTCGATCGCCTGCACGCCTGGATCCTCGACAATTTGCGCTCTGACCTTTCGCTCATCCGGCTGGCGGAGCAAGCCAACATGAGTGCCCGCAGCTTTTGTCGCCACTACCTGAGCGAGACCGGACTGACGCCGGCGCGCGGGGTCGAACAAATCAGGTTCGAAACGGCGCGTCGCATGCTGGAACAGGGCAACTCCGTCGGGCGTGTGGCCGCGCATTGCGGCTTTGGCTCGGACGAAACGATGCGCCGCTGCTTCCTTCGCTATGTCGGCATCACGCCACAAGCCTATCGCGAACGTTTTTGAACCTTATTGGCAAATCCATTGGCCTTGCCTAATGTAACCTCTGATTTGTATTTCTATTAACGTATTGCATTTGGGGGTTGTAATATGAAACCAGTATTTACGCAGGGCCTGATCCTCGCGCTCCTTCTGACAACAACTGTGTTGGGCGCACAGGCGCAGGAATCGACCGCCGATCTCGCCAAGAAACTCTCCAATCCGGTGGCCGCGATGATCAGCGTGCCGTTTCAGGCCAATTACGACGGCGGCTATGGGCCTGAAGACGGCAGCAAGTATACGATCAACATCCAGCCGGTCATTCCTTTCACCCTCAACGAGGATTGGAACGTAATTTCGCGCACCATCCTGCCTGTTGTCTGGCAGGACGACATTGCCGGGCCTTCGGGCCATCAATTCGGCCTTGGCGACACCACGCAGAGCTTTTTCTTTTCACCAAAGAAGCCGGGTCTTGGCGGCGTTATCTGGGGCGTTGGACCAGCCTTCCTCTTGCCAACCGCGACCGATGATCTCCTCGGCGGCGAGAAATGGGGTGCGGGTCCGACGGGGGTCGTGCTCAAGCAGGAGGGCCCCTGGACCTTCGGCGCGCTCGCCAACCACATCTGGTCATTTGCCGGCGATGACGACCGCAGTGACGTTAACGCGACTTTCCTGCAACCCTTCCTGTCCTATACGACCCCCGATGCCTGGACATTCGGCATCAACACCGAGTCGACCTACAATTGGGATGAAGATCAGTGGTCGGTACCGATCAACCTGACGGTCGCCAAGCTGGTCAAGTTCGACAAGCAGCCGGTAAGCTTCACGGCCGGCGTGCGCTATTGGGCCGAAAGCCCGGAGAATGGCCCCGATGGCTGGGGGGCACGCTTTGTCGTCACTTTCCTGTTTCCAAAAGGGAAATAGACGGGCTGGCTAATACAGACCACGTCGATCACGGTTGCACTCATTGCATGCAGGCCAATTTGATCTGAAAGATATTATTTGAGCTGGAGATGTTTTGATGACGTCGCCGCGGCCAACGGATGACGGCATTATCCGGGGCGCGGGCCCGATTTTCCTTTTACCCACGGCAACGAACGACCTTCTCGGCGGTGAAAAATGGGGGGCCGGCCCAACAGTCGTGCTGAAACAGTCTCAGTCCTGGACGTACGGCCTGCTTGCCAACCACCTCTGGTCATTGGCCGGTGACAGGGACCGAACCGATATCAGCACGAGCTTTGTCCAGCCGTTCATCGACTATACGACCAAGGATGCATGGACATTTGAACTTGGCTCGGAGTCGAACTATGATTGGCAGAGCAGCGAGTGGTCCATCCCGATCAACTTCGATGTCTCCAAACTGGTGAAGATCGGCGACCAGCCGGTGAGCATCGGCAGCGGGGTCCGCTATTGGGCCGCCAGCCCGAAAGATTGGCCTGAAGGTTGGGGTGCACGCTTTGTGGTTACGTTCCTGTTACAAAGTAAGTCCACATAAATTGCAGGAGACCTGAGACATGATCCGTTTGACGATGCTCCTTGCACTCACACTTATCGGCCTTTCGGGTTGCACGTCGAGCGGCAATGTAAGCCCCCTCAGATTTTGCGACAGGCCGACGGACATCAATGCCCGGGTCTTCACGAACTGCACGCCGAGAGTAGACGACAGGGTGTGACCTGCCGCATGGCTGGGGCTCCCGGTCGGGCATGCCAGAACCGGTGACGCACGCAATTTCCAGATTGTTCGGGTGGTGCATCGGTGCCCCCTGCCGGTCCATCTTGGGCAAAATCGAACCCTATCAAGAGCTGCAAATCGATCAACAACATCAACACCTTGCAGGAAACTCGTCCAATAGGTCTGCGCGTTTGAACAGTACTTCGTACTATGTGAAATCAGTACCCCGCTTCCAATTTTATTTTGCCCCCCGCCAACCCAACAACCTCATTGCATTCGCTGTCACAATGACGGTCGCACCCGTGTCGGCAAGGATAGCGGGCCACAGCCCGGTGATGCCGACAATCGTGGTGACGAGGAACACTGCCTTCAGCCCCAGCGCGACGGTGATGTTCTGATGGATGTTGCCCATGACCTGCCTCGATAGATCGATCATGTTCCACACATCAATGACGCGACCGTGCAATATGGCCGCATCTGCTGTCTCCAGTGCAACGTCGGTACCGCCGCCCATTGCAATTCCAACATCGGCTGCCGCAAGCGCAGGTGCGTCGTTGATGCCATCGCCAACTTTGGCAACGATAAGCCCCTCACGTTTCATTTCGCCCACAATGCGTTGCTTGTCTTGAGGCATGAGTTCGGCCTTGGCTTCAATGCCCAATTCATCGGCAATTGCCTCTGCGGTCCTTCGGTTGTCGCCGGTCAACATGACGGTCTTGATGTCGTCATTTCGGAGCATTTCCAGCCCTTGCGCGGCGTCCTGACGGGGCTCATCCCGCATCGCAATAAATCCCGCTACTTCGCCAGCGACGATCAGGATGGATACTGTCTTGCCAGCTTCATTCAATCTTTCCACCGCATGGCGCTGATCCATGGAAAGTTGAACCATGTCCGTTGCCGCACGGGCAGAGCCCAAGAAGACCCTCTGACCACCGACGTTGCCTTCGACGCCTTTTCCGGAGAGTGCTGTCGCAGCTGTTGCAGGTGGAATGGGTACATTCTCTGCGGTCGCTTTGGCGAGGATGGCGTTGGCGAGCGGGTGGCTTGACCCTGTTTCGAGGGCGGCCGCGAGGGACAATATTTGCCGTTCAGCATGTCCGAACGAGATGATGTCCGTGACGACCGGCTTGCCCTCGGTCAGCGTTCCAGTCTTGTCGAGTGCAACCGCAGTGATCTTCCCGATTGTCTCAAGGACGGCCCCTCCCTTCAGCAGAAGACCGCGTCGTGCGCCTGCCGACAGCCCTGCCGCGATTGCAGCTGGTGTGGAGATGACTAGGGCACATGGACAGCCGATCAGCAGGATTGCGAGGCCCTTGTAGACCCAATCGACCCAAGAGCCTCCCATCACCATGGGAGGGACAACAGCGACGAGGGTCGCAACGACCATAACGCTTGGCGTGTAGTAGCGCGAGAACCGATCAATGAAACGTTCCGTAGGTGCCTTACTCTCTTGGGCTTCCTCCACCAGACGCACCACGCGAGCTATCGTATTGTCAGCTGAGGTTGCTGTGACACGAATACGCAGCAAACCATCCGTATTGATGGTACCTGCGAAGACACTATCGCCAGCGGTCTTGCGCTTTGGCGTGCTTTCGCCGGTTACGGGTGCTTCATCAATCTCGCTGGTGCCTTCAGTGATGTCACCATCGGCGGGTATCCGGTCGCCTGGACGAGCAAGCACCACATCACCGATAGCCAACTTGTCGGCCGCAATGGACACGGTCTGTCCCTCGCGTTCAACCAGAGCTGTCTTCGGTACAAGGTTGGCCAACCCCTGAATGCTCGCCCGAGCCCTACCAGCCGCTACGCCCTCCAGAAGTTCCCCAACGAGGAACAGGAACACAACTGCGGCTCCTTCTTCCCCGGCTCCAATGATCACAGCTCCAACGGCTGCAACCGTCATCAGCATCTCAATGGAGAATGGAGTACCTGCAAGCGCCGCCATCAGTGCCCTACGAGCAATTGGCAGGAGACCCACGAGCATTGCGACGGCAAATGCCCACTGCGAAATATCAGGAAACAATTTGCCAAGCCCATAGGCGACCACCAGCGCCAGTCCGCTTGCGATGGTCAGGTAGGCCTTTTTGCTTCGCCACCAAGGCCCTGACGAAGGTCCATGGTCATGCCCATGCAGCCCCGATAAGCCATCTGCTTGCTCTTTTGCGTGATCATGCTTGGAGTGATCGTGGTCCGCGTGGTCATGAGAACTGTCGTCCAGCGATGCCTTCTCTCTACGAACATCGCTGCTGCCGATTGGGGCAATCTTGTAGCCCAGCCTTGCAATGCTCTTTTGAAGCTCCTGCAGGTCCGCCTTTGCTCCATGCATCACTGTCATAGTCCCAGCACTGACCGACACCGAGACATCTTCAATGTCAGAGAGCCTACGCGCAGCCGTGTCGATCTTTGACGCGCAACCAGCGCAATCCATTCCCTCTACGCGAAACCTCGTCTGCGTTGATGCCGTATCCATCTGTCAGCTCCATTGACTTCTCCACTGACCAGCCTACATCCTCTAGCGACTAGAGGAGCAAGCGCAAATGTCGGAACAAATTTCCATAGGCGAGGCTGCGAGACGCAGTGGAGTGAAGGTGCCAACGATACGCTACTACGAGCAGATTGGCTTATTACCGGCCCCTGAACGCACCGAGGGCAACCGAAGGAACTACAGGAAGGACGAGGTACAGCGACTGGCTTTCATTCGCCATTCACGCGAGCTTGGCTTCGAGATCGATGCCATCAAGACATTGCTGGTTCTGCAGGACGATCCCAATCAGCCCTGTGGTACAGCCGACCAGATAGTCATTGCCCGACTTCAGGACGTCGATCAACGTATCAATAGCCTCAATGCTCTGAAAGTCGAGTTAGAGACGATGCTTGAGCAATGCAGCCATGGTCGCGTCAAAGAATGCCGTGTGATTGAGACCCTCGCCAATCATGACCGATGCATTCATGGCCATCACTGAACAGGGCGCTTCATGCTTGCCGACGTAAATCTATGGGCAAGAAGGATCAAGCGGGACATTGTGGCTCTTTGGATTGCAGCACGAGACCCTCGAACACCTCTGCTCGCAAAGTTCGTAGCGGGAGCTGTGGCCGCGTACGCTCTTTCTCCTATCGATCTGATCCCGGACTTCATTCCAGTACTCGGATACCTCAATGATCTACTGATAGTCCCGGCGGGCATACTAATCGCTGTCGCGCTCATCCCGCCAGCACTGATGGAAGAGTTTCATGACGACGCAACTGGTCGAGAGGGACTAGCTCCATCATCTGCATTTCATAGCAGGTTCTCAATCAGTACGCCAAACAGTAGCCGGAGGACGATTTTTCAGTGCAGGATTAAAGAGATGCAGGATTTTTGGTGCCTTATGGTGCCCCCTGCCGGAGCCTCATAACTCGCCTACTGCCTTGTATTAGTTATAGAAAAATTCTCTTATTTTAGGAAATACCAACAAAAATACCAACGCGCTATTTTCTTGTGGACGGGATGATCTGATTGACAAGAAAGGCCATATAGGTTGTGGCGATGGTACAGCCCGGCAAATCGAGCTGCACATAACATCAATAGTAGGGAGAAATGCACGCCTGGCGCGGGCCATGGTACGGCTGGAATGTGTCGTCATAGGCATCGTAGGACCGATAACGGGCATAGCACCAGCGTGTATGAGCACTGCCTCCATAATAAGTTTGGCGGTAATAGCGCGGGGCGTAGTAGCGCGGACGGTAGTATGTCCGGCCGGAGTAGCCGCTATTGTAGTAGCTCGGGCCATAATAGCCCGGTTGCGTCAGCAGTCCCCCGATGATCGTGCCGACGGCGAGCCCACCGAGCGCCCAAGCCCAACCATCACCACCGTTGTGGTGGTACCCGTGGTGATAACCACCGTAGTAGCCGCCATAGTGTCGCCTGTACTGAACCAGTTGCGCCTGCGATGCTTCGATATCCGGAGCGACAATCGTGGGAAATGCTATGGCAGGCGGAATATTCGTCAACGCCGTTGCCAGCGACAAGGTAATGATTGCAAGCCTCTTCATTGGCTTCACCCTCTGTCCCCGCAGCATCTATTATAGCGCAAAAGCCACGGCATAGCACTGCTTTTTCGCGATCATCGGCGAGACATAATGGGCATGGGAGCCTCGGGGGTCGGTTTCTATTCAGTATGGGCATTGCGTGGCGGTGCAGGACAGGCGCGCTTCGACTGACAGGTCGATCCATCGACCACAACCCAATAAATACGCGTCCCCGCTCACAAGTCAGCGCTGGACAAGCGTCGCGTGCTAATGGTGGGTTGGGAAGCTGTTTTGGGACTCTGAATGAAGAAACTCTTGATGTTAGCTGCCATAGCGGTGGCGTATTGGGTTGCAACTAGATCAGACGAACCGACGTCACCAGTGGCAGCCAGCTCGCCTGAGACTTACCGGCTCGTGCACGCTATCGGAAACAGTGAGAACATCTCGGCGCGCAACCTATCAAAGGCTGACTGTGAAGCACGTAAGAAAGACCTTAAAGCGGTCGCTACATCGCTTGGAACCTACAACGAAGCAACCGGGTACGGATCGATCACGTGCCTACCTGAAGGCATGTAAAATGATATGCACGCTCGCACTCCTAGCCACTATGCCCGTGACTGCTGCTTATGCAGACGATATACCAGACCGCCATGTAGAAATCTGCTCAAAGGCTGCAAGACGGTTTGACGACGGCATGCGAAATGTGGGTCTCGTTCACATAAAGGACATTACCGTCGTTAGATACGATAACGTCGTTTACGATATGACATTTAGTACGCAGCGGCGCTTCATTTGCATGTTAGACACCCGCACAGGCGACGTATGGGTTGACGAACATCCTCAGTAATACACATCTGGTTCAGTCGGTCAGATGTTCCCCTTGTAACCACATCGAACCTCGTTACGATCGCTTCCTACGGGTGTCTGTGGGGGCGTTCACGATGAATTGGCGGTTGGGGTTTTTGCGCATCTGGATCGCGTCTTCGGTCCTTTGGTTGCTTGGTACTGGATTATTCTTTTACAACTTCGTTGTTGACCCCAAGCCCTATCTGGGAACGCATCGCTACTACGCAAATGCTAATGGGGTCCAACTTCTCGATTACAAGAATGACCTCTACTACAAGGTGCTGGAATGGGCAGACCAAGGCGTTATGGAGCGAAAGGATTTGAACGGCACCGGCTGGAGCATTGAACTCTTCGGACCGGCTTCCGACGACCAAGCAACCGTTGATGCCCGGTTGCAAACGTTGGCCGGTCATATGGAAGAAGAGTTTGCAATCCGAAGGGAACAGGATCGGTGGAAGAACTTGCAAAGCGGAATGGCTACCGCACTTGTCCCTCCCATTGTGTTCTTAATTTTCGGGTGGGGAATTGCTTGGATCGTCGGCGGATTTCGCACCCGAACGCCGTAGTATTCGCCCATCCGGTGTGAGGGCAACTTGGGTTACGGTCGGTGCATCTTGTCGGTTAAAAAGTAGATGCCATGCAGCGTAGTTATGGTGAGCGACGCGAACAAAAGCGACATACTTGTCAAAACAGCGAACTTTAGCGCAGCCCAAATCATTGCTCCGAAAAGCGTCGAAAGTAGGCTCGATCTCAAGAGCGTTATGCTTTCGATACCTGCGTTGAAGATGACTAACGCAAAACATAAAACAAACGAGATTACGACGAGGTAAGAAAAGAGGTATGAGAGAAACTGACGTCGTGTCAGCTTAGTTGGCAAATATTTTCCTTGAACCAGAATGTCGATTTCCAGATTAGGAGGTGGCATTTCAACGTCCATATCGGGACCGCCGAAAGTAGATACAGCGGCAAGGCCCGCGAAATAGAAGCCTGGCAGGGTCGACATAAGCCCCAGCAAACTAGCGAACACTCCGTCCCTTCCAAGCCAAACGGGCTCTATTGGAAGTGCGACGCATACCCCAATCATCACCAGAGCTAATAGGAGTGGCAGAAGCACAGTGTACTTACGCATCTCAGGATGGCGAATTCGTCGGTACGCCAATCCACGAGAGAGTTCGTATACGAGCTCCTTTAGCATGTTTTAGATCGTTCTCTTTTGAACAAACAGTGGAATAGCCGGAGTGATTAAGCGCGGGACGATGGTGGCAGACGACTGCGCCAAAGGCGGAAAAATATTGTCGATGTCGAATGCTTCGATATAGAGGCTGTTTAACGGCTCTCCTGTCGCTGCATTCAATTCAACTGTAACTACTCGTTTGGAATTGGCTACTCGATAAGATACCTTTGCTCGCGCGTATTCACCTGAGTTTTGATTTAGGGTCTGCTGCAGTGAATTCCAGACCTGCGCTGGCAAGTTATCGCGATTAATTGCCAATTTTAGTTCAGACTGCTCCCTTATCAGATATGGAGCGCCAGCAACCGGGGTCACGGCTTCGGCCCGAATGAGAGAAATGCCCGAAAGACGGCCGTTGTTGATATCGTCTACAAGTGATTGAGAAGGCCGCCCCCGTAATTCCACATGGGGGCAGCATCGATCCATACGAGGCTCTCCGTTTTGGTTGAGGCCACCACCAGGTGATGGGTACTTGAAGAAATCTGCGTTTTCATTGAATTCGATGTGGAGGAACTTGCTTAAAGCCCGTTGAACAAGACCTGGCGCCAGTCCTGTTACACGTTCAACGGCACACGTATAAATGTTTGGTAAGTCCGCCTCTGGGGCCAACGAAATTAGGACGTGGCAAGCATAATCCGAGCCGACGTCGCCTACTTTTTCATGGACTGTGAATTCACCGGCTACGGGATC
Source organism: Phyllobacterium sp. UNC302MFCol5.2 (assembly GCF_000686005.1). NCBI lineage: Bacteria > Pseudomonadati > Pseudomonadota > Alphaproteobacteria > Hyphomicrobiales > Phyllobacteriaceae > Phyllobacterium > Phyllobacterium sp. UNC302MFCol5.2. The sequence goes on from NZ_JMLL01000003.1 coordinate 39,768, forward strand.
AGAATACACACTGTTGGGGGCTAGTTTGTCAGACAATCGAAGGAGCACAACCGCATATTGCTGAGCGAGGTTTATGTTGATATCACCGATCAACATCACGGCTTCACCAGCCTGAATAGAATAGGTGCGTCCTGCCGCTCGCATCTGCTCCCAGACATCGTGGACTTGGATCATCGTTGGCTTGGTAGCGCCTTCTTTACGAGCGGCTATCTTAAGATCATAAATGTGAAAGGTTCTTTGGTCGTTTCGCATGCCCCAATCCCCGACGCACTTGCTGTGCATTTCCAACATCGTTCTAACAGTTAGTTGACTTCTGACAAGCTCGGATCGTGCCACCTTTATTTCGCTTAATGCATAAGAGCCCGCCAGCGTAAAGCCGCGGGACCTGGGCAGTGTCGATGAATGTCGCAATTGGGAGAGGTCCCGAGCTATCGCAATCGGCGATTTAATGATCGCAATGCGACTTTGAATGTGGCGTCGGGAAGATCAAAGATTTCGGCGGATATGGCAATGTACCGCCTGACCGTACACGCTGATGACGCCTGAGCGATTTAAAGAATGCCTCTCCGTCTTGCGCTGGTCTCAGATCGACCTTGCGACCGCTTTGGAACGCGACATTTTTCTCACAAAAGCTTGGGGCAACGGCTTGAGCCGATCCCGAGTGATATTTCCGTGTCGCTTGAACAGCTTGCGAAGGCACATCACAGGGCCGGAATACCGGATGCTTACAAGGTTCCGTTCTCAAAATGGAGGTCGGCGGCTAGCAATTGCCGAGGTCCATCACTTCAGCATGATCCTCAACCTGGCGGACGCCCTTGAACGACGGATGTCGCAAGTGCCCGTCGTGCGTCCAGGCGCTGAAATTCACTTCGGCGACCAGCGTGGGCTCGACAAAGACCAGGTTCTTGCCCTTGATCGGGACCACTGGTTTGTCGATCCGCATTGCATCGAGCTGAATACGCAGATCACGTGCGAGCTTCGCCGAGAACCCGGTTCCCACGTTGCCGGCGTAGACAAGCTTATCGCCGTTCCGTGCCGCCAAAAAAAGGCTGGCGATCGAACCGCGAACCTTCTGGCTCGGCTCATACCCGATTACCGCAAAGCTCTCGCTGTTAACGCACTTGATCTTGAGCCAATCGCCGGTGCGGCCGGAGCGGTATGGCGCATACTTGTTCTTGGCGATGATGCCTTCAAGTCCATGTGCGCAGGCATGGCGCAGCAAGGCTTCGCCGTCGTCGTGGATTTCCTCAGATAGGCGGATGGCCCCGGTTTCTCCGTCGAGCAAGTTGCCAAGCAGATGACGACGCGACGACAGTTCAAGGCCCGTCAGATCGTGGCCGTCGAAATAGAGCAGATCGAACGCATATAGCACGGCCTCGTGTGCGGCACGCGTTGCCTTGCGCCCGCCAAGTGCCCGCTGGAGCAAACCGAAATTGGGCACGCCCTTTTCATCGAGCACCACCGCTTCCCCATCGAGGATCATGGTGGCGGGGCCAAGTTCCTTGGCGGCCGCTGCGATCGAGGGGAAATAGCTCGTCCAATCATGCCCGCCACGCGTGATGATCCGCATGCGATTGCGCTCGACGTGAACGGCCAAACGATACCCGTCCCATTTGACTTCGAACATCCAATCCGGACCGCTGGGCGGCTTTGATTTGAGCAGCGCCAGGCAAGGCTCGATGCGCTCGGGCATCGGGTCGAATTGCAAGCGAGGCTGGCGTTTGTCGCGCGGTTTCGGCGCCGGGACGATCAACGGCGCATTGAGGTCCGAAAGAAGACCGATTGTTTCGAGCCTGCGTGTGGATCGACGTTTCGCCATTCCGTCATTGGGTCCAGAAAATGTTTAAGATAATGCGATTGCGCATGTTCTTACTATCGACGGCCTATTGTCCAGTACGCGCCACTTCAGCTTAGGCTGGTGGCAAATTACCGCTCACACCACACGTTACCGCTATTCGGCCACGGTTGAGCGAGCTTTTCGGCCAAGAGAACTTCGCCTGCGTCCCTGCCGTCCGAAAGGATCACCCGAACCAACAGTCGTTTGCTGCGATCTTCACGTCCATCGTAAACGAAGCCGTACTCGTTATGCGTCATCAGTTCCTGAAGGCGGATCATAGCCTCCTTGCCTTTTGCCAATTCGTCGGCGCATCCTGGCTTGGAAATTTCAGGCGTATCAATATCAAGCAGCCGCCATTTCTTGCCGTTTTCCCAGCCGGTGTCGCCGTCGACCAGACACGTTACTTTTCTGGCCGCCCGAAATCCGCCCGAACATATGTCCATCGCCGAGGCAGGGGCGCCGTAGAGGCATCCTAGAAGCACGGTCGTTGCTAAAGCTATTGTTTTCATCCGCAGTGGTTGCATGTTACCTCGGAAGGTAACTCTTGCGGCCAGTGTCGCTAATGCAGTAGTGACCGCCTCGAGGGCCGATGCAAAACAAGCCGGCACGACAAGAGCACTCGCCCGAGGGCGTGGGGGTCATGTCGTCTTGACCGTCATCGTTATCCGCCAACCCTCGCTCGGCTTGGCAAGATTTCTTGCTCCCGCTGACCGATCCGTCATTGCAAATAAACGTGTCGCCTTGGCAGCGTGAAATACCGCCTTTACTGCCACTGCACGGCGTATTGGCTGAGCCCGCTGCGCTTGCCAAGATCAGGAACGAAGCCGCGAACGCCATTCGCCAAATGATCCCCACGGCCCTACTCACAGCACGCTTTTCCGACGTAAGTGTTCCCGACCGTCATGAATGCGTCGTCCGGGATACTGCCATTGGACTTCATCACCTTCAGCGCTTCGGCGGCGCGCTTTGCCGGATATGTCCCCGACAGGGTCACTGCGAACCAATGATTGGTCGCATAATAAGCGGTCAGGCGCATTGAAGACTTCGCCATATAGGCCTGCGTCTCGGGATAATTGTCGAAACTGGCGATCTGAATATATCGGTTGTTGAATGGCATGCTGACAAACTGGTCGACCTTCACCCAATTGTGGTGGAGATAGCCGGTCTGGCCCATAACATTCACGTAATACCAGCGGTCGTAGACATTCAGAATGCTGACCGGATCACCGTTCTTGACCATTCCCAATTTCTGACTTGCCTGGTCAGTTGATGCGCGAAGGAACTCCGATCCTTCCGGGTGGCGTACCTTTCCTGTGCGTGCCAGCGGAATTTCGAACCGCGCGTCTATGGCCGGAATTGAACTGTCGGGCAGTGCGGCCGTGGTTCTCGGGGCTGGAAGCTGTGTCGGGGCGGGCGGCGCGATATTCTGACCGCTGGCGACGTTCTGATCCTCCGACGGCATCGGTGTCGTAACGCGATAAGCTGTCATCTCGCTCTTGGACAGATAGCGAATATCGTCCTTCTCGTATTTCAGCGACAGCTCAAGCAATGCCGGGTCGACGCCCATCTCCGTCATGTAGGAAATTGTTTCAGCGGTAACGTGCTGGATTTGCGATACAGCGGCATCAAGATTGAGGTTGGCACTCCCCGAGAACGAGGATTTATGAACGCCGATCGCACCCGGCTCTGCCATGCGCACGACGCCCCCGAGAAACGCCAGCGCGCAGGCCGATGCGCACTCCACGCTCCCTCGCGGCTGATAGGTCGCCAGGTTCAGTATTCGTATCAGTCGGCCGAGCTCCATTGCCTTGACCGGATTACCTCCGGGCGAGTTGAACGAGACAAATATGGGATCAGTCTGCTTTACCAGCTGGGCGAACGGCGCAAGGTTTTCATCGAATTCGAACTCACCCTGAACTGCAATATATTTTATACCGTTCGTGAGTTGCCCCGACGTGAATGTCAGCGCCGTGGCGACTGAGGTTCCAGCGCCCACCACACCCAATGCGAGCAGCATCGTTTGCAGATGCCCGCCAACTCGTACCCATTTCATTTTACAAAATTCCCCAATACCCGAAGAGCAACTTATTGAGGCGGCTCTCGAGCGTCAATTCAGCTCTTCAGCCTGTGCTCAAATACCACGAAAGGCTGATCCGACGGGTTAGTGACGGTTATGAAGGCCACGTGCATAGTATCTGAGCGCACGTATTCGACAGGCAATCAGGAGCGATTTTTGACGCCCGAGCGATTTAAAGAATGCCTCTCCCTCTTGCGCTGGTCTCAGATCGATCTTGCGGCCGCATTGGAATGCGACATTTTTCTCACGAACGCTTGGGGCAACGGGCTCGAACCGATCCCCGCTGAGATTTCGGCGTGGCTCGAGAAGCTCGCTAAGGCTCATCACAAAGCTGGTATTCCCGATGGCTATAAGGGTGCAGTGCTGAAGATGAAAGTTGGCGGGTAGGACAGAGAGGTGGTTCAGGTATTCCGCTTCGTCATTACCCTTCGTAATTCTGTCTCGATCGACAGGAACTGGTCACGATGCATCGCGAGCTGGGTCGTATCCGCAACAGCGACGATAGCCGCAAACACCTCATCTTCACCCCACCCGGCTGCGACGGCCTCTCCGAAGAGTTCAAGCAACTTATCTTCAATCGCCCTCTGGCAATCACTCGAGCGATCTTTGTGGCCGGACGGCTTGCGTGGTCTTTCGATCGCCATATGAAACACTCCCATCATCCATCACGGTACGACGTTTTTTCGCACGGACTTGGGCCAATATCCGCTCGCGATTTTTAGCATACCATGCGTTTTGCTGCTCTTTGTATTTCTCTGGGTTTGCTTTCCGCCATTGTCTTGATCGCTCGGCTTCCTTCGCTCTCTGATGGGGGGAGAGCGGGTTCTCGGCGCGCCACCGCCTCATCCTCTCTGCGTTCTTCGCTTTGCGCAAAGCTTCTTTATCGTTATCCTTGTACGTCATATTTTCTTTCCGATGCGCACGACACTGCTGCTGCTAAGGTTGTCGACTATCTCCTAATGGCAAAAAGAGACGCTCAACCTCCGGTGCATGCGGACGGCACGGCCCGGCCAATTCCCCACGATAGCTTCCCCTGCACAATACTCAGCGTCTGTCGGCCATTCGAAAAAGTCGTTCCTTCTGACCCCATGGGGGGCAGCTCGACCTCTGTTGCGCCGTTGACGGATACCGAAGCGCGATCGCCGAGGAGACGCACTGCCAGATGCGTGCCGTCGTCGCACTTGTAGTTGCTGACCGGATAGGGGTTGCCCGCGCCCACCGACGCTCCAGGCGTGGATGGCTCACTGCTTGCAAGCACCAAGGCGCTGATTGCCGCGATCGATAGATGACCCAACATGATAGTTCTCCAAACTGGATCGAGAGTAGATGAAATAGAGAATGATGTCTTCTCCGGAGGACGATGTCCGCGTAGACCTCATCTTCACCCCAACCTCCCAGAACCTTTTCAATTATGTACAACAATTCTGCCACAAGACGCAGCTCTGCTTAGGGCTGAGTTAGGATTGCTTGACCATCCTCGAACAGGTTTAGCGCGACCTCTGGCACTTTTCGTCTGCAAGGCGCTGCAATGAAACTTTCGTGCCATCGGAACGGTTACTTGATTTCAGGATATTCAGACTGAAATATAGGCAACGTCGTTCTGCGGAGTAGTTCATGGCATCGAAAGGGCAGCCTAGTAAATCGTGTGCTTCCTCGCATCTTGCCGAGGAGAAGGAGATTAGGGCTGAGCTTCAACGAATTCTTGTCAGTACCGAATTTAAGTCAACGCCGCGCCGTAGGCGGCTGCTGAATTACTTAGTCGGCGAGCTTCTTGCTGGACGGGAAAAAAGTTTAAAGGGCTATACTATCGCGACCGAGGTTTTCGGTCGTGATGAACGTTTTGATCCACAAGCAGATCCAGTCGTCCGGCTTGAAGCACGCCGGCTACGCCACGACCTCAACAGCTATTACGTTGCTGCAGGCCGGAACGATCCTCTTCGCATCAATGTGCCAAAGGGCCAGTACGCGCCAATAATCGAATGGATGGACAGAGACCAAATAACTGGAAGCCGGAAACCGCTAAGTACGAACAGTTTGCCTAAACATGCGATCTCGGTGGCATTTTTTCTGCGTGCGCTATTGCGGCGCCGATACTTAGTTGGTGGCGTTGTGCTGGCGCTATTTGGCTTGGCAGCGACTGTCACCGTTGCCGTCTGGCAAGGACAAGGAAGAGGAGATGCGGAGGGCCACGGACCCGCATTGGCCGTTTTGCCATTCAAAGCCGACGGCGGTGGTACCGAACAAAAGCTCTTCGGTGGCGGCATGGCCGACGAGATACTTACCAGTCTCGGGAGGTTTCCTGATATCAGGCTGTACTTGCCGTCGGGGAACGACAAAGTGCTGGACGATCCAGTCGAAGTGGGTCGCCGCCTTGGACTGACCTACATTGTAGACGGCAGCGTTGGTCCCAATACAGAACGCAGTGGAGTGGTTATTTCGACGCGGCTCATCGAAGTACAGACAGGTCGCATCGTTTGGACAGGAAAATATGACCGCTCATACTCGGCCGAGTCCCTTCAGGTAGTACGAGATGATATTGCTGCGTCTGTCGCCACGTCTCTTGGTCAGACTTACGGCATCGTCCGTACGGATGAACTGCATAGGATGGCCGAAGATTCATCAGCGAGCGTATCAAGCTATGGATGCGTTCTTCAGTCTTATCTCTATCGGCGTTCCTTGTCGCTTGAGGCATATATGCCAGCGCTGACATGCCTTGAAGCGGCAGTGCAGCGCGACCCCGGATATGCCGAGGCATGGGCGATGCTGGGTTGGTTAGAGATGGATGCGGGGCGATTCGGCTGGGCGACCGGAACACGTGCTGACGAGGCGTATTTCCGTGGCCTCGAAACGACTTCAAAGGCACTTGCGCTTGACGCCAACAACATCTCGGCGCTAAAGGCGCGTTCTTCAATCTATCACTACCTGGGCAACTTCGCCGAAAGCGAACGCCAGCAGCGCCGCGCACTAGCCCTCAACCCAAACGATCCCGATACCATGGCACAGCTTGGATGGCGTCTGGCAGTGCGTGGGAGGTTTGACGAAGGCATCCCGCTTTTGAAGCAAGCCATCGAGCGGACGGTCAATCCCCCGGGTTGGTACTACCATCTCATCGCCATACACGAGTACCTCGAAGGCCGATATAGCGAGATGCTCTCTACGGCACAGACCGCTACGGTGGATGGATCCGGTTTGAGTTGGTCGTTGGTAGCGATTGCGGAAGGCGAACTTGGCCACAAGGAGGGAGCGAAGCGCGCTTTAGCAAACATGGCCGACATTTCACCAAGACTTGGACGGAACCCGTCCGAAGTATATCGGCGTGCCCAGGCGACAGATTCAATTGTTCAGTCGTTAATGTCCGGTTTGCACAAAGCCGGGTGGCAGGAGCCGATCAAACCCCAGTGATTTATGGGAAGGCACTCTCATTCCGAACTATGCAACGGAAACCAACGTGGCTTGTGGTTGTATCAATTTCCTGAGCATGCCGAGCAGCCGGACGGTAGCGCCGACAATAGTTCGGTGCACACAGATGGGATCCGCCCTTTAGTACTCGTCGTGGAATAGCAAGATCGGCCTGCACTGGATCGATGCTGTTCTCGGCATTGGTGCTTCGTGGGTTAACGGGAATACAGCAAGCCTTTGCTGCGGGCGTGGCATGGCGCGCCGACCAGAAATCCGTCGTCCACTCCCAAGTATTTCCGATCATATCGTAAAGTCCGAGTCCATTTGGCGGATATGATCGGACAGGCGAGGTTCTATCGTAACCGTCGCTTTTCAAATTCTGTGTGGGGAAAATCCCCTGCCAGATATTGGCGAGATACGTGCCATCTGGCGTGAGTTCATCACCCCATGCAAACTCCGTTTGTTCCAGTCCGCCGCGAGCTGCAAATTCCCATTCGGCCTCGGTCGGCAGCTCTTTACCTGCCCAGGCGGCAAAGGCCTCCGCGTCAGAGAAGGCGACATGCACAACGGGATGATCAAGAATGTTGCCTATGCTGCTTTTCCGGCCAAGGGGATGTTTCCAACAGGCGCCGTAGTTGAAAATCCACCATTGGGTGATGTCCGGTCCGTTTATTTTTTTCGGCGGCGTAAAAACCAGCGATCCCGCTCGCAGATTCTGCGGAGGCGCACCTGGGTAATCTTTGGCGACAAGCCGCTTCTCGGCGAACGTCACATGCCCCGTCGCATTGACAAACTCCAGGAACTGCCGGTTCGTCACGGGTGTTCTATCCATCCAGAAACCATCGACCTTGACGGGATGAGCGGGCGCCTCTTCCGGATAATGCCGGTCCGAGCCCATGGTGAAGGTTCCACCAGGAATCCAAGCCATGTTGTCTGTCGGCGATACTTCTATTTGGATATTTGACGGTCGCATCGCACTCTCTAATATTGCTTTCTGCTACTGGGGGTAAACCTGAATCCAGTCATTCTTCATGCTAACTACCGTCCAGCCCTGCGTTTTGCTTGCGGAAAGGGCGCGATCGAGCTTTCCGAAGTGGGAGTTCCGATCGTAGGCGAATTCTCTCTCTGCATCGTCATGGTGAACGATCAGGCCAAGACTACGTTTGGCACCCGACGTTGTCCATTCCAGCATCTCAAAATCACCATCTGAATTCCCGAATGCAGCAATTGGGCGGCGGCCGATGTGGGTATATATCCCGACTGGCTTCCCTGGGCCGTCGTCAATGAAATCGATCTCGGGAAGGCGCACAATGGCGGGTTTACCCTGTACGTGTTCGAGTTTTGATTTTATAGAGGAACCAACTACGTTTTGCGACGGTATGCCATAGACGCGCTCAGTCCAGGGGCGCATGAACTCTATGCCGCCCCCTGATACGATGAACACTGTGAAATCGTTAGCTTTCAAGTAATTCACCAGCTCGAGCATCGGTTGGTAGACCATCTCGGTATATAATTTTCCTGTCTTGGGATGTCGTGCAGTCGCGATCCAGTCACCAGCAATTTTTGAAAATTCGTCCCCAGTCATTCCCGCATGTGTGGCTGCCACGAGCTCAACCAGACCTTTTTCACCCGACGCTGCAACGCCGGCCAAGTCCCCTGAAAGTACCGATTTGAAAGGCTCTGTGTTCTTCCACTCTGGATGTGCTGGAGCGAGGCTCTTTACACGGTCGAGGGCAAAAGCGAGTTGAACGTACATGGGCTGTTCGCCCCACAACGTCCCGTCGTTATCGAACACAGCGATCCGGTCCGTTGCAGGAATATAATCTCCGCTGCCTTCCGTTGAGACGGCTTTAACAAAATTGGTCACTTGTTGCTTCGAGGCACCGTTTTTCCAAGATGGAAGATCATCGGCCGACGCGGAGTAAGGAACCAAAAACAGAACTGTCGCGAACGCGAGCCCAACAAGCATGCGTATGGAGGGGGTCATGAAATTACTCCCTGTTTTGAGTGGTAGTTGCAGGTATGCACCAGCAACTACCGATTCGTTATTCAGTTTCCGCTTGCCGCACCGATGCTAAAGCCCTGTTTCTCTAACTCGCTACGTACAGACTCGAAACGTTGGTACTGCGTCAGCGTAATAGGCCCAGCGTAGCCCTCGCTCTGAAGCTTGCGCGGTGGGTATTGGACGTAGGTCTTCATCAGCCTGGTTATCTCCTCATTAATAACAGGCAGATACCAAGTATGCTCGGTATAGTTGTTCATAAATATATCATATCGCTCCTGCGGATCCTGTAGGAGATCAAAGATTTGCGGAACAGTTGCAACGTACTGTTCTGGTCCTTTCCAACCGAGGTTGGTATCAACTGCAAGCCCACCGGTCGTGACGCCATTGTCACCCCGGAGGTTGAACACAGCCTTGTAGTTACCTACGCGAGCAGCGCCCGGCGACAGTTCATTTTCCGTGAAATAGAACCAGGATTTACGCTGCGACGGGCCTTCGCCTAGCCAGACCGGGGTCATGTCGTAACTGTCGAAAATAATCGGTTTTCCTTCGCGGTCGTTTTTAGGTAGCTCAATGCCAGCGACGCTGGCGAATGTCGCCATCAAGTCAAGCCCGCCAACGACTGCCGCGCTCTTGGTGTCGGGCTTTACCTGGCCAGGCCAGCGTACAATCGCCGGAACTCTGTTACCACCCTCACGGACTGTCCCCTTTGTACCGCGGAAGGGGGTGTAACCGGCGTCCGGATATACGTCCTGCCAGGCGCCGTTGTCCGTTGTCCAAAAGACGATTGTGTTATCACGCAGACCGAGGTCATCCAGCTTCTTGAGAATATTGCCAATCCGTGCGTCCAGTTCAACGACCGAATCTGCGTATTTTGATTTCGAGATCGATTTACCCTGAAAATCTGGGTGAGGAAGATTGGGCTGGTGCACCTTCATAAAATTGACGTTGATATAAAAGGGATGATCGGATTTGGAGGCCGCATCCAGAAATTCTTCTGCTGCTTTCTCAACGTACCCATCAAAATAAGGAATACCGACGACGCCCTTGTCAGGTGTATCGACATACTGACCGTTAATTTTGAAGTCTTCGTGGGGTTTTTCTCCCGCTTTCCCGGATAAAGACCCCTTTGTGACGTCTTTGAACATCTTTCGTAACTCTGGATCCATGTCCGGAAACCAGGTGTCGTCCGCGTAAGTGTAAGCGTTCAGGTGATACAGGCCGACATACTTCATAACGTCGTAGCCCTGCGCATTCGGGAGCGCATAATCAGCCTCACCGAGGTGCCACTTTCCAGTGAAGTAGGTGTCATACCCTCCCTGTTTTAGGACTGAGCCAAGTGTCCATTCAGCAGCCGGAAGGCCGCCGCCCTGACCCTGAAATGCTACCGTTGTCATCCCTGATCGGTTAGGTATCCGACCGGTTTGAATCGCAGCCCGTCCGGGAGTGCAGCTCGGTTGAGCATAAAAGGACGTGAACATCATTCCGTCCTTCGCAAGCTGATCAATGTTAGGCGTGGGCATGCCTCTGGCTTCACCCCCCAGATAGGGACCAGTATCCCCATACCCAGTATCGTCGGAGACAATGAAGAGGATGTTTGGTTTCGGGGCAGGCTTGGGAGTTTCTTGGCTGAATGCTGATGGACTGGTCACTGAAATTGCCGCACAAGCGAGCAATGTTGCAATGGTGGGGGATCTACGCATTTGCACTTCTCCTTGGTGAATTAACTATCCTCGTCGCGCTGTCGCCAGTTTATGATCTCCTGCAAGTGTTCTCTAATTTCCTGCTTAATCTCCTCGCACAAAAGTCGATATTCTTCTGCCCTGCCTCCGTCAGACTTCCAGCGCTCAAGAGCAGATTGCGCGGTTGCATAGTCTTCACAAAGCGTGCGAAATTCCGTTGAGCTGGCGTAAAGGCGCCGAAGTTGGAATTCTTGACAAGGAAATGTAGTGATCAGCAAGGCCAAGTCTGACATGACGGATCATTTCCGAAAACGCAGCAGAATCCCACTCAACTCTCGATCGAGTCTCGGTGCGAGGTTCGTACAGGTACGAACATGTTTCCATTTTCTGTGTCAGTTAGATTAAGGAACGCACTCCATAGCCAAGGCGACGCGTGGGGCAAGTGTCCTTTAACCATTCTTGCAGCAAGCAGCGCGAACTTTTTGTATAGCCCCTTGAAGGCTTATCGCCGTTCCCACGTTCGATGCTCAGGTCCGACCCAAAATGGTGGCGACAAACAAACGATCTTCAATCGTTCGAACAGCGCGAAGGTGTTCCGCGCGCGTTAACAAGCCTAACATTTTCGCAAAGCGTGCATCGACCGGAACTCGGAGGAGCGCAAATTTACGTGCGGATTTACCGTAACGTACTTCGCACCCATGAATTTTCACGCCTGAATTGCAAATGCATTTTCATCGCTTGAGGAGAATTCCCGATGAAGGATACAGAGACCGGAAAGTCGGACGGAGCACCTTCCGTCAGCCGCCGCGAACTTTTGCTTGGCGGCAGTTCCCTTGCCGTCGCGGCCCTTGCTGTGGCCTCCACCGTGGATCGAAGTAACGCACAAACTCAACAGCCAGCCGCCGAAGCCCAATCCGGCGGGTCAGGTAAGCCGCCGAACATTCTCGTCATATTTGGCGACGATATTGGTATTCCACAGATCAGCGCCTACACAATGGGGTTGATGGGGTATCGTACTCCGAATATCGACCGCATCGCAAAAGAAGGCGCGATCTT
>NZ_JMLL01000004.1:0-23754 GCF_000686005.1 Phyllobacterium sp. UNC302MFCol5.2
CCCGCCGCTCGGCAGAGAGCTTGCGCGTCAGCTGTCCTCCGGCACGAATGCCGCGATCGGTCAACGCCAATGCATCCTCTGCGACGTCATCCCATGCAACGATTTCGACGGGTTTTGCCGAACGTCCCGCGATGGCGCGGGCGAGAACTTCGGCCGTGGGTCGATCGGCAGCAACCAGTAGGGTCGCGCCGACATTGGGATGTGAACCCAGACCGACAAGTTGCGCCGTGTGCATATCCTTGTCAGGCCCGAGCTGACCGCGCCCATACGGGCTCGCCACCAGCTTGCTGCCTGGCAGTCCCGCCGATATGCGGGCCGCGGTGCGCGCAACAAGGCCGTTTATACCGAGAACGAGCAGATCGTTGCGCACCCCTGCCCTCCCGCGAGGCCGCGGGAACCCGAGAAAAAAGGAGCCGTCTTGCTTCATTGATGCACCTTGGTCTGGAGAGATGTAAAGGCAAGCTCACGCGGGAGGTTCTTTGCAGTGGACTCCCGACAGATGATTTCGAAGCCGAGGTCGACGACTCGACCCCCGACCGGCAAGCCATTGATACGGTCGAGCAGCAACTGTCCAGCAAGAACGCCAATCTCGTGTCGTGGAATCTGTACTGTGGTGAGCGAAGGATTGAGATTTTCAGCAATTTCCAGACCGTCAAACCCGGCAATTGCCAAATCCTCTGGGACGCGAATGCCACGTCGTTGAGCTTCGAGCAATGCACCGGCCGCGATGAAATCGCCCGTACAGAAAAGCGCTTCGACATCGGGTCTGCGGTCCAACAGTGCAATCAGGTTTTGTGCTGCTGCCTTGAGATCCATTGCCACCTCGGTGACCAGTCGGGGATCGGAGTCCAGCCCGAATTCCTCGACCGCCGCCGAATAGCCTTTCTGGCGGTCCTGCTGGCGTTCATTGTTCCTGGTGAAGGTCGTGAACAGTGCAACTTTGGCATAGCCTTGCTTGGCAAACATACGGGTGACAGCATAGGCCGCGTCATAATTCGAAAAGCCTACCGCCATATCGACCGGATCCTGTGGCAGGCTGGCAATTTCCACCGTCGGCACGCCATTCTCGCGCAACATCTGCCGTGTGCGCTCGGTGTGGGTCGAGCCTGTCAGATAAATGCCATCGACGCGCCGCGACAGAAATTCGGTCACGAGCGCCTCTTCGTCCTCCGGCTCAAACTCACTGTTTCCGAGCAGGACGTGATATCCGTTCCGGCGCAGCGTGTCGCGCAGACCGTCGGTGAACGAGGCGGCAATCGAGTTTCGCAGGGTCGGGATAATAGCACCGATTGTGCGTGTTTGATTTGAGGCAAGGCTGCTGGCCAGCCGGTTGGGTATGTAGCCGGTCGCCCTAACCGCGGCGGCCACCTTCTCCCGCGTTTCCGGAGAAACCAGATGCGGAAAGGATAACGTCCGCGAAACCGTCATAGGCGCGACGCCCGCAATTTGCGCAACGTCGCGAATTCCTATTCTCTTCGTCTTTTTAGAAGAATCTTGCTCGCCGTCCATGCATCACTAGTAATACGCTAGCTTGACATTGTCCAATGGTACCGGTACCATTATTGTTAAAAGGGAGTGAACGCGTGTCTTTGGAGGAGAAGACAGCTGACCGCACCAGAAAACCTCGAGCGTCTGGCTTGCCGTCCGCTGTATCAACGATGCTCATCTATTTGCGGAGCATGGGTATATTTGCTTTGATCTGGTACGCTGGGGCGTGTTGGATCGGAAATCCTGTTCTGCTGCCGAGCCCTGTCGCGGTGGTTCAGTCGCTGTTCTCGCTCATTGCCAGTGGCGACGTTGCATCGAACGCCGCCTCCAGTCTGCAACGACTGGCCATGGGGTTCGCGGCAGCCGCGCTCATCGGCATTCCACTGGGACTCCTGATGGGGATGAGCCGCATCCTCTATACTCTTGTCGATCCGCTCATCGAGCTGCTGCGGCCTATTTCCGGCATAGCCTGGATTCCCCTCGGCATGTTTATTCTTGGCGTGGGCGAAACCCTGCCCACCGCCATAATGTTCTATGGCGCGTTCTTTCCGATCGTGATCAACACGCTGATCGGCGTCCGATCTGTCGATGATAAGCTCATCCATGCTGCGAAGGTACTCGGCGTTGGCCGGTTATCCATCGTCATGAATGTGGTGTTGCCAGCCTCGCTGCCGAATATCCTCGTCGGCCTCCGGCTCGGCGCTGGTGCGGCGTGGACGGCAATGGTGGCGGCGGAGCTAATCGGAGCGCCATCCGGACTAGGGTTTGCCGTCGAGTGGTACCGGGAGCTGCTGATGACGCCAAGTGTCCTTGCTTTCGTCTTCCTCATAGGCCTCTTCGGCTATCTCTTCGACAAACTGCTGCGGGCATTGCAGACGGCCATCACGCCCTGGGCAAACACTTCGCAGGAGGTGATCTGATGGCCCTCTCGCGGCGTTTTCTGCCGTTCGTTTTGCCGCTTGCCTTGCTTGTTCTTTGGCAGGCTGGCGTATCCACCCTTCAACCGGGACCGCGTACTCCGACACCCGGCAGCGTGGTGTCGACGGCTTGGACGCTGATCGCGACGGGTCAATTGCCGCTCGCCATGATCTTAAGTCTCGGCCGAGTCCTGATTGGCTTTGTGTCCGCGGCGGTCTGTGCCATCCTGATCGGCTTTCTCATGGCCATTTCGCCAGGCATTGGCCGCAACCTTGACCCGCTCATGGAGAGCTTCCGGCCAATAGCGCCGATTGCGTTGCTGCCGCTCGCAATCCTCTGGTTCGGCACGGGCACTTCGGCCGCGGCCTTCATCGTCGGATATGCCGCCTTTTTCCCTGTTCTTATTAATACGATCCAGGGCGTCCGCTCGATCGATCCTTCGCTGCCGAGGGCGGCTCGGACGCTGGGCGTCAGCCTGCCTGCCATCATAAGGACCGTGATTCTTCCCGGCGCTCTTCCCAATATCTTCGTTGGCGCACGCCTCGGGCTTGGACTGGCCTGGTCATCGATTATAGCAGCGGAACTGGCGGTGGGCGCCAAGACCGGCGATGCCGGCTCCGGCGGCATTGGCCAAATGATGTTTGTTTTCTATGCCTACAGCGTCGACCTCAGCGGAATTATCGTCTGCATGATTGCTGTCGGAGTCGTTGCTCTCGCGATTGATCGTGGCCTGCGTGCCGTTGAAAAGAGGCTCCTCCCATGGAAGCAGTAACGCCCTCCACAAAGGCCAAAATATCCTTGGACACGGTAACGAAACAATATGTCACGCCAAGGACGGGCCAGAAGACGCTTGCGGTTTCCGACGTCTCGCTCAATATCCAACTAGGCGAGTTTGTGTGCATCGTCGGCCCATCCGGTTGCGGCAAGAGCACAATCCTTAGCATGATTGCCGGGCTGACGAAGCCTTCGACTGGCAACATTTCCATGGATGGCACCACGATCCATGGCCCCGGCCCCGAACGCGGTGTGGTTTTCCAGGATTACGCGTTATTCCCCTGGAAAACCGTGCGCGAGAATATCGAGTTCGGGCCGCGTTTCCGTGACAAGGCACCGCTTTCTACTGCGGCGCGCCGAGAGCTTGTAGACCACTATATCGAGCTTGTTTCGCTCAATGGCTCCGAGGACAAATATCCACATGAGCTGTCGGGGGGCATGCGGCAGCGTTGCGCTTTTGCCAGAGCTCTAGCCAACGAGCCCGACGTCCTCCTCATGGATGAGCCCTTTGCGGCGCTCGATGCCCAGACCCGCCTCATTCTTCAGGAAGAACTACTGCGGATTTGGGGCGAGGAGTTGCCGCGCGAAAAGCGCAAAACCGTGGTTTTCATCACGCATGGCATCGACGAGGCGGTTTTCCTTGCCGACCGCGTCGCCGTCATGAGCAATCATCCCGGTCAGATTAAGATGGAAAAACCTATTGGCCTGCCTCGCCCGCGAAATGAGGGGGTCCGGTTGACCACGGAGTTCCAGAAGCTCGTCGACGAGATCTGGCAGCTCATAAAGCACGACGCCTACGAGGCCACGATCGGCAAGGCGGGCAACAAACAAGCGTAAATGCAGGGACGGCACAGGAGCGTGTGCTAAAAAGGGAGAGAACGACATGGTATGGAAGACCAGCATGACTCGCCGCCGCTTCATGGCGACAACCGCGGCACTTGGCGCTGCAACTCTCGCGGCGCCGTACATAGCTCGCGCCGCAGAGGCCAAAATAGCTGTCGGGCGCCAGCCTTGGGCGGCGGGGAACTCTCCGATCACGCAATACATGATCGACAACAAGACATTTGAAAGGAAAGCCAAGGACCTCGGGATCGATCTCACAATAGACTGGCGCGATTACCCCTCGGCTCAGCCGATGGTCGAGGCCTTTGTCAGCGGCAATCTGGATTTGGGCATGTGGGGTAACACGCCCATCATCCGCGGGCTGGCAGCGCAGCAACCATGGAGCATCCTGAATGTCGGCGAGGGTCATTTCAGGTTCGTGATTGCTACCCGCCCGGACTCCCCCATCCGCACCGTCGAGGACCTCAAGGGCAAAACAATCGGCACACTGCTCGGGGGCGATCCCTATAACGCCCTTTCGCAGATACTTCTCAACGAACTTGGCTCTGGAAATCCCAAAGATTTCGACATCAAACTGATCAATATTCCGACGCAAGCTCAGGCGGCCACCATCCCCACCGGCCTCGACGCTGCAGTGGTGATCTACCCGGCGTTCCTCAAGGCGCAGAAGGATCTTGGCACCGTCGGTATCGTCAATTCATTCGGTTACACCGAGGATCATTACAAAGGACCGGCTGGTGACGGCGCGGGCCATCTGCTCGAATCGGTGAAGAAGTCTGCATTCTACCCCGACGGCTACTATCTCCACAGGTCATTCTGGATGGGCCGCAACGCCGTCCTCGATGAAAATCCCGACCTTGTAGTCGCATTTGCCGCGGCGCAGCAGGAGGCAGTAACGGCCCTGAAAGCCATGGAAACGGGTGCCGTGTCTGATCTGGTGAAGAAATACTGGGAGCTGCCGTCGGATCTCGGTTCCAAGGTTGTCAACGACGACGTTATCTTCGGCCGCGGGTGGATATGGCCGACCGAGGGCGATATCGGAGCCATCATCCAGACCTCCAAATTCATGGTTGCCGGTGGGTTGATCCCGCAGGAACTGGAATGGGAACCGGTTCTTGCAAACATTCAGAAGGCGGCGCCGTTGCTCAAGAAGGCTTACGAAATGACCGGATCCAAGCCGGATGAGGCGACGTTCGCAAAATCGGATGCCGGAGATGTGCGCGGCGCACCAATCTGGGAGAGTGACCGGTGGAAGCAGCGCTGAAACCCGAAATTCCAAGCATTTGAGAAGGAAGAAGAAATGGACAAAATCGGCTTTCTGGGCCTCGGCACGATGGGCGGGCCAATGGCTCGCAACATCCTCAAGCAAGGCTACGCTGTCAAGGCATTCGATCTCAACCCTGCCGCACTTGAAAGCCATGTGGCAGCTGGAGGCACCGCGGCAAAATCATTGACGGATCTCGGGGAGGGTTGCGACATTGTCATCACGATGCTTCCCGATGGACCCGATGTGGAAAAGGCCGTACTTGGCGAGGCTGGTCTTATCCATTCGATGAAGCGCGGTTCGATACTTATCGACATGAGCACCATCGATCCGGCAGTAACGCGCCGGATCGGAGCCACGCTGGCGGATGCTAGGATCGGGATGGTCGACAGCCCGGTTGGTAAAACGGCTGATCATGCCGTGGCCGGTACGCTGACACTCATGGTCGGCGGGCCGTGCGATCTTGTCGATCGCGTCCGTCCGGTGCTTGCATGCATGGGCGCAGACTTCTTCTATTGCGGTGAACTCGGAATGGGCGAGGCGCTGAAGCTGACCAACAACTTCCTTGCCGCGACGATATTGTCAGCGACAAGCGAGGCGCTCGTGATGGGCGCCAAGGCCGGACTCACCCTGGAGTTGATGATCGACGTAATGAAGACGACCATGGCCTGGAACAATCAGCTGGCCGTTGCCCTTCCCAAGAAGGGACTGGCCGGTGATTTTTCGCCCGGGTTCATGGTGAAGCTCGGGCAAAAGGACCAAAGGCTGGCGATCACCATGGCCAAAGCCCTCGAAGTCGATACCCCGGTCGGTAGCGCGGCTTTCGACGTCCTGACGAAGGCGGCCCAGTCGGGCTTTTCTGAGTTGGACGTGACTTCGGTGCTCCGTCTTCGCGAGGAACAGGCGGGCATCCAGGTACGGGCGAAACAGAATGCCTGAGACATCACTACCCTCAAGGCCGGTCGGCAAAACCAGTCTCTGCCTTTCCGTTTATGGCTTTGGCGCCGCGCCCCTGGGCGGCATATACAAATCTCTGTCCGATGCGGAGGCTGCCGCGACGGTCGAAGCCGCGCTTGCTGCAGGTGTGACCTATTTCGATGTTGCGCCATTCTACGGCATGGGCCTTGCGGAACACCGTCTAGGCACCGCACTACGCAAGCGACGGGCGGACACCATGTTATCGACAAAGGTGGGAAGGCTGTTGAAGCCCGTGTGCGATCTCAAGCAAGAAAGCATGTATGTCGATCCCCTCGATTTCGAGGTTATCTATGATTACAGTTATGATGGGGTCATGCGCTCGATCGAAGACAGTTACCAGCGGCTTGGTCTTCCCGCCATAGACATCGTGTATATCCACGATGTGAACCGCAAGTGGCATGGCGATCAGGTCGATCAGCGCTTCAGCGAAGTCATGAACGGTGGATACCGTGCGCTCGAAAAGCTGCGCAGCGCCGGCATCATCAAGGCGATAGGCGTCGGCGTCAACGACAATGAGATTCTCATCCGTTTTGCCGAGGCTGGCGACTTCGATTGTTTCATGCTGGCTGGCAGGTACACGCTTCTCGAACAATCGCCCCTAGATGAACTGTTCCCTCTCTGCGAACAAAAAGGCATCTCGATCATTTCTGCCGCTCCGTTCAATTCCGGTATTCTTGCCACCGGGGCGAAAGCTGGGGCGAAATATTTCTACATGGATGCGCCACAAGATGTGCTGGATCGCACCCGGCGCATCGAGGCCGTGTGCGATCGTCATCATGTGCCGCTTGCGGCCGCCGCTCTGCAATTTGCGCTAGGTCACCCGGTTGTGTCCAGTGTCGCGGCCGGCAGCAGCTCGCCTGCCGAAGTCAAGGCGAATGTGGCAATGACCATAACGCCCATCCCCGCAGATTTCTGGGCCGAGCTGAAGTCAGAGGGCCTCATTCGGGCCGATACCCCGGTGTACACCCGGTGAGAACGAGGAGCCTCGGCAGCGAACACATCGTTTTGCAATGTAAGAATGCGCTGGGCGAAACGCCTTTCTGGAGTGGCGCCGAGCAGGCGCTCTATTGGGTGGATCTGCGTGCACCCTCGCTCAATCGCCTCAAGCCAGCCAGCTGCGAACACCGTATATGGCCGATGCCGGATTTCTGCACGGGAGTGGTTCCTGCGGCGAGCGGAGGTGTTGTTGTCGCGTTGCGGCATACCATTGCGCATTTCGATCCAAACAGTGAAACGCTGACGCAACTCACCACGATAGAGCCGGAGAGCCGCGGCAACCGCCTGAATGAAACGCGCTGTGATCCTGCGGGAAGGCTCTGGGTCGGCAGCATGCGTGACTACGGCGCCGCGATTAGCGGGGCGCTTTATGTCGTTGGCAGCAATCTCGCGCCCATGGAAGTGCTCCATCATATCAGGGTGCCTAACAGTATTTGCTGGAGCCCGGACGGTGGAATCCTCTATTTTGCCGACACCGCCGAAGGGCACATTCGACGATACAGGTTCGATTGCTACAGCGGAGAATTGGGAGAAGCACTTGCATCGATAGGGCATGGTATTGCAGGCGGGGCTGACGGATCGGCCGTCGATGCCGAAGGTTATATCTGGAATGCACGCTACGGGGCTGGACAGGTTGTCAGGATCAGTCCGGAAGGGCGCGTCGTCGAAGTGATCGAGATGCCAGTCACACAACCGACTGCATGTGCTTTTGGCGATGACGACCTGCAAACGCTCTATATCACCACAGCAAGTCAACGTCTCGAACCACGGGAACTGGCGCGGCAGCCGCTCGCTGGCCATCTCTTTAAGATACGGGTGCGGGCCCCCGGCTTGCCGGAGCCGGCTTTCCGCTTCCAGCGGGAGGAGCCATCATGACACCGGACCGGATCGCTGCCGTTTCCCTCACAATTGCACGGATTACCCCGAAGACCCAATGGGCCTTCGTCGAACTTGAAATGTCATCGGGCCTGCGCGGGATTGGCGAAGCAACGGAGCTGGGGCGAGAACGTGCCCTTGCGGAAAGCTTTCCCGGGATAGCCAATTCGTTAATTGGCATGCCGGAAGCAATGTTGCGGCAAACGATAGGGCAAATGGAGCTTCCATCTCTCACGGAGGCGGCAATTGCCTCCGCTCTTGATCAGGCGTCTTGGGACATTAGCGGCAAACGGCAGGGCACGTCCATTGCAGCCGCGGCCGGAAGCCAGAGACGGACGCATGTGGGCGTATATGCCAACATCAACCGTCGTACTTCCGACCGTTCACCTGCGGGATTTGCCGCAAGTGCTCTAGATGCAATAATGGCTGGTCATGAGGCCGTGAAGATCGCGCCTTTTGACGAAGTAACGCGGAGAGATGCAACGCTTGCAGATGCGCGCACAGCAATTTATGGCGGACTGGCGCGTGTTCGTGCGGTTCGCCAAGCCATCGGCGATCGCCGGCTCATGGTGGACTGCCACTGGCGCTTCAATCCGGACACAGCCCGATACGTCGTGGATGCAGCTGCAGAGCTTGGTCTCCACTGGGTGGAATGCCCATTGTCCGAGACCGAAGACCATCTGAAAGAGCTTAGATCCCTTCGAAGCCGAGCAAACAAACAGGGGGTGCTTCTGGCCGGATGCGAGGAGATGATCCGCCGTAAGGGCTTTGCACCTTTCCTTGCGGCGGAAACCTACGATGTCGTAATGCCCGATGTGAAATATGCAGGAGGAATTGAGGAAATGCTGGCGATAGCCGAGCTCGCAGAAAGGCACTCGGTCCAGCTATCCCTGCACAATCCTTCGGGGCCCATATGCCATGCCATCAGCCTGCAATTCATTGCAATGCTGGAAAAGCCTGATCTTCTCGAAATGCAATTTGACGAGACGCCCCTGTTTGACGAGTTGTTGCTGGAACCCGGACTTCCGCCGGTCGCCTCGGGCGGAGCTACGCTGCCTTCAGTTTCAGGTTGCGGAGTTGCTCTATCTCCCACCAAACTCCGATCCTTGGCCGTGTCACAGTAGTCGCTGCCGATACTACGTCTTCCAGCCGTTAAACCTTATCGATCCGTGATCTAAGCATCACTCATGCTGCGCATCGTGGAACGGCACCGAATTTGACAGTGTTCAGAACCACGAACGGACGGTAAACTTTCCTTTGAAAATGCCGATAACTCGCGAAATTCGCACAATATGGATTGTAGCTTGAATGTCTACAATCCATAAGAGGGGTCCAATATTTCATCGATTCTGTAACGATAACGTCTTGAAAAGAGATGAGCTGTGGACCATTCACGTGTCATGGCAGCACTACTATTCGGCCGTTATGGAAAAAACAGGAATGAAAGCCACCAAACGAAAGACGACTTGCGACTAGGTCAACGAAGGCCTTGTCAAATACTCAAGCGGAGGCTGCAGACTATTGGTATTGCAGCGCATACCCAAGAAACTCAGCATGAGGTTGACGGGAGACACTCCAAGGCCGATGCGCCGGAAAGTCTGCAGGCCGCTCTCGATTTAATACGACGGTCAAAATCAGCTGCTGCTTAGCTCGCGAGACAGCGACGAAGTAAGCCGATCGCTCGTCAACAGCTTTCCCCCAAAAGATTCGCCCGATCAGCTGAAAACGCCGAAAGGGCCGCACCGACGTCATCCTCCTGCGCAAGAACAGCATGCAATCGGTCGATCACGGCCTGGACCAGTTCGTTGAGCCTGTTGCCGTGGGCATAGTCGCCCGACATGGCAACGATGGCGTCGCGCCCTACGACATCAAAGAGACGATCCCAATCGCCTGGAGTCCGGCACGATCGCCTTTTGCAATCGCTCCTCGCGCGATGGCGTTTCGTGTATCGGCGACAAACCTCGTCCAACGAGATCGGGCACGGTATTCCTGCTCATCGTCCATCGCCTGGCTATAGACCATCGCATCTATGAGCCGCCGATAGGCATCAGAGTTGGCAGTCGCGCCCGCGACAAGAATCAGGTCGGTTATGACTTTGACGACTGGCTCGGAGGCAAAGTCCTGGACGCTATCCTCATCCCGAAATGGGATGCTGTGGGCTTGAAATACTGCGCGCAACCGCTGGCAGAAATACTGTTGATCACGGCTTACTAAGATGGCTATTTCAGGTGGCGCAATACCATCATTGTCAATTCGGCTCTTCACCGCCGCTGCGAGCAGTTCCGCCTCGTGGGCTGCATCTGTGGCATTGATGATTCTGATTGTGCCTTCATCGCCCAGCAGACCATTTTCATCAACCGCGGCTGCGGGATCCATTGTTCGGACCATAGCGTTCTGCATTCTCCGAAGCCGCGGTTTGGAACGGAAGTTCTGGTAGAGGCTTAGTGGTGTAGCGCTGAAATCCGCCGCAAAATCTTTGAAGATACCCTCGAATGCACCCGCCCACCCCATAATCTTCTGCTTGGTGTCGCCCACTGCAGTTAGCTTTCCAGTGGGTGGAAATAAGAAAATTGATTGATTCGAAATCCCGCGCCATGTCCCCTACAGTGCGGGCATGTATGAGGATTATCGAACATTCAAGATGGTGCGCGTGTTCGGCCGGCAGCCAGGCCAGCTCGTCAGCGTGACATCAGCCTACGATGCCGCCGTGTTCCTGCTGCAGGAATGGCCGAATGAGACTGGTCACAAGCACCGCCTAGCACGTGAGATCATGCTTAAGTGTCTCGAAGGCGGTTGTTCTGCAGCCGTGGCGCGCGTGGCCTTCGTCGAAGCGGCGAAGGAAGCCGGGATTTTCATGGAATCACAACTCGGCCGGGCGATTCCCGCAAAGACGCGCAACAAGCGCAAATCCCTGAACAGATGAGAAAAATCAGATGAGTGAGACGGGATCATCCTCTAGCCGAGAGCTTACCTTTTCAACGTCAGCGATTAAGGCTTTGGAGAACGTCCGTGGACAGCCCCCGCTACCGCGAAGCCTTTTTCATTACACCAGTTCGGAGGGACTGCTCGGGATCGCAAGCACCAACACGCTGCGGTTTTCTGACACTCGGTTCGTGAATGACGGTTCCGAGGTGCTCCATGGCTACTTCATCTATGACGCCGTTCTCAAAGAATTTCTTGAGGGAAAAACGAGTGAAGAGGTCGAGGCCTCGGAAGCGTTAACTGAAAGGGTGCGGGCGACGATCGGCAGCTTCAATTCCTATATTTTCTGTCTGTGCGAGGACAACAACCTGCTCAATCAGTGGCGCGACTACGGCAAGGACGTAGTGGCTTATTCGATCGAGTTCGATGTGATGCCTATGCTGGACCGCGGCTATTTCAATTTTTCGGCGGCACTTTTCAAACTGATATACGATATCGATATGCAGAAACGGATTATGCGCGCGCTGCTCGATATGATGTACGAAAAGTACAAATCGTTCGGCGATCTGACAGATGAGGAAAAGGCGAGCCTAACCTTCTCTGCGGCCTACGAAATCGTCTGGCTAATGCACACGTTCAAGAATCCAGCTTTTGAGGCGGAACGAGAGTGGCGATTCACCGCCTTTACCCCGGACATCGATGGAAACCAGCCACCTGATTTTCGCGCCTCGTCGTTGGGAATTGTCCCATATTTCGCATGGCAGCGAACAGGCGAAGACAAACATCTTCCGATACTCTCCGTGACGGTGGGTCCATCGCCTTATGCCCGTGTCGCGGATATGGCGCTTAAAATGTTTCTGGCGAAGAAAGGGTATCCGGAGAACACGTTCTTTTCTCAAATACCGATCCGGCGTTGAAGCTCAGCGCACCTACAGCTTGTAGACGGCGGCATTGTCCTGAATCTCGCGCAAGCCTTTGAACGATGGGTGGCGCAATTTGCCATCTTCGGTCCAGGCGCGATATTCGATTTCAGCGATCAATGTCGGTTCCACGAAAACCGCGCCAGTGCGCTTGAGCCGGATGGCGGGCTTATTCGTCCTTAGTCGCTCCAGCTGTTTGCGCAGCGCCGTCGCGGTGCGCTCGTTAAAGCCGGTACCGACGCCGCCGACATAGGTGATGGCACTCCCACGATATGCGCCAAGCAGCAGCCGGCCGATGCCGCCGAAGGCAGCGTGGGACGGCTCCCAACCTACGATGAAAAAGCTGTCGCTCTGCACACATTTGATTTTGAGCCATTCGCCGCCACGGCCGCTGCGGTAGGAGCTGTCGGCGCGTTTGGCGACAATACCTTCTAGACCCTGCCGGCATATGGAGGAAAGAAGATCGTTCCCGTCGGCGTCGATCGACGCCGAGAACTGAATCGCGCCGTTTGCGGTTCCGATCAGGTCTTCGAGAAGGTGCCGGCGCGAGACGAGCTCGAGAGCGCGAAGATCGTGGCCGTCGAGATAGAGAAGATCGAACGCCATGCGATGCCTCGAGTGAGGTCCGTTTGCCGGCGCGCCCGCCAAGGAACTGCTGTAGCAGGCCGAAGTCCGGCCGGCCGTCACTATCGAGGACGATCGCTTCGCCGTCGAGGACCGCTGTGCGAACACCGAGACGGCGCGCGGCCGCCGCGATCGCAGGAAAACGCGGGGTCCAGTCGTGACCGCCTCCAGTAAGGATGCGCACGCGGTCCGGTTCGATGTGGATCGCCAGGCGGTAGCCGTCCCACTTGATTTCGAAAAGCCAGTCGGGACCGGAGGGCGGCTTTGATTTCAGCAAGGCAAGGCAGGGTTCGACCCGCGCCGGCATGGGATCGAGAAGAAGCTGCGGCTGCAGTGGATCGCGGCGTTTGCGTGCCTGGCTCTGCAGGGCCGGAGCCGGATCGCGAAGAAGGGGCTTTGCCGATGGTTTACGCGGTACTTTCGCCATGGCGATATTTCATGGCAAAAGGTAAAGGAGTTGATGCCTCCTTCAACATGCCGGCGACAGCAATATACGTGGTCGATGGAGTCGCCTATATCAGTTGCGTTTGGCGATGCTGGTCACTTCTCAATCCCCCTGCAGCGAAAGCCGGGCCGTTACCATTTCGGGGTCTGCGTGACTTCTCGGCCGCAAAATAAAGTCGGTGATGTCTGAACCATGGGCGCGTATAGGTGTTCGCCGCACCCGATCGCTGACGCAGTATGTGATCAGGAATTCCCACCTTTCCAATATCATGAAGGGAACGCTTTTAAAAATAAGATAGATGTAGCTTTCATAACGAGTTTAAATTCGGATTGTCGCGCAGGTTCTGAACCCGCGCCCTCACATAAAGTATTTCGGAAGGAGCGCAACACCGCTCTCACCGTGGAACTTACAAATTGGGCCACGCTCGGCTTAAGCACGGGATTGTTGATTTCCACCGAGAGCTGACCCTTCGCTGCGTATCTGGAGTGCGAAGTTTGGGCTCTTCGCTTACGCGACGCTCAGACAAATGTACTTGATATTGACGTAGTCGTCGGTTCCATATTTGGAGCCTTCGCGCCCCATACCCGATTGCTTTATGCCGCCAAACGGAGCCATTTCGGTCGAGACGAGCCCGGTGTTCACGCCCACCATGCCGGTCTCCAAACCCTATGCGACACGGAAGATTCGAGCGACGTCGCGGGAAAAGAAATATCCGGCAAGACCGAATTCGGGATCATTCGCCATCTGGATAACCTCTTCCTCAGTGTCGAAGGCAAAGAGCGGTGCAATAGGACCAAAGGATTTTTCGCGAGCAACCTTCATCTCGGAAGTGACGTCGACAAGAACCGTCGGAGAGAAGAACTGCTCACCCGGTTCACCGGATTTGCCGCCAACCGTCACGCGCCGCGCCAAGCGAGAGGGCATTTTCCAGGTGCTCCCGGACTTTCGTCACCGCGCTGCTGTCGATGAGCTGACCAATTTTGGATCCCTTGGCAAAGCCGTTACCTACCTTCAGGCCGCTGACCCGCCGGGAAAGTTTTTCTGAGAACTCATTGTAGACACCGGACTGGACGTAGATGCGGTTGGCACACACGCAGGTCTGCCCGGCATTGCGGGATTTCGCGACAATCGCACCTTCGACGGCAGCGTCGATATCGGCATCGTCGAACACGATGAAAGGCGCAATGCCACCAAGTTCAAGTTGGCATGCGGCTTGCTAAGATAGAGGTGCGGATCGGTGCCTTGCTGGGAGCTACAGACGTTCGATGGAAAAAATGCCCGTATCAGACTTTCCCTTGGGCCGCACTGCGGAAGCCTTCCGGATGGCTGCGAGACATCACGGTGGTGGGTCTCACAACGTCAATCGCTGGCCCTTATGCCGGATTTTGCTCGGCTCACGCTACAAGAACACCGCGTACTACACGATCGAGGAGGAGCATATCCGCTACCCGACAGACCTAAAAAGTACGACAAAAAGATGATAGCCGTGCACGCTAGCGACCATCATCAATCGACCGCATCGTGATCCTAGATCCAAACGAACGAGAGACACCGCATTTCCAAAGAGCTTCCCTCAGCCCAGCAAGATGGGCATAAGTACACTGAAGAATTTAGATCTTTCGTACCGCAACTTGTTGCGTACACTGAAGAAGTAGTCTTCGGCGACTTGTTGGAACGCACGGCGTTATCGAAGCGCGACCGCAGTCTGGTTACCGTAGCCGCGCTGGTCGCCACACATCGACCGGAGCAGCTGAAGGAGCATGTCGCCCGCGCCCTCGTCAATGGTGTAAAGCGTGAGGAGATTGCGGAGGTCGTGACGCATATGGCGTTTTATGCCGGCTGGCCCGCCCCCATTGCCCGCGCCGTCTGCGAAAGCCATAGACTTAAGCCGAGGTCGCAAGTCTTCACAACAACGTGCTCAATCGCGTCAATCAAAAATTGCTCGTACCTGCGAAATCTGCATCTCGACGGTTTTCCTGCATCCTTCCGGCAGTTTGCCAACGTCGGAGGCGATCCGCTCGATATAAGCTCGACCGCCGTGTTGCTTGGCAACCCGGCGCATGATCCTGACTACCTCGTTGGTGCGACAGGCGGTCAAAGCAAGATTACCGGGTGGCCACGACGAGGACATGAAGGCGTCCACGAGTTCGTGCCGGGCTGCCTTGCATCGATCCCAATCAAAAAACGGTATAAACTTGTAGAACTCGGGTAAATCATCACCCTTCGCCAACTCACGGTGCACCGGCGGAAATGCTGCTACGATCATCATGGATACGGGACGGTTGCGTGAACGCAGTAGCGTCGGCAACAGGTACCCCGCGGCCACCAGAAGAGCGGTGGGGATGGCCTTCTCAGCGTCGAACATCAAGGCCGCGCAGGCCTCTACCGCCTCCTCGTCCAGATCGAAGCTCGCTCGATCTCGAAGAACCTGGGCTACTTCCGCGACCGATTGGATCATTCGAAGTCTCGCGGGCTGGGTGGCGCTATTGAACGCAATCACGTTTCGGCTAGCGGTTGCCGCGTCTATACTCCTTGCCAAACCTGTACGGGCAGCCCACGCTCCGTCTAGCTGATCACCTACTATACTGAGCGTCCAAGCCAAGAACGCGACTTCGCCATGACCGAAGCGCCCGCGAAGGCAGCGATCCAGGGCGTGCTTGGCCACTTTCGCCTTCGCATCGCCAGCTAGCCCGTCGAGCACGCTTGGCAGTAACTGAACGACCATCGCAATCGGAAGCACGTCGCCAGACACGGCGCGGAGACATAGGTCGGGAGCTTGCGTCTTCAGTATATTGATCACACGTTCCCCCACTACCTTATCGACAAACATTGCAGCGAACTGTTGATCATTGGCTTGGCGCACGAGGTCGACGAGCATACAAGTGATCGCCGAGTCGTCGAGCGCATTGCTATCCACGAGCCAGCGGGCATCTTCGACGCTGGGAACGAGCGTCCGTGCAATCATGGCGTCGCGGCGTGCACTCGAAGAAAGAGACAGCAGTACCGACCGCACCTCCGCTCTCGAAGACGCAGAGAGTGCCCTGCCCAGAACTAGGTCTGCAAGCTGTGTTGCGCCAAAGTCATTAACCTCCCCAAGGTGTCGCAATTCCATAGCCAACTGCGGACCATCAAGCCGACTGAGGAGCGGCTCTGCGGCTGGAATTTGCCAATCCTCAGTCAGCAGTGGGAGCAGACCTCGGCTTATGTCGTCCAGCGTAGTGCCATCGAGTTGCGGAAGAACCGTTTCGAGGCGATTCACGAGCCGGCGGTCATCGGCAACCCGCCCGATCAGTAGGCCATCTTGGGCCAGCAGCCGCCCCAAGACCGCAGGATCGGCTTCAAGCAGCGCGCCCTCTGCACGGTTCGTGAACGCTCCTCCGATGCCCGACGCAATTTTCGGCAGCAGGTCGGCGACCACTCCGCGCGGATCGTCCTGCGACAATAGTGTAACAGCGCCTTCCGGCGAACGCGCGGCCAGCTCTTCCACCGCAGCGGCGACTGCGGCCCGGCCCATTGGCAGAGACCGCCCTTGTAACTTCCGGGCCAGCGCACTTAGAAAGCTCCACGCCTCGACCTCGGGTAAAGCCGCGGATGCCTGGTAAGCCGCATCTGCAAGCGCCGGCTCAATCGCCTCAAGTGCTGAAGAGACGTTGACCTTGCCGGAATTGGCGATGTCCAGCAGTCCGAGCGCAGCCGTCGGCGTGGTATGCAACTTCGCGACCAGTTCTTCCCACATCATAGCTATTCGAAAAGCGGCTGCGTTGTCGGTGTCTCGATCGACTCCGCCGACCAGTCCAAGCTCGCTGGTGGAGAGCAACCGGGGATAGGCTTGGTCAAAAATACGAGACCTAATCGTCTCGGTCCATGGGTGTCGACCGCCTTGAACAGAGCGACCATCAACACGGCGACCGTTCCAGTCCGCGAACTTAGCCCGCGCATCCTTAGGCGCGAAGACTAGGTCGAAGTCACGACCCGCGACTTTACGGGGTGACCGCGCAAAAGTCGTGACTGCAAATCGCCTCCGGAGCGATGGCCACAGCGCGGTCAGCAGGCGCGCGGTAATGAGATCGGGATCGACGGCATCAAGAACGACCACCGGTCTCGCTTCTTCGAGAAATAGCGCCTCCAACAGTTCATTTGCGATGATGCTAAGGACAGGTGGAAGCGGCTCTGCCGGCGTCTCCCGCACGATGACTTGAGTCGCGTCGCAGTCGTCCGGAAGCCTATCAATGCTCACCAAGTCGAAATAAGCTGAGAGCCCCTCTGCCTCAGCCCAATCCGTCATCGGTATAATCAGACTCAAGGTCCGCACGCATCCGGCACGGGCGACCGTCATGTCCTGCCAAGTTCGCGCCACCACGAAATACCGGCTACTGGGGAGCGGATATGCCGTCAGATAAGGCTCAAAACTTTCACGCGGCCGCAGCGGTCCCGCAACGTCCGACAGTCGATCGACGATCGCCTGGTCCTCCATTGAAAGCAGCGCGGACGCAGCCAAAAGCTGGTGCCCTTGTCGATATCCATGGACCTGACGTTCGATGACAGACACGGTCAGATACCGACCGCCCAGGCAATTGGCAGTGTGAGATCTGCATCCTTCCGCCAAACACCCTCGTCGTCCTGTACGGCGACCCAGCCTCGGTCGTCCAGTCCGTTCTCCTGTACATCGTTCCTGCAGATATCATCGATCTTCAGGTCACCGCCGACCACGCTGAGCCCAAATACCCGTACATCGACTGCCTTGATGTCTTTTAGACGACCCGATAGCAGCGGATACTCCTGTTCGACCCAAGCCTCCGGCCCCTTCGCGAATTTCTCTTGGTCAACTATGTCCCACGCGCTGACCACGATGGAGACGCGAGGCAACTGTCCGCCCGGGCGCCTGGACAGTGTGGTTTCCAGAAATCGCAGCAGCTCGCACAGCATAACTTGGGTTGGCATGCCCTTATCGTCGGCGTTGCCCAGCTTGGCTAGCAGCTTCGTTGAAGTTACCCAATTCAACGGGCGGACGTCGGCCTCAGAATTGACACGTACGAACAAGAGTGCTCCAATTGCCGATCGCATTTCCTCCATCAGCGTGGTCGTAACCTCACCCAACTCGGCGGCGTTCAGCCAAAGCTCGCCTGAGATGTCTGGGATAACAATCGTCGTCTGCTCACCGCCTTTTTCGGCGGCCACTATAACCTCAAAGTCGCGTCTGTCGTCGGCGTGCTCAGATCGCGGCGCGAAGTTACCCGAATAGAGGTGATCGGCGATATCGAGTACGAAGCGGATGTCCGAGGGCTGTACGGCCGCATGCAGGCGACCGCCTCCAGCGTCGAGCGCAGGCCAGACGCGTCCAATATAGTTAGTCTTTCCAGAGTCAGGACCCCCAAGCAACACGATCGAGCGGCTCATCGATCTCTCCTGTAACCGATATAGGAACGCACGCCCCTCACGGGGTCAGAGGGCAGCCAAAAAGTTACGGGTGGCAGATCGCTGGTTGTGGTGGCCCCGATAAGCTCATCGAGGCCAAAGCCGGGTGTCACCTGCTCGTCGTCATCGGAGAATGGCGCGACTGGCACGACAGTCGCCGTCACGTGCCTCTTCGCCAATTCTGCCTGAAGACGGGCTACAACGGCGGCCGACGGCTCTCCAGCATCACGATGGGTAATCACTAGCAGCAGCTTTGGCACCTCGCCGAGCAACTTACTTAGCCGGCCAGCAAGCTGGCCCACTCGTGAAATGACGCCTTGCCGACGCTCCTTGTTTTCAAGCGCGCGACCGTCCAGCACTACCCAGATCACCTCGGCGGCCTTGAGGAACTCAAAACGGTCAGTCCGAGAAGTGCCTACCAACTCGGTCGTCCATTCCCCCGGTAGGTCGGGCAGAGCCAGATCGACCAGTCGGCCGTCCGAATTACGTACCAAACGCATATGTAGGAAGCCAGGGCGCCTGTCATCGGACAGCTCAGTGTGGACTGTCATTTGCTCGGGCGGATTGCCTGCGTCCCATTCACGCGCCCCTCGGGCGATTTCCTCGAACGCCATGAGACTCTTGCTATCGGCGAACTTCCATCCGGCTAGTTCAGCGTTCGACACCAACAGGTACAGGCTGGCGAGACACGCAGTCTTGCCCGACTCTGGATCGCCAAGAATACCGATCACGGTTACGTAGCGCGACGCCATAATCTTAGAGATCGCATCGGGATCCAGCGTTCGGCTTGTTGGAAATGAGGATGTGCCCATAGGCCGTTCGAGCACTGGCGCGCCAATCGCGGGAGCGGCCGAGTCAAACGCTTCGGGTGTGATGGGCGAATCCCTTATCACGGTCGGCGGCGTGTTGCCGACGCGGTGCTCGCATGTGGTGGGATCACGCTCCAGGGCACACGCTCCTGTCTCCCCTACTGTACAACCGTTGAAGGTGCATGAGGCGCTCACAGATTGACTACCCCGGTGTCGCACACTCGGCTTAGACCAGCCTCGAGCAGCGCGCGACTGGCCCAGATCGAAGCTTTGCGCTTCTCGTCGGCTCCCGCGGTGTCGACCTCACCGGTTGCTAGGGCGTGGAGTAGGGGGAAAATGGACGAATGGCGAGCTACACGGCTCGAATCAAAAGACGCCGCAAGCAGCTGTCGGTCTTCGCCAATCACCTCTAGTAGTTCCTTCAGGTCAAGTTCAGGGTCTTCGCCGACCGTGCGTAGCACAAGATCGCGATGCAAATCAGCGGGAAGTCGGCGAAGATGACTCGCTGCCTCGACTCCACAGGCCAGGAGGCGCAGCGGCTCGGCCATGCCTACAAACGCACGATCTAGCAAACGGCTTCTGTTAACCTGCACCCACCAAAGGAAGTCGAGTTCTTCGCGATCAAGTGCGGCGTTGCGCCGAAGCGCCTCGATCGTAGCACTAGTTGCCGCCTTGAAGGTCGTCGTGGGTTCGGCGCCTTCCTCGATTACCACGGCCAAATTGCCTAGGTCAGGAACTGGAGTCCGCTCGCGGGCCTTTTCCGCCGCCAACCGGCTGCGCTTCTGCGCTAGATCCAGCACTTCGCGACGCAGTTTCTCGCGCCTGACTTCAGTCAGGGCCGGCTGAAACGCCAGCGCGGACCACAAAGCGTTCGAATAGACATCGGTTGTCGTCCAGCCGCCAGTGCCGGGGGCGGCAGCAAGTATCGACAGGGCGGCATTGCCGGCGCAAACGCCAACGTCAAGGGGGCTCTCAATGTAGAGGAATGCCGAAGCATGCTTCTGCAACGCTTCTTGCACCTCTAAGCCAAGTTCTTCAATGGGTTGACCATCCCCACCTAGCGAGTCGGCGATCATCTCGGCTTTATTCAGAATCTTGTTGATGTCAGTGATCTTGCCCCAATTAGCGGATAGTTTGGTTATGGTTGCACGCCGCGCATCGACGTCCTCGTTCGTTGGTGTGAGGGATGTAATCCTCATATGTACTGAAAGGTTGTCCATTTACACGTCTCTTTCTTTTCTTTCGCCTATCAGTCGGTCGATCATCGAGTTAATGTCCGGGAGTCTTCCGTCCCGAACGAGCCAGTCAAAAAGCCGCCGCTCTAGACCTTGGTTCATTCGCTCATTGGATTTGGCGGGGAGGGCATCGAGTTCTACGAGGATCTTCAGCCTCTCGCTCTCGTAAAGGTCCCGGAAAAACCGCAGGAGGGCGAGTTCGTAGCCTTCGGCATCCGGCGGCATTGGCACTAGCTCCCCTGGGCTGGTCTCGACAC
This sequence comes from Phyllobacterium sp. UNC302MFCol5.2, assembly GCF_000686005.1. NCBI lineage: Bacteria > Pseudomonadati > Pseudomonadota > Alphaproteobacteria > Hyphomicrobiales > Phyllobacteriaceae > Phyllobacterium > Phyllobacterium sp. UNC302MFCol5.2. Next base: position 20,765 of record NZ_JMLL01000004.1, read on the forward strand.
CTTCAGCTGGCACCATTTCGACGTTTGGCTCAGCCGCTGAATCACTGACACCCACATGCTCTTCCTTCGCTGCCGCGGTCGGCGCCGAACAAACCTTCTTGAAGTTCGGAGATCCCAGCGTGAAGCGCGGCTCCCTGCCGCCAAGACGCCTGTCGTCCGCCTCAAAGCAAGTCTTCAATGGGTTCCACGCGCGCGGATGTATCGTGACTACGAGGTTATCCGTAACATCGTCCCAGTCAAATTCAAGAATGTTATACGTGAAGGTATAGGTGTCATTAGATCTGAACGGAACAGCGGCGCCGGCCGCGAGCATCATCACGTCACAGTCCTTTTCAACCCGATCAATATCCACCTTCGGATCGTGTTCATGGCCGGAAATGAACACTCGGGCCCGACTACGCACATACTGGCGCACATCCTCAGCATCCTTATACCAGTTTAGCGGATGGTGAGCGAGGACAACATTCTCCTCACCGGCATAACGGGGGATCACGAACTGACGTTCACCCATTACGAGCTCGGGCTGATCGTCACGCTCCTCGCCATGGCACAGGAGGGAGGAATTGAGGCGAACGAACCTGAGCCAGCGGTTTGGTCCTACCTCGATGCGGAGATTTGTTGCGTATTTCGCCTCTAAGTCGAGACCGCAGTTGTAGCCGATGCAGAACCGGCCATATTGCTCGAATCTGGAGAAGAGTGTGGCGCGGTCGTCGTAGTTTGCAATGACCTTCTCATATTCCGCCGCACCCCCCGCGCGAATGAAATCGAGAAGCTTGCTACCACCGACAGATAGCTTGTCGCGATCCATGTCGTGATTGCCTGGAATCATTTGGACGCGATGGATCGGGCAGCCAATCCCTTCGGCGAGAGTATCCAGCCACTTACCAGCGGCTACATATTGTTCCGCCTTACCCGAGAACGCGATGTCGCCTGTGACAAGAATGCCCTTTGTCGCGCCCGACCCCAGACCCGCGATCACCTCAGCTGCGTCGGAGATCAATTCCTTTTTCACATCATCATGGATGTGAACTACGTGGTCGCGTTCCTGCCCAAAATGAATGTCCGACACGTGGACAAAGATCGCTGCCATCCCCTCCCCCAATCAGAATCGTTGCGCGACTTCAACGATGTAGTGGTTTTCTGAAAGAATTTCTATCCAAAAGAGCTTGGTTTGGTCGCCACAAAAGACGAGTCTCATCTCACCCTGAACTCGCGCGGTCAGCAATCTTCCAGGCGTCACGGATCATTGATGTGCCGGCCCCAGGCGAGTGCTTCATAACCAACACGCAAGCTGCGCTTTGCCGCCCGCTTGCGGAGTTCATGAAAATCGGCAGCAGCGCGATCGAGCCCGACAAGGGCGATCGGCGCGACCTTGAAGCAGACCAGAACCAGATTCGGGCCCAGTTCTTGCATCACGTCGAACTTGCGTTCCGCGCGCTCGAACGCGCGCGAGTGCTGCGGCTCCGGCATGACTTTCGTGATCCGCGACGGCATCGCTTGGATAAAAATCTATCGGACGAAACAAGTTTCGGTGGGTGAGCGAGCCTCCGCTCTGACCCACCGCAGGAGTGCCTAGCTCCCGAATGACGCCGAGATATTGAGAGACAAAGGAGCTGCAACGTGGTGTCAAGCCTCGATTTCGTTGTGTAGATGCCTTCTCGTGAAGCTGCGCAGCCATTGCCTAGGAATGTCACTCCCGCGCCCAGTCGGGTAGGTCCAGTGCTGGAAGGACCCCTCGTCGCCAAGTTGTAGATTGTTAGCTTGGCGTTTAACCTGCTGTTTACGTTAACGCTTTCTGCTATACCGTACTTAACTAGCACTTCTCTTCCGCTTATGCGACTGCCTTGCAGATCCAGGCGGCAAAGTCATACCCGGTGAACCGCCAAAAGTGCAGGACGCCTCCCAAGTCCTCCAAACGGCCGTTTTCCTTTGTATTTCGGACATTTGTCACCTGTAGAGATGCGTGTTTTTCTATTATCGGCATTTTCAAACCACCATTTATCAATAGCTTTCGCTATTGTACGATGAAACGGTTATGTAAGAAACGGCATCATCTCTGGCTTCTGTACTGCAATTGCATTACATTAAGTTGTACGCTAGGAGAATTTCGATGGCATCCAATGCTTTGGTTCAAACACGAATAGATGCGGAAGTTAAGGAGCGCGCCACCGCCGTTCTGGAGGAAATGGGCCTTACGGTTTCAGATGCCGTACGCATTCTTTTAACCCGTACGGCGAAAGAGGGGGCTCTACCTCTTGAGCTGATTAGCAACAGCGGTACCTACGACGCCTGGTTTCGAGCCAAAGTTCAACAGGCGCTTGACGACACACGGCCAGATGTCAACGACGCGGATGCTGAGGCTCATTTTGAGAAACGACGAGCGGCCGCAGTACGCAAGGGCGCGGCAGACCAGTGATGAAGCTGGTTTGGGCACAATTCGCTCTTTCGGATCGCGATGACATCTTCACCTTTATCGAAACCGAGAGTCCCCGGGCTGCAGCACATATCGATGATCAGATCGTGTCTGCGGTGCGCCGTCTTCTCGATTTTCCGGAGAGTGGAAGACCAGGACGCGTTGTTGGGACACGCGAACTCGTAATACCGCGTACTTCATATGTCGTCGCCTATACTGTAACCGTCAACACGATCCGTATCTTGCGTATCCTGCATAGCGCACAAATGTGGCCAGACGAGCTTCCCCTTGAATAAGCGCTATTCCTCCGAGGGTCCTAACCCTCCGCTATTGGGCTATGCTCGCGTCTCAACGGAAGAGCAGCTTAATGATGCCCAGGTCATCGAACTGAACACCGCCGGCTGTACTCAAATCTACGAAGAACATGGCTCCGGCGCCTCTAGGGTAAGACCAGTCTTGGCCAAGCTGTTGCGGGAGATCAGAGCCGGAGAGGTGCTGGTAGTGGTACGTCTTGATCGCCTGGCGCGATCCGTCAGCCATCTGCTGCAAGTTATCGAACAGCTGGAAGCCAAGGGCG
>NZ_JMLL01000005.1:0-16722 GCF_000686005.1 Phyllobacterium sp. UNC302MFCol5.2
ATCGCTGCCGTCAACGACGTCTTGCCATGGTCAACGTGACCAATCGTGCCAATGTTGACGTGCGGCTTGTTACGTTCAAACTTGCTCTTAGCCATCTGAGCTCTCCGTTATATGTTCGCCTGCTCAGGCTTCTCAACTGTCACGCGCAACCTTATGGTTACGCAAACTTCTTCTGGATTTCCTGCGCGACTGCCGTCGGAACAGGCTCGTAGTGATCGAACTGCATCGTGTACTGCGCACGACCCTGGCTCATCGAACGCAGGTTGCTCACATAGCCAAACATGTTGGCCAGCGGCACGTTTGCATTGACGACGGTCGCGATACCACGAGCTTCCGTACCCGAAATCTGACCACGACGTGAGTTCAGATCGCCAATCACGTCACCGACGTAATCTTCAGGAGTTACGACCTCGACCTTCATGATCGGTTCGAGCAGCTGGGCACCGGCCTTCTGCGCACCTTCGCGGAATGCAGCACGGGCTGCGATTTCGAAGGCGAGAACCGAGGAGTCCACATCATGGTAGGCACCGTCGATCAGCGTGGCTTTCACGCCGAGCATCGGGAAGCCTGCGAGCGGACCCGCACCCATAACGCTCAGGATACCCTTTTCAACACCAGGGATGTATTCCTTCGGGATCGCACCGCCGACGATCTTCGATTCGAAGATGAACTCGTCGCCGTCATGCGGCTCGAAGACGACCTTGATGCGGGCGAACTGACCCGAACCACCGGACTGCTTCTTGTGCGTGTAGTCGATTTCAGCCTTGCGGGTGATCGATTCACGATAGGCGACCTGCGGATTGCCGACATTTGCCTCGACCTTGAACTCGCGACGCATGCGGTCAACGAGAATGTCGAGATGAAGCTCGCCCATGCCGGAGATGATCGTCTGGCCGGATTCTTCGTCCGACTTGACGCGGAATGAAGGATCTTCAGCAGCAAGGCGATTAAGCGCGAGGCCCATCTTTTCCTGGTCGGCCTTGGTCTTCGGCTCGATCGCGATCGAGATAACCGGTTCCGGAAACACCATGCGTTCCAGAATGACCGGCTTCAGCGGATCGCAGAGCGTGTCGCCCGTCGTCGTTTCCTTGAGGCCCGCCAGGGCAACGATGTCGCCGGCAAATGCTTCTTCGATGTCTTCACGCGAATTGGAGTGCATCTGCAGCATGCGGCCGATGCGTTCACGCTTGAGCTTCACCGTGTTGTCGAGCGAGATACCCTTGGTAAGCTTGCCCGAGTAGATGCGGCAGAACGTGAGCGAGCCGACGAACGGGTCGTTCATGATCTTGAATGCGAGCATCGAAAGCGGCTCTTCGTCAGAAGACTTGCGAACGGTTTCCGCATCGGTCTTGGGATCGATACCCTTGATCGCAGGAACGTCGACCGGCGAAGGCAAGAATTCTACGACACCATCGAGCAGCGGCTGAACGCCCTTGTTCTTGAACGCCGAGCCGCAGAATACCGGGTGGAATTCGACGCGGCAGGTGCCGACGCGGATGAGCGCGCGCAGCTTGTCATTGTCAGGCATGTTGCCTTCGAGATAGGCTTCCATGGCAGCTTCCTCGACCTCAACAGCGGTCTCGATGAGCTTCTCACGGAATTCTTCAGCCTTGTCCTTAAGGTCGGCCGGAATCTCGACGACGTCCCACTGGGCGCCGAGCTGTTCGTCGCGCCAGACAAGAGCCTTCATCTCGATGAGGTCGATAACGCCCTTGAACTCGTTCTCGGCACCGATCGGCAGCTGCATGACGAGCGCCTTCGCGCCAAGACGGCTCTTGACCATGTCGACGCAGCGATAGAAATCGGCGCCGGTCTTGTCCATCTTGTTGACGAAGATCATGCGCGGGACATGATACTTCTCAGCCTGACGCCAGACGGTTTCAGTCTGCGGCTCGACACCGGCATTGGCGTCGAGGAGAGCAATCGCACCGTCGAGAACGCGCAGCGAGCGTTCGACTTCAATCGTGAAGTCGACGTGGCCAGGCGTGTCGATGATGTTGAAACGGCGCATCTTGCCGTCACGGCCCTTCCAGAACGTGGTGGTCGCGGCAGAGGTGATCGTGATGCCACGCTCCTGCTCCTGCTCCATCCAGTCCATGGTTGCGGCGCCATCGTGGACTTCACCGATCTTGTGCGACTTACCGGTGTAGTAAAGGATACGCTCGGTGGTCGTGGTCTTGCCGGCGTCGATGTGCGCCATGATACCGAAATTACGGTAGTCTTCGATTTTATATTCGCGGGCCATGATAGGTTGCCTTCAAGAATAGGGTTTCGACGATTACCAGCGGTAATGCGAGAATGCGCGGTTGGCTTCTGCCATGCGATGCGTGTCTTCACGCTTCTTCACAGCCGAGCCGCGGTTGTTTGCAGCATCCAGCAATTCACCGGACAGGCGATCGACCATGGTCGACTCGTTGCGGCCACGGGCTGCATTGATGAGCCAACGGATGGCAAGAGCCTGACGGCGCTCGGGACGAACGTCGACCGGAACCTGGTACGTTGCACCACCAACGCGGCGCGAGCGCACTTCGACGTGCGGCGCAACATTGTCGAGAGCCTGATGGAACAGGGCAACCGGCTCCTGCTTGCTCTTGGTTTCGACGGACTCAAGCGCACCGTAAACGATGCGCTCCGCAACGGACTTCTTGCCATGAAGCATGACTGCATTCATGAACTTGGTCAGAACGAGATCACCGAACTTCGGATCCGGGTTGATCTCACGCTTTTCTGCACTATGGCGTCTGGACATATTCTCTGTCTCTTCGCTTCGTCAGGCTCGCCACACATGGCTTGAGCCCGGGTAAATCTTACTTCGGACGCTTCGCACCGTACTTCGAACGGCGCTGCTTGCGGTTCTTAACGCCCTGGGTATCCAGAACACCACGGATGATGTGGTAACGAACACCCGGCAAGTCCTTTACACGACCGCCGCGGATCATCACGACGGAGTGTTCCTGAAGGTTATGCCCCTCACCCGGAATATATCCGATAACTTCAAACCCGTTCGTCAGACGCACCTTGGCGACCTTACGCAGAGCCGAGTTCGGCTTCTTCGGGGTCGTCGTGTAGACGCGAGTGCAAACGCCGCGCTTCTGCGGGTTTTCCTGCAGAGCAGGGACTTTATTGCGCTTTACCGGCGCAACGCGCGGCTTGCGGATCAGCTGGTTTACGGTAGGCATTCAACCTTCCCTCTTTCACAAATCTCGTATCTTCGCCCGTCAGGGCCGTTTCAGCGCCATGCTCATGCACGAATTCGGGCAACAGAACCACCGGTTGGTGGCTTGCCCGAATAAAAGCAGAGGAGACCATAAGGCCTCGTGCGAGCGGCAATTGCATATCGATCGTAAAACGAACCCTGTTTGAGATGAACTCCAGAGCGAGTCGCTCCGAAAAAGCCAATCTCACATCGGCTCAGATGGCGTGCTGATACTTGGTCATTGCGTTACAGTCAAGCCTGAACGCCAAGATTTATTAAGGTTTGCGCGCTTTAGCGGCGCAGCACCGGCCCATTGAAAGATAGTTTCGCCGAACAGGCGTTATTTCAAGCAAAATTTCACGTATTCCACGACGACGTCGCAACCGTTCGTGCTAGGAAACGTTCAAATCCATCATCAGCATTATTTGCCAAGGGAATCATCGAATGGCTGAAGACTCACCAAAACCGGTCAATCTCATCGTCGCCGACGTCTGGAAGGAGAAGGACGAGGACCCGAGGCAGGTCCATCTGCTGCTCATCACCGACGACACAGAAAATCTGGTGAACATCGCTCTGCAGATTCTCGCCAACGAAGGCTATGATGAAGCCGAACTTCTCGAAATCGGCACGATCACCGAAGAGCCGGATGAGGAACCGCACCGCTCTGCCTGGCAGAATGCGCTTGCTGGCCAGGCGGCGCTCATCGAGTTCAACGAATAGCAACCCGATCAACGTGCTCGAATAGACAAGGCCGCCGCGATCAACTCGCGGCGGCCTCTTCATTTGGTTCAACCAGCCTTATTCGGCGGCGGACTGGTCCGTCATGTCCGCGAGCATCGGGCTTGCCTTGGCAGCCGTTGCCCCGGACTCCTTGCGGCGCTCGTCGATGATAAGCTCGTCGCGAGCCACGGCAATGCGGCGGATCTGCTTGACCGTACCGCCGGTACCTGCCGGGATCAGACGTCCAACGATGACGTTTTCCTTCAGGCCCTGCAGAGCATCCATCTTGCCGGCAACGGCCGCTTCGGTGAGGACGCGGGTCGTTTCCTGGAAGGATGCCGCCGAGATGAACGACGGGGTCTGCAGCGAGGCCTTGGTGATGCCGAGAAGAACCGGAACACCGTAGCCCGGCTTCTTGCCGTCTTCCTCAAGACGCTCGTTGATCTCGTCGAGCTCGATACGATCGACATGATCGCCGGGGATAAAGCCGGTATCGCCGGATTCGGTGATCTCGACCTTCTGCAGCATCTGACGGACAATCACTTCGATGTGCTTGTCGTTGATCAGAACGCCCTGCAACCGGTAGACTTCCTGGATTTCGTTGACGAGGTAGGAAGCAAGTGCTTCCACGCCCTTGATGGCCAGGATGTCGTGCGGCGCCGGATTGCCGTCGAGGATGTAATCGCCCTTTTCGATGGCGTCACCGTCCTGAAGATGGAACGGCTTGCCCTTGGGGATCAGATACTCGACAGGCTCGAGCGTCTCGTCGTTCGGTTCGATGACGATGCGACGCTTGTTCTTGTAGTCACGGCCGAAACGAACCGTACCATCGATCTCAGCGATGATCGCATGGTCCTTCGGACGACGTGCCTCGAACAGTTCCGCAACGCGCGGCAGACCACCGGTGATGTCCTTGGTCTTGGCGCTTTCCATCGGAATACGGGCAAGAACGTCACCCGCCTTCACATGCGAACCCGGCTCGACCGAAAGGATCGACTCGACCGACAACTGGAAGCGTGCATCGCCGCCCTTTGCCAGTTTCATCACCTTGCCGGCCTTGTCCTTGACGACGATGGCAGGCTTCAGATCGGAACCGCGCGGGGTCGAACGCCAGTCGATGACGACGCGCTTGGTGATGCCCGTCGACTCGTCCGTCGTTTCTGCGACCGAAAGACCGTCGACCATGTCTTCGAATTCGACATGACCTTCGACTTCCGTCATGACCGGACGGGTATATGGATCCCACTCGGCAATGCGCTGGCCGCGCTTCACGTTGTCACCATCATCGACATAGATGCGCGAACCGTAGGTGACGCGGTGCGTGGCGCGTTCCTTGCCGTTGGCATCGAGAATGACGACAGCCATGTTGCGGCCCATGACGACCAGATGGCCGTCCGAGTTGCGCACTACGTTGCGGTTGCGGATCTGGACCGTACCCTCGTAGCTTGCTTCGAGGAACGACTGATCGACAACCTGTGCCGTACCACCAAGGTGGAACGTACGCATCGTCAGCTGCGTGCCCGGCTCACCGATCGACTGCGCGGCGATAACGCCGACAGCTTCACCCTGGTTGACCGGCGTACCACGGGCCAGATCGCGGCCATAGCACTTGGCGCAGATACCGCCGCGCGTCTCGCAAGTCAGTGCCGAACGGATACGAATCGACTGAACGCCAGCCTTTTCGATCGCATCGACATCGAACTCGTCGATGATCTTGCCGCCGGCGACGAGAACATCGCTGGAGACCGGATGCACGATATCTTCGAGCGCCGTACGGCCGAGGACACGCTGGCCGAGGGTCGCGACGACCTGACCGGCATCGACGATCGGCTGCATGGTAAGACCGGTGGTCGTACCGCAATCGGTCGAGATGACGATGCAATCCTGCGCGACGTCAACAAGACGGCGTGTAAGGTAACCGGAGTTGGCCGTCTTCAAGGCGGTGTCGGCGAGACCCTTACGGGCACCGTGGGTCGAGTTGAAGTACTCGTTAACGGTCAGACCTTCCTTGAAGTTCGAAATGATCGGCGTCTCGATGATCTCGCCCGAGGGCTTGGCCATCAGGCCGCGCATGCCGCCAAGCTGACGCATCTGGTTCGGCGAACCACGAGCACCCGAGTGCGACATCATGTAGATCGAGTTCATCTGCTTCTGGCGGCCAGTAACAGGATCGAACTCGACGGCCTTGATGCGTGCCATCATCTCGTCGGCGACCTTCTCGGTGCACTTGCCCCAAGCGTCGACAACCTTGTTGTACTTCTCGCCCTGAGTGATCAGGCCGTCATTGTACTGCTGCTCGTATTCCGTCGCCAGAGCTTCGGTCTCGGCAACGAGCTTCGCCTTGGTTTCCGGAATGACCATGTCGTCCTTGCCGAAGGAAATACCGGCGCGGCAGGCATGGGCGAAGCCGAGCTGCATGATGCGATCGCAGAAAATGACCGTCTCTTTCTGACCGCAATGGCGATAAACCGTGTCGATCATCTTGGAGATGTTCTTCTTGGTCATTTCCTGGTTGCAGATGTCGAAAGGCACATTGTGGTGTTTCGGCAGCAGTTCGCCGATGATCATGCGGCCAGGCGTGGTCTCATAGATCTTCGAGGTCGGCTTGCCGTCCGCATCGATGCTCTTGAAGCGGCCCTTGATCTTGGTGTGCAGGGTAACCGCACCGCTGCCGATGGCGTGGTGAAGCTCGCCCATATCGGCGAACGCCATGCCCTCGCCCGGCTCCTTGGCCGCGACGATCGACAGGTAATAGAGACCGAGAACCATGTCCTGCGACGGAACGATAACCGGCAGACCGTTGGCGGGATGCAGGATGTTGTTCGTGGACATCATCAGGACGCGGGCTTCGAGCTGGGCTTCCAGCGAAAGCGGCACGTGAACAGCCATCTGGTCGCCGTCGAAGTCCGCGTTGAAAGCGGTACAGACGAGCGGATGCAGCTGGATGGCCTTGCCTTCGATCAGGGTGGGCTCGAAGGCCTGGATGCCAAGACGGTGCAGCGTCGGCGCGCGGTTCAGGAGAACCGGGTGCTCGCGGATGACCTCGTCGAGAATATCCCAGACTTCCGGCTTTTCCTTTTCAACCAGCTTCTTCGCCTGCTTGACGGTCGAGGAGTAACCCTTGGCGTCGAGACGGGCGTAGATGAACGGCTTGAACAGTTCGAGCGCCATCTTCTTTGGCAGGCCGCACTGGTGGAGCTTCAACTCCGGACCGGTCACGATAACCGAACGGCCGGAATAGTCGACGCGCTTGCCGAGCAGGTTCTGACGGAAGCGGCCCTGCTTGCCCTTGAGCATGTCGGACAGCGACTTCAGCGGGCGCTTGTTGGCGCCGGTGATGACGCGGCCGCGACGGCCGTTGTCGAACAGAGCATCAACCGACTCCTGAAGCATGCGCTTCTCGTTGCGGATGATGATGCCGGGCGCGCGCAGTTCGATCAGGCGCTTCAGGCGGTTGTTACGGTTGATGACGCGGCGATAAAGATCGTTGAGATCGGACGTCGCGAAACGGCCGCCATCGAGCGGCACGAGCGGGCGCAGATCCGGCGGAATGACCGGAACGATCTTCATGATCATCCATTCCGGACGGTTGCCCGATTCCAGGAAGTTCTCGACGATCTTCAGACGCTTCATCAGCTTCTTCTGCTTCAGATCCGAGGTCGTCTCGGCAAGTTCCGCCCGCAGGTCGCCGGCGATCTTTTCGAGATCCATCGAAGCCAGAAGTTCATGAATGGCTTCGGCGCCGATGAGCGCCGTGAAAGCGTCCTCACCATATTCGTCGACGGCGATCATGTACTCTTCTTCAGAAAGAAGCTGGTGTTCCTTAAGAGCTGTCAGGCCCGGCTCGGTCACGATGTAGTTCTCGAAATAGAGAACGCGCTCGATGCCCTTGAGGGTCATGTCGAGCAGCGTGCCGATACGGCTTGGAAGCGACTTCAGGAACCAGATATGCGCAACCGGAGCCGCGAGTTCGATATGGCCCATGCGCTCACGGCGAACGCGCGACAGCGTGACTTCGACGCCGCACTTTTCGCAGATGATGCCCTTGTATTTCATACGCTTGTACTTGCCGCACAAGCATTCATAGTCCTTGATCGGCCCGAAGATCCGCGCGCAGAAGAGACCATCCCGCTCCGGCTTGAAGGTGCGGTAGTTGATCGTCTCCGGCTTCTTGATCTCACCGTATGACCAGGACAGAATCTTCTCAGGGCTGGCGATCGATATCCGGATGGAATCGAATGCCTGCACAGGCACCTGAGGATTGAAAAGATTCATGACCTCTTGGTTCATGCCGTTTCTCCATGGGGCAAAGCCTGCCCTCTACTTGCGATGGATAGCCGCCGCCGCGGGTCCATCTGGATCAAATGCCGCTTCTGCAGCGGCTCGAACATACTGGTCGGGTGCGCAGCGAAACTGCGCACCCTTCCCTTCTTATTCAGCAGCGTCTGGAAGCGCCTGCTGTTGTTCCTGCTGTCGCGTATCGTCCAGTTCGACATTCAGTCCGAGCGAACGCATTTCCTTGACGAGAACGTTGAAGCTCTCCGGAATGCCGGCCTCGAACGTATCGTCGCCACGGACGATCGCCTCGTAGACCTTGGTACGACCGGCGACGTCGTCGGACTTGACCGTCAGCATTTCCTGCAGCGTGTATGCCGCACCGTATGCTTCAAGGGCCCAGACCTCCATTTCACCGAAGCGCTGGCCACCGAACTGCGCCTTGCCACCCAGCGGCTGCTGCGTGACGAGCGAGTAAGGTCCGATCGAACGGGCGTGGATCTTGTCGTCGACCAAGTGGTGCAGCTTCAGCATATAGATGTAGCCGACTGTAACCTGGCGATCGAACGTTTCACCCGTACGTCCGTCATAGAGCGTCGACTGACCCGAGGACTTCAGGCCCGCCTGTTCCAGCATCACGTTGATGTCCGGTTCATGCGCACCGTCGAAGACCGGCGTTGCAATCGATACGCCGCGCTTCATCTGCTCGCCGAGACGAACGATGCTCTCGTCGTCATAGTTGCGAACCGGCTCATTGCGGTCGTTGTCCGGAATGATCGATTCGATCGTGGTCCGGAGCGGCGCAATGTCGCCCTGTGCCTTATAGGCTTCGATCAGCTCGCCGATCTTCTTGCCCATGCCGGCGCAGGCCCAGCCGAGATGCGTCTCGAGGATCTGACCGACATTCATGCGGCTTGGCACGCCAAGCGGATTGAGCACGATGTCGACATGCGTTCCGTCTTCAAGGAACGGCATATCCTCAACAGCGGCGATACGCGAAACAACGCCCTTGTTGCCGTGACGGCCGGCCATCTTGTCGCCTGGCTGGATCTTGCGCTTCACAGCAACGAAGACCTTGACCATCTTCATGACGCCAGGAGGCATCTCGTCGCCGCGCTGGACCTTCTCGACCTTGTCCATGAAGCGCTGCTCGAGCAGCTTCTTGGAATCGTCGTACTGGTTGCGCAGAGCTTCGATTTCGCCCTGTACCTTCTCGTCCTCGACGGCAAACTGCCACCACTGGGAGCGCGGGTATTCACCCATGACTGCCTGGGTAACGGTCGTGCCCTTCTTGAACGCCTTCGGTCCGGCAACGGCTACCTTGCCGTTGAGAACGTCGACCAGGCGGCCATAGACGTTGCGGTCGAGAATCGCCTGCTCGTCGTCACGGTCCTTGGCGAGACGCTCGATTTCCTCGCGCTCGATTGCCATGGCGCGTTCGTCCTTCTCAACGCCGTGGCGATTGAAGACGCGAACTTCCACAACGGTACCATAGGTCCCGGGCGGCATGCGCATCGAGGTATCGCGGACGTCCGACGCCTTTTCACCGAAGATGGCGCGCAGAAGCTTTTCTTCCGGCGTCATCGGGCTTTCGCCCTTCGGCGTGATCTTGCCGACGAGAATATCGCCCGGCTGAACTTCGGCGCCGATATAGACGATGCCGGCTTCGTCGAGGTTCTTCAGCGCTTCTTCCGAAACGTTCGGAATGTCGCGTGTGATTTCCTCAGGTCCGAGCTTCGTGTCGCGGGCCATGACTTCGAACTCCTCGATATGGATCGAGGTGAAGACGTCGTCCGAAACGATCTTCTCGGAAAGCAGGATCGAGTCTTCATAGTTGTAGCCGTTCCAGGGCATGAACGCGACGAGCACGTTGCGGCCGAGCGCCAGATCGCCAAGATCGGTCGAAGGACCGTCAGCGATGATGTCGCCCTTCTCGATCCGGTCACCCACACGCACCAGCGGACGCTGGTTGATACAGGTGTTCTGGTTCGAGCGCTGGAACTTCATCAGGCGATAGATATCGACGCCCGACTTGCCGGGCACGAGATCTTCCGTCGCACGAATAACGATACGGGTCGCATCTACCTGGTCAACGATACCCGTACGGCGTGCACCGATAGCGGCGCCTGAGTCGCGCGCAACGATCGGTTCCATGCCGGTGCCGACGAACGGAGCCTCGGCGCGAACCAGAGGAACGGCCTGACGCTGCATGTTCGAACCCATCAGGGCGCGGTTGGCGTCATCGTTCTCGAGGAACGGAATGAGCGCCGCGGCGACCGAAACGAGCTGCTTGGGCGAAACGTCCATCAGGTCCACGTTTTCACGCGGCGCCATCAGAACTTCACCGGCATGGCGGCAGACGACGAATTCGTCGGTAAACCCGCCGGTGGCGTCCAGTTCCACATTGGCCTGCGCCACGTGATACTTGGCTTCTTCCATGGCCGACAGATAGACGACTTCGTCCGTGACCTTGCCGTCAACGATCTTGCGGTACGGGCTCTCGATGAAGCCGTACTTGTTGACGCGGGCGAAGGTTGCGAGCGAGTTGATCAGACCGATATTCGGGCCTTCCGGCGTTTCGATCGGGCAGATACGGCCGTAATGCGTCGGATGAACGTCGCGAACTTCGAAGCCGGCGCGCTCGCGGGTCAGACCGCCCGGTCCAAGTGCCGAAAGACGACGCTTGTGCGTGATCTCGGACAAGGGGTTGGTCTGGTCCATAAACTGCGACAGCTGCGAGGAACCGAAGAACTCGCGAACGGCTGCGGCAGCCGGCTTCGCGTTGATCAGATCCTGCGGCATTACGGTGTCGATTTCGATCGAGGACATGCGTTCCTTGATGGCGCGCTCCATGCGAAGCAAGCCAACACGGTACTGATTCTCCATCAATTCGCCGACCGAACGGACGCGGCGGTTGCCGAGATTGTCGATGTCGTCGATTTCACCACGGCCATCGCGCAGGTCGACAAGCATCTTGACCACGGCAAGGATGTCTTCCTTGCGCAGAACACGAACAGTGTCTTCTGCATTGAGGTCGAGGCGCATGTTCATCTTCACGCGGCCGACTGCCGACAGATCATAGCGCTCGCTGTCGAAGAACAGCGACTTGAACATGGCTTCCGCCGAGTCGATCGTTGGCGGCTCACCCGGACGCATCACGCGGTAGATGTCGAATAGCGCATCCTGGCGGCTTTCGTTCTTGTCCACGGCCAGCGTGTTGCGGATATACGGTCCGATATTGACATGGTCGATATCAAGAACGTTGATTTCTTCCGTGCCGGTATCGAGCAGAACCTTGAGGGTCTTCTCGTCAAGTTCGTCGCCGGCTTCGAGGTAAACCTCACCGGTCTCGAAGTTGACGATGTCCTCGGCAAGGTACGAGCCGAACAGGTCGTCCTCGGTGGCCTTGATGAACTTCAGGCCCTTTTCAGCAAGCTGCTTGGCACTGCGTGCGGTCAGCTTCTTGCCGGATTCGAGCACGACTTCGCCGGTGTCGGCGTCGATCACGTCGGAGGTGGCCTTAAAGCCCTTGAAGCGGTCGACCGAATAAGGAATGCGCCAGCCTTCCCCGTCACGGCTGAACGTGATGGAGTTGTAGAAGGTCGACAGAATCTCTTCCGAGTCCATGCCAAGCGCCATGAGCAGCGACGTCACCGGAATCTTGCGGCGGCGATCGATACGCGCATAGACGACGTCCTTGGCATCGAACTCGATGTCGAGCCAGGAACCGCGGTATGGAATGACGCGGGCAGCGAAAAGAAGCTTGCCCGACGAATGCGTCTTGCCCTTGTCGTGATCGAAGAACACGCCAGGCGAACGGTGCATCTGCGATACGATAACGCGCTCGGTGCCGTTCACAATGAACGTGCCGTTGTCCGTCATGAGCGGCATATCGCCCATGTAGACGTCCTGTTCCTTGATGTCCTTGATCGACTTCGCGCCGGTATCCTCGTCGATATCGAACACGATGAGGCGCAGCGTCACCTTCAGCGGCGCTGCATAGGTCAGATCGCGCTGCCGGCATTCATCCACGTCGAACTTGGGAGCTTCGAATTCGTACTTGACGAATTCGAGCATGGAAGCGCCCGAGAAATCCGAAATCGGAAATACAGACTTGAAGACAGCCTGCAGACCTTCATCCAGTCGCCCGCCCTTGGGCTCTTCCACCATCAGAAACTGATCGTAGGAAGCTTTTTGAACCTCAATGAGGTTCGGCATCTCTGCGACTTCCGGAATCTTACCGAAAAACTTGCGTACGCGCCTACGACCATTGAAAGAATGGGTCTGAGCCATCGTCGCTCCTCGTCTTTATGCCAGAAACTGGCCTGTTTCTTAAAACCGCATTTGCGGCCCCGTGAACGGGACAAAACCCGTTTCCTGAAAGCATCAATCTTGCCGTCAGGAAAAGGGTTCAGTACCGGACCCTCCAACGTGGAGGGGAATTCTGCATCACCCGCAGCGCGGGAGTGGCGGGCAGGTTGCCCTGCCCGCCCAAAACGCAAGACTTACTTGAGTTCGACCTTGGCGCCAGCAGCTTCGAGCTGTGCCTTGATCTTGTCAGCTTCGTCCTTGGTCGCGGCTTCCTTGACCGGCTTCGGAGCTGCTTCAACGAGGTCCTTGGCTTCCTTGAGGCCGAGACCGGTGATTGCGCGGACTTCCTTGATCACGTTGATCTTGTTAGCGCCGGCTTCGGTCAGAACGACGTCGAATTCAGTCTTTTCCTCAACTGCGGCAGCAGCTGCACCGCCGCCAGCGGCAGCAGCAACAGCAACCGGAGCAGCAGCGGAAACGCCCCACTTCTCTTCAAGAAGCTTCGAAAGTTCAGCAGCTTCGAGAACGGTCAGGTTGGACAGGTCTTCTACGATCTTTGCGAGATCAGTCATTGTGATATTCCTTTACAAGGTTCGATAATTGACAGCGAGAACGGCCTTATGCCGCTTCGTCCTTCCGGGCATAGGCGCCGAAAACGCGGGCAAGCTGACCTGCCGGTGCGTTGACGATCTGAGCAATGCGCGTGGCCGGGGTCTGGATCATGCCAACCAGCTTTGCACGCAACTCGTCGAGTGACGGAAGTGCGGCCAGAGCCTTTACACCTTCCGGGTCGAGAGTCGTTGCTCCCATCGAGCCACCGAGGATGACGAGCTTTTCGTTACCCTTGGCAAATTCGATGGCGATCTTTGGTGCCGTAATCGGATCGTTGGAATAGGCAACGAGTGTCTGGCCTGTGAACAGGTCAGCGATGCCTTCCGAATCCGTACCCTGAAGAGCGATTTTGGCGAGGCGGTTCTTCGCGACTTTAACGGTGCCACCCGCATCACGCATCTTGGAGCGAAGATCGCCCAGCTGCGCTACGGTGAGACCGGTATAGTGGGCCACGACAACTGAGCCAGAGTCCTTGAAGACCCCGTTCAGCCACGCGACGAATTCGCGCTTTTCCGCTTTTTCCACTGTCTCTCTCCATTTGGCAGAAACGCTTGATTGCGTCCCTGCCGGGTTGCCTTTTGCTGCAAGGGGCCAGTTAGAAAACTGGATCCACGCAACACCTGAGGATCCTGTCCCCCTTGCTTGCCGAAACCGGCAATAGCGAAAGGCAACTACGGTTCGAACCTTGTTCTCGGGCTTTCGCCCTCAAACCTGGTTGTTCCACGTCTCATGCGGGTTCATACGAATTAAGGCGAACCACCCGCAATCTCGGACAGGATAACCGGACTTTCATCCGGTTATCCAGGCCCCAAAGGGCCTGGAATTCTTTTCATCTCAAACACTTGGGCTTGAGAATTGATGCAATGGTTACGCGACGCGAACCGTTGCGGGATCGATCTTAACGCCAGCGCCCATCGTCGACGAAATCGCGACGCGCTTGACGTATTCACCCTTGGCGCCAGCCGGCTTTGCCTTGGTGACGGCATCGGCGAACGCCTTGATGTTCTCTTCGAGCGCCTTGGCATCGAACGAAGCCTTGCCAACGCCCGCATGAACGATACCGGCCTTCTCGACGCGGAACTCTACGGCGCCGCCCTTGGAAGCCTTGACGGCAGCGGTGACGTCAGCCGTAACCGTACCGACCTTCGGGTTTGGCATCATGCCGCGCGGGCCGAGAACCTTACCGAGACGGCCGACGAGCGGCATCATGTCCGGGGTCGCAATGCAGCGATCGAAATCGATCTTGCCGCCATTGACGATCTCGAACAGGTCTTCGGCGCCAACGATGTCGGCCCCAGCCTTCTTGGCCTCTTCGGCCTTCTCGCCGCGGGCGAAAACAGCCACGCGAACCGTACGGCCCGTGCCATTCGGCAGGTTGACGACGCCGCGAACCATCTGGTCGGCATGTCGGGGATCAACGCCGAGATTCATTGCGACTTCGATCGTTTCGTCGAACTTGGCAACGGCACGCTCCTTGACCATGGCAATCGCCGAGGTCAGGTCATAGAGCTTGTTGCGGTCAACGCCTTCGCGAACCTTCGCTACACGCTTTGCAAGTTTTGCCATCGTCTTAGCCCACCACTTCCAGGCCCATCGAACGGGCAGAACCTTCGACCATGCGCATTGCGGCTTCGACGTCCGCTGCGTTCAGGTCCTTCATCTTCGCTTCGGCGATTTCACGGACCTTGTCGCGCGAGATCTTGCCGGCAACCGTCTTGCCTGGCTCCTTGGAGCCCGACTTCAGGTTTGCGGCCTTCTTCAGGAAGTAAGACACCGGCGGCGTCTTCATCACAAAAGTGAAGGATTTGTCCTGATAATAGGTAATGACGACCGGAATGGGCGAACCCTTTTCCAGTTCCTGCGTCTGCGCGTTGAACGCCTTGCAGAATTCCATGATGTTGATGCCGCGCTGACCAAGTGCCGGTCCGATCGGCGGGGACGGCGTTGCCGATCCTGCCGAAACCTGCAGCTTGAGCTGGCCTGCTACTTTCTTAGCCATAACTTCTCTGCCTTTTCATTATGCCGGAAAACCGGCGGTTGCAGTTTGGTGGTGCGGGTCGGGGATCCGGCTTCAGATCGCCTCACCTCCCACCATGTTCGCCGCTTGCACGGCACGCGACCCTAGAGCCGCAATGATCAGACCTTCTCGACCTGACCAAATTCGAGGTCGACCGGCGTAGCGCGGCCGAAAATCGAAACTTCCACCTTGAGGCGCGAACGCTCTTCGTCGACTTCCTGCACGGTACCGTTGAACGAAGCGAACGGACCATCGGCAACGCGAACGCTTTCGCCGATCTCGAACGAGATCGAAGCCTTCGGACGCTCAACGCCTTCCTGGACCTGGGTCAGGATGCGCTCGGCTTCCTTGTCGGAGATCGCGATCGGCTTGTTGTCGGAACCGAGGAACCCGGTCACCTTCGGCGTGTTCTTGATCAGATGATAAGCATCATCCGTCAGATCGGCACGAACCAGGACATAGCCCGGGAAGAACTTGCGCTCGGCGTCGACCTTGCGGCCACGACGCACCTCGACCACTTTCTCGGTCGGCACGAGGATCTTCTCGAAAAGATGCGACAGACCCTTCTGCCTCGCCTTTTCTTCGATCGACTCAGCGACCTTCTTTTCAAAATTCGAATAGGCGTGAACGATGTACCAGCGCGCGGTCATTACTTATTCCCAATCCCGATTTTTGTTCAGCCTGCGTTAACGGCCAAGACCGAGAACGAGATCGATCCCGAATGCCATCAACTGATCGGCCGCGAAAAAAAAGACCGCAGCAAAAGCCGCCATTACCATCACCATAGCGGTGGAAATGAGCGTCTCGCGCCGCGAAGGCCATGTGACCTTTGCGGTTTCAGCGCGCACTTGCTGAAAAAAAGTTATCGGATTCGTTTTGGATGCCATTTACCGCTCGTGCGTGTCATTGTGCTGTAAACATGCTGTGTTGAACTTGTCGCAACACCATCTGTCCACACCATTGCGGTCCGTAAAGCTGACCGTTCAGCTCCACGCACCGCGTGTCTGTTGACGTTACATAGAACCGATTCCGGAAAAACGCAAGTCCCCGGATCGCTTCTTTTCCAAACATCTGTCGGCGGCACCATCCAATCGTGTCCCGGCAGATTATGCGTTGGCAGGGGAGACAGGGTTCGAACCTGCGACCTACGGTTTTGGAGACCGCCGCTCTACCAACTGAGCTACTCCCCTGCATTGGCGGCGTACATTCCATAAAGCCGCCGCCATTTCAAGGGCAATATTACGACTTCCAGTGAGTTGCGGCAAAATTCGTTTGCCAATGAAGTTCTTGCAACACCTGAAAAGCCTCAAACCCCGCTACGGGTCTGCGAATTGATGAATCAGTTGCTTGGGCGAGTTATCAAATGGCGACGGGGTTCCGTAAGTTCAAGCCCTATACGTCGGAGTCGAATCGCGTGCGGAAGATCCGCCCAGCGCTCAAATGCAGAAAGGGCGGCCCCAAGGACCGCCCTTCCCGAATGCAATCGTCAGAAGACGATTTTACTCAATGATCGACGAGACGATGCCGGCACCAACGGTGCGGCCGCCTTCACGGATAGCGAAGCGGAGCTTCTCTTCCATGGCGATCGGCA
>NZ_JMLL01000006.1:0-16053 GCF_000686005.1 Phyllobacterium sp. UNC302MFCol5.2
TCTTGCGCTGGACTCAGATCGACCTTGCTGCGGCATTGGAATGCGACATTTTTCTCACGAACGCTTGGGGCAACGGGCTTGAGCCGATCCCAGCGGATATTTCCGCGTGGCTCGAGAAACTCGCTAAGGCTCACCACAAAGCCGGTATTCCCGACGCATATAGGGGTGCAGTGCTTAAGATGAAGGTGGGAGGGTAGAAAAGAGGCCTTTACGCGATTGCTCCGCCAGAATTGGGGAAAAAGCGAAAAAGTGCGACAAAATGTTCTCGGTACTGCGCCGTGGGTTTCCGAACCGAATATCTGGTTTCTCAATCGTAACGAATTGCGCGTTCGGCGATAAAAATTTCTTCCTTGGTCCGCTACGATTCGCGTTCCATCGTTTGCTAGACCTTAATTCGACGCTTGCCCCACTTCGGATCGGGCTTTCCGGTGTAGGCGGTCCGAAGGGGCTCCGCTTCCATATAGATGCCGGCTTCTCTCGCGGCTTCGATAAAGGCAACGCGTGCCACCGCAGCCGAGCAATTGCCTTCAAGGCACTTCAGCAATATCTCGCGTGCCATGAGATGCTTCGGGCCAGCCTGATCTGGCCACTGTTCGAGCACGAACCTTGCGGCGTCATAGGCCGACGTCACGCTCACCAGTTGGCCCGGTTGCGTTCCGAACACCTGCACTCGCTGGAACGTCTTGTAATCCTCGTAAGCCATGAACGGGAATATATAGGACCGGGGTGTCGAGATTTCGAATCAATCAATTTATTTATCGGGGGAACAGCAGCCTGTCTCGACGCTTGTTGATCTGCGGTCACTTCACAGGAGCATCGGCATGATTCCACTCGTTCATTTCGCCTATCATGAGGGAGACGGGCTGCCCATTGACGTGGTCGATATGGAATGTGCCGACGGTGAAGCCGCCCTTCGCGCTGCCGTAGAAGCCGCACGCGACAATATCCGTGAGGCCGTTGGGGAATACGGATCCTTCCAAGTTCCTGGTCCATGTGTATGACGATACGAACCGGCTTATCGGGACGATACGCATTTCGACGTTATGACATGACCTGGTGGGTGATAGTGTTAGCCTCGCTCGTTTCCGAGAGGTGGTTACGCCAGGATGGCAGGCGCGCTTCGGGAGGAGCTACCGTGCTGTCCTCTTTATCTTCCTAACCAATGCCGCGTGAATCCAGATGACAGCACCATCCAAACAAGGCTGTCATTTTCGACGGTGCGGTCCTCAAAGGAGAAAAATTGAAAAATTCTTATCTCGAATTGACAATGGGTCATCGTAGAATTCAAGCAACCGATTGCGCCGGTTAATAAGTGTGCTGAATATCTGGGGCCTTGATGCTATGATGGGCACGTCGGTTTTCCGCTGGGCTGGCTAGGTGGTCGATTTCGCTAGTTTTCCTGATACGTCTGGGAGCCGCAGAGAAGCAACAATTTGCATAAAATTCTCTGAATAGTTCGACCCGAACTTTAAATTCTGATCACTAAAACGTTTTGCAAGACACCCATATTGGAGTTGCTACATGACGTTTTCTATCGCGCATCAAAGGCTGAAAATCATAACGAAAGCAGCAATCGGACTCGCTGTTTCCGTCCTTGTTTGCACAAACGCACAAGCCGGAGAGAACCGCAACCAAACAGAGGGGATACGATCCGTCTACCTCGTCAAATATCGCGTCAACAATGAAATTCGTTATGCCAAGAAGCCGGCTCGCCAGATCGTGAAGGTGTCGGCCTCGCAATATATGAGAAGCAATCCTTATGTCTGCACGCCAAGCGGCTTTGGGCAAAAGGCGCGTTGCTATACGCAGAGCTTCTAAGCGGCCGAACCTCTACAGAGCGTAAAAAAAGAGCTGCCGGTCCGGCAGCTCTTCATCTTTATCGACGTATGCCCTTTAGACGAAATACTTCTTTGCTCACACGATCGCCCTTGACCAGTTTAAGCGCTTCATCACCTTCCTGAACGGGATCGTGCCGGAAGACATACCAGCTTCCGCCCAAACTCGGCTTTTGATAAATAACGCCATCCTTTTCGCGATGCAGGAAACATGTTACCGCGCCGCCCCTTTCCATCTTGCTGGACCAGAGAGCTTGGAGACAAAGTTTTCCGCCATCAGTTACATACCAACTGCCCTCACCGTAGGACCAAGCTGCTCCCTTGCGGGACCAAGCGGTAAATTGTCTTCGGTCGGCGGAAAAGAACCCGCCCCCGTCCTTCCACTTCCAGGTACGGTCAACGTAAAGCTTCTGTAGCGCTGTAGCCTTCATCGGCGTTGCGGACGCGGCAAGCTTAGCTGTGGCTTCATCTACTTGTGTCTTCGGTGCCGCGCTGGCGTTGCCAGCGAGTAAAAGCGCCGACAGCGCCGTACTTATAATACTTAAACGGATCGGGTACATTCATTACTCCTGACCAAATGCAATTCCAGAGGACACAGCGTCCTGTGTATGGATCGCGTGAAAAACAAAGAGCAATTCGCTAAGTGGTGGAAACAAACCGCTCTGGACAATCGAAGATTAATCGAGCGGATGGTTGGCGACGCGCCAATCGGGTCTACCCACGTTCCTCGGCCACTCATAGACTTCACGGTCGTTGAAGTAGACAACCGCGGTCATTGCAGGGAACTCGGCATGCGGCTTGTTTGCTTCTGCAGCCCAGTCCCGAACGTAGTCGTCGCTGCCTTCATAGCCAAGCTCCGCAATAGCAATTGGCTTTCCGAAGCGTGCCACACGATCGTAGCCGGGTTTTGTCCGCTCGACAAACGTCGTGTCGTGTCCGACCTCCAGTTTGTCATAGGGCTGATAGCCAAAGACCGACAGACCGATAATGTCGACATATTCGTCGCCCGGATAATAGGCTTCCAGCCCTTCCTCGCCTTTCGGCGACCACATATATTTGGCTGAAGGAAGTTGCTTGCGGCATACGTCGTTTACATGTCGATAAGCCTTCATATAACCTTCTGGCTTCCAAAAGGCCCACGTGAACTGCCCGTCATTATCTTCCATTTCTTGCGCCCAGCGGATGGTGACCGGGCTTTTCAGCTTAGCTGCGGCGGAGCAAACCGCCGACATGTTGGAATCATACCGCCCAGCCAGAATTCCTGTGAGCAGGTCATCCGGGCTGATGCGCCAGTCACGCGCCCATGACCAAGGTTCGATGGTGATCAAAAGAGATCGGCCGCGCTCGCGCGCATAGGCGTCTGCGGTGCTGAGAGTGGTCAGGTCCACGTCCTCCCAAGGTAGGAACAGGTGTTCGATCTTGGAGTTGGAGTCGTTGGTGAAGTCTCCGTGTGGATCATAGGCACCCGGTGTCACGGCGTCAGCAGCAATGACTGGCCGCTTGTCATGAAAGGGATTGCGGCTGTCGATGCTCGCGCCTGACACTCCACTGGCGGCATATACACCACCGGAAACACATGCGCCGCAAAGTAAAGCTGCGGTTAGTCTCAAGAGACGTTTCATCGCCCCCTCCTTTTCTTATTGTTGAGGCAACTGGGTCATACCCAGCGCTGTTTTGATGCTATCGCGCTGTTGAGATACGAGATCGGAGGGAACCAGCTTGTGGGCTTCATCGTCTTCGCGGGCATTGGCGTGGCGGAATACGTACCATTCACCATTGGGCTCACGCTTTTGATAGATCGTTCCACCGCCGAGACGATGCGAGAAACAGGTCTTGGCCGGAAAGGCTCCCTGCTCAGAATGCCATGTCGCATCGAGACACAATGCTCCCGTGTCAGAGATCACCCAGCGTCCTTCTGCCCAGGTTTTGCCCTTCTCACCGTCGGACCATGCACTAAACTGCCGCCCGGCATCCGTCATGTATCCGGCTCCATTGACCCACTGCCAGCTCTTGTTCTTATAGAGTGCGTAGACTTCGAAAGCCGTCATGGCGCGAGTACCCGACGGCTGTTCGACAGATTGCGCCGCCGCGACAGCCGGTGCGATAAACGAGGATGCGAGCCAAGCGAAGGTCGTTATCATGCGGAAGCCCCGCTGGCCTCGGACCCTTGCAGATTTACAAATTGTCATTTGAATCTCCTGCCATCTCAAAAGAAGCGTCCTCTGCATTTCGTCGTCCACGGACTTGCTTCGACCCTGGCAGTGCGGCCGAGTTAGTCACCTCGTACCGAGCCGTTGTCGGTCGCCCAATCGCAGATACACGAAAGCCAATTTCCTCCGCTGCGCCCTGTTCGAAGGCATTTCGTAGATCGATCAATAGGGCTTGACGCATGGACTTCTTCAGGCGCGCGAGATCGAGTTTGCGAATGCTGTCCCACTCCGTGATGACGACAACAGCGTCGGCGTTGTGCGCACATTCATATGGGTCTTCAAAAAATTCGACGTCCGAGAGGATACGGCCGGCATTCTCCATACCCACGGGATCATGGGCGCGGATAGTCGCGCCGAAGCGCTGCAAGGTCTCGATCAGTGGAACGGAAGGCGCATCCCGCATGTCGTCTGTATCGGGCTTGAAAGTGAGGCCTAGAATTGCGATCGTCCGGCCTTCCACATCACTCTCCAAAGCGTCCATGACTTTTAAAGCCATGCGACGTTTGCGCGCTTCGTTGGCCGTCACGGTTTCTTCTACTATGCGCACCGCCACACCGTGGTCCTGAGCAGTACGCAAAAGCGCCATCGTATCTTTCGGGAAGCAAGAGCCGCCGTAACCTGGTCCGGCATTCAGGAAACTTGTCCCGATGCGCTTGTCCAGACCCATTCCCAGCGCCAGATCACTGACGTTGCTGCCAACCTGCTCGCAAAGATCCGCAAGTTCGTTGATGAAGGTAATCTTGGTTGCCAGAAATGCGTTAGCAGCATATTTTATTAGTTCCGACGTCCGGCGCTGGGTCATTACGATGGGTGTCTTGTGCGCATCAAGAGACGTACCGTAGAGTTTCATCAGAATCTCTCTCGCGCGTTCATCCTCGACGCCTATCACAACGCGATCGGGCTCCAGGAAATCGCGGATAGCGACGCCTTCGCGCAAAAATTCAGGATTGGAGGCAACAGAGAATGTACCGGTTTTGCGCACCGATCCAATAATCTTCTGCACGATGTCGCCCGTGCCCACTGGAACGGTGGATTTCACAACCACCACGGTATCGTCGTCAATTAGTGGCGCCAATTCGCGCGCAGCCATGTAAACGAACGACAAATCAGCATCCCCGTGTCCGGCACGCGGCGGCGTGCCCACTGCGATGAAAACGACGGACGCCTCGTTCAACGCCTCGGCCAGATTGCACGTGAAGCGCAAGCGGCCTGCCGCTGAATGGCGTTCCACTAGTTCATCCAACCCCGGCTCGTAAATCGGCACGACGCCGTGGGCAAGGCCATCGATTTTCTGAGCATTCTTGTCGACGCATACAACCTCGTGTCCCCAGGCGGCGAAACACGCCCCGCTGACCAATCCCACGTAGCCCGTACCTATGACTGCGATCTTCATCTGTTTAATTGCCTTTTACTGCATTGAAATGTTGGGAGCGTTGGTGCGCCAGCGTGGATTGAATATTGTCCTATGAACATCGCGACCACCGATGCCCGCGCCAGCAACCGAAAAGCGGTCCTCGAACAAGGTAAAGCTTCGGGTTCCCCATGCGAGCGCCTCAATTCCGTCCCGGCCTCGCTCGGCCGTTGCAAGGGTCGGCAGAGCTACAAGAGCGAGCAAGCTGGCTGCAAGCGCTGGGCGATAGATCCGAGTGCGGTAGCGAACCGTGTTTTCACGGGCATGCTGGAGAACGATAACGAACAGGAGGAGTGCATAAATCGCAGCGTTAATGATGGCGAAAACATAGAAGCCGCGGCTGCTGTCGCTGGCGTCTGGGATAAGCAGCACCGGCAGGATCGAGACAATCGCCAGGAAACCGTAGGGTGCGAGGACACGGAACGGGAGGGGATCCACTTCCGACGCCCCCTTCGGTGTGACGCGGAAGTCCACAAATGAGCCCGTTGCCCAATCGCGCAACGCGGCGAGCGTTCCAGCCATCGCCCACGGCCAGCGCGCGAACAGAAACAGCGTCATCTCGACACTCAGTATTTTCGCATCATGCGTGCGGAATGTGCCAGAGGCGCGCCAGCGATAGGCCAGAACGATCAGTATGATCGCCTGGGGTAGAAAATGACGCATGAAATCGGGATAAGTTACGGCAACAAAGCTGTCACCCGCAACCAGCGCAACGATGGGCAAGACGAACATCAGCGCCATGAAGAGAGAAAACAGCGGGTACCAAAATTGCGAAAACAGAAACTGAAATTTCAGTCGTGGCGACAAATTGCCGACTAGTTTGGGCGAATACTGCAGCAGGATCATCACCAAACTGCGCGACCATTGAAACTCCTGCGTGATGAGGTCGGCAAAAGTACGCGGTCCGTCACCATGTGCGATGGCGTCGAGTGCGTGCGCGCCGCGCCACCCGTGGGCATTCATCATCAAAGTCGTAGAATGATCTTCCGCCAATTCCGGTCCAAGACCGCCAATTTCCTTCAATGCCGCTGTTCGAACCGCATAATGCGAACCGATGCAAAGCGGCGCCAGACCGTTGTTATAGCCGGCCTGTAAAGACCCGTGCATGCTCGCTTCGGCATAGAGACGTCCGCGCGCTGACCAGCTTTCATGGGCATTGCGATCGCAAATGCTGGGTGCGGAGACATAGCCAACGGACGGATCAGCGAAGGGACGCAGCATCTGAAATAGATAGTCGGATTCTGGCACATGGTCCGCATCAAGCTGCACTACGAAATCGTAAACATCGTAGCCATAATGGTCGTAGAAAAAGGCTAGATTACCTTCTTTGCAGCGCGTACGACGTGGCCAAGATTGGCGGTGGTAGTCTGCACGTCCTTTGCGCGTGGAGACGAAGACACCATGTTTTTCACACCAATCTAGAGTTGCCGAAGAAGGGTCTTCATCGGCAAGCCATGTGTGGTGCGGTAAGTCCTGGCCCAACATGGCGCGCAAGGTCTCGGCAACGATTTCGAAAGGTTCCGACGGCGCCTTTGTTACCACCATGGCAACACAGCTCCCCGCCGGAAGTCGCAACGGGCCGCTTGGACGACGGGCGCGGAAAAAAAGAACGATGAAATAGGCCGGCAACAACGTCACCCAAGCCAGGATGGCCGTAACCAGGATGGAGCCCGCAAGGTTCACATGGTTGGCAGGTTCAAGCCACCAGCGCCAAAAGTAGAACAGCGCCGCGACCCATAGTGCTGCGCCGAGCAGGTATTCCACGCGCCGCCAGCCGGTGAAAACCGGCACCATCAAAGGTCCGTCGTCGGCAACACCGCTTTTGGCGAGGCGTTTGGTCATGTTCTGACCTCCAGCCCGAAAAAAGGAGCTGCGGTACGAATGATCGTATCGAGATCGGAATAAAGTGCCTGAAAGCCAAGCTTAGCCGCTGCAAGTGCTGGATCAGCAAAAAGGACCGGAGGGTCGCCGGCACGGCGATCGCGCATTTTGACGGGCACGTTACGACCTGTCAGGCGACCAATCGCATCGAGAATCTCTTTGATTGATGTGCCACGTCCTGTACCCAAGTTGACAGCCATATTGTCGCCGCCGTTGACGAGGTGCTCGACCGCCAGCACATGTGCCCGCGCCAGATCGGCAACATGTATGTAATCGCGGATGCAGGTGCCATCCGGCGTGTTGTAATCGTTGCCGTAGATTTCCAGAAATTCGATGCTGCCCGCGGCAGCCATCATGGCCCGCGGAATCAGGTGCGTTTCGGGATCGTGGCTTTCGCCGATTTCGCCGTCAATGTCCGCTCCGGATGCATTGAAATAACGTAGCGCCACATAACCTAGATCATAAGCAGCAGAATAATCGGCAAGCATTTGCTCCGCGATCAGTTTGGTGCGACCGTACGGGTTTATCGGGCGTTGCTCCTCGCCTTCGCGGATTGGCAGTTGATGCGGGATGCCATACGTTGCGCAGCTCGACGAAAAGATGACATTGCGTGCTCCAGCGAGCCGGCAAGCTTCCAGCAGCGATTGCGTTCCGGTGACATTGTTCCGATAGTATTTAGCGGGTTGCTCGACGGACTCTCCGACATAGGCCGAGGCGGCGAAATGGATCACGGCGATCGGATTGTGATCCTCGACCACCTTAATCAGCCGTGGAGTGTCGAGAATGTCGCCTTCAACAAATGTTCCCCAACGCACGGATGCGAGATGCCCAGTCGAGAGGTTGTCATAGACGATAGGCCGATACCCGTGCTTTGACAAAAGCTTGGCCGTATGACTTCCAATAAAGCCCGCGCCGCCGACAACGATTACATTCTGTCCATTCATTATGCCACCTCTGCGAGTTTTCCATCGGGCCTCGCGAGCTGTCGTTCGAAGTAAGCTATCGTGGATTTCAAGCCGTCCGTCAGCGCAATGCGTGGTGCCCAACCGAGTTCTCGTTCTGCCAGCGTAATATCGGGCCGACGTTGGCGCGGATCATCTGTAGGCAGTGGGTGATTGACGATCTTCGATGGCGAGCCTGTCAACGTGATGATCTGCTCGGCCAGTTCGCGTACGGTGAATTCACAAGGATTGCCGATGTTGATAGGGGTGTGAATGGCTCGTGGACTGTACATGAGCCGATGAAATCCCTGGATCAGGTCATCGACATAGCAGAAGGAACGGGTCTGCGATCCCTCGCCATAAATGGTAATATCTTCGCCTTTAAGTGCCTGCACAATGAAGTTTGAGACAACCCGGCCGTCATCGGGACGCATGCGGGGTCCGTAGGTGTTAAATATGCGCACGATGCGAATGTCGACGCCGTATTGCTTGTGAAAGTCGTAGAAAAGTGTTTCGGCGGAACGCTTGCCTTCGTCATAGCAGGAGCGCGGACCGAACGAATTCACATTGCCCCAATAGTTTTCAGGCTGGGGATGGACATGCGGATCGCCATAGACCTCCGAGGTGGATGCCTGGAAAATGCGCGCCCGATACCGTGCGGCCAACTCGAGAAGATTGAGTGAACCGATCACATTCGTCTTCATGGTATGGATCGGATCGGCCTGATAGTGCGGCGGCGAGGCTGGGCAGGCGAGGTTATAGATTTCGTTTACAGGCAGATCGATCGGATCAACGATGTCATGGCGGACGTAACTGAAGGTGTCAAAGCGCAACAGATGACGCACATTTTCCATCCGCCCTGTAGAAAAATTGTCCAAGCAGACTACTGTTCGGCCTTCGCGCAAAAGTAGTTCACAAAGGTGAGATCCAAGAAACCCCGCGCCGCCTGCAACAAGAACGCGTGGCTTTGAAGCGTCGTCGGAACGAAAGTTAGACGAATTGAAGACAATGCTCACAGAACTCTCCCACCTATAACAACCATATTTGCGTTAATGCTTGCGAAGGAAGAAGACGTACGAAAATCACTGAAAACTAACAGAGATGTTACGATTTTTTCCTGAAGCGAATTTATCCCTTCTAATACGGTCCCCCTTGCTGCGTTGCGATATCCAGTTGTCCGGAAAACTATTCAAAACGTCCATTTCTGCAGGATCATCTGCAGACCCACCGCCACGGCATCAGTCAACTGGTCACATCACCTGAAGGTTTTTGAATAAGGGCTGGAAGCGTGCTAACGCGCAGGTCAGAACCAAAGTAATTGTCGACATGTCCAAAAATTCAGTTCTCGTCCGACTGCGTGGGCAATTGGAGAGCATACGTTGTGCTATAAAATGCACAGCTTCTACGGGGGAATGTCAGCCTTCATACAGGGGAGGGATCAGAAGTAAGACGGCGGGGCGGCATGCTTCTAATTTGCTCATGCTTTAAACCCGCAATATTCTTGAATTCATCGTTTGTCTGCATGATATGCAAGCGGTTGCGGGGCATTCATTGCAGTTCTTAACTTTGCAGGATTGGCAGATGTCCGAAACGGCTCTGCGATGCGGAATAACACGAATGTAGGGTGGGCGGTTTGGACACCGGCTGGGAGTACTAATGTCCGATAAAGACTATGACTATCGTTCAAACCCGGCCGCCACAGAACGCCGTCGTTGGCCGCGCGTGTCGCAAGATCCCCTTGGTGTGGGTAAGGTGTTAAAGACCACCTTAGTCCCGCTGAGTTTCGAGTCGGAGCAGCTTCCACCACACAAGCAGTTTCTAGCCTGGCAAGAGCACATGGCGGCGTTGTCGGAAACACGTTTGCCGGACGACGTCGATCCCAAGGACGGTTTTATTGTAAAGCAGACAGTTTGGCATTTGGACGGTATGCTATTTGTGCAACAAACCGCTCCGGCATTCAGTTATGAACGCTCGCCAAACATGGTGCGGTTCAGTCCAATTGACCATTGGCAGATCACGTTTCTTCGTGCCGGTCGCACTTGGACGGGTATGGATGGACGGGTTGCCCAAAATGAGCCAGGTAGGATAGAAGTTCGCTCGCTCGGGCACCCGTTCAATGGTCGGGCGCTTGCAACAGATTCCCTCAGTTTGATTGTTCCGGTCGACCTGTTCGCTGATCGAGGTGGTTTGACCACCGCAAGCAACAACGTAGTCTTGGGTGGACACCGGGCCAAATTGTTGATCGATCATTTATCCAGCGTTGAAGCCAATCTCGAGCACTTCGCGCAGGAGGATGTTCCGGGGATCAAAGATCGTTTGCGGGAAATGATTTTCGATACGATTACGCCTTTGGTGGATCGTGATGGCGCTAACGATCAGATTTCACAGTTGGGATTGATGACGCGGGCGAGACGATTCATTTTGAGCAATCTTGCCTCGCCGGCCCTGACGCCGGATGCTCTCGGCCGGGAGTTGGCGATCTCAAGGACCCGCCTTTATGAACTTTTCGAAACGTCCGGTGGCGTAGCGAACTATATTCGTCGCCGGCGCCTGTCAGCAGCTCACGCAATGTTGGCGGATCCTTCCGACCCCCGAAAAATCGCTGAAGTTGGTTTGGCAATCGGTTTCGATTCGGCAGCAAACTTCAGTCGCGCTTTCACACAGCAGTTTGGGTATAGCCCGAGCAACATACAAAAGCGTACCTCCGGCGATCATAAGCGACCGGATTGGCCACCAGATGGGACGCCAAAGGTCACATTTGAAGCCTTGCTGCGAACGCTCGGACTCTCTTGACGTGCGATCGACCATTTAAAGAGGATTTGCGGTCGCGTTACGCAAGTGTGCCTGACGATGAGCGGGTTAAAAGAACTTTTCGACCAACTTGACGAGGCAGAGCGCCGTCATCGCAGCAGACAACGTTAACCGACAGCTGTCGCGTCAATAAAGCGGGTATCATGTGCCTCGTCTCACCGTTTTTTGCAAAAGGGTCTCGACTGAAAGCAATTGCTCTCGATGAATCGCGAGTTGGGTGGTGTCCGCGACCCCAACGATAGCAGCGAACACTTCATCCTCGGCCCATCCGGCAGCAACCGCTTCACCGAAGAGTTCAAGTAATCTATCCTCAATTGCTCTCTGGCAGTCGCCCAGTCGTTCCTTGTGGCGGCGCCATGTGAAGTGCTCCCATCATCGGTCACGATACGGCTTTTTCTCGCATGCTGCCGAGCCAATTCCCGGTGGCGATTTGTAGCATACCATGCGTTTTACTGCTCCAGAAATTTCTCAGGATTCGCTTTCACGGGTATCGCCATCCACTTACGCTTACGGGCCGGCTGTTATCGGGGAAATGCCGGGCCAGGAATACCATCGGGTCGCGCCGGAGGATTTTGCAAATGGCGATCAGCGTGCTGACGGCCAGCCGGGTGTCGCCCCGTTCATATTTTTGGATTTGCGTCCTGGAAACGCCGAGGGCCGTGCCTAGGCCGCTCTGGCTTATTCCGGCGGCCACGCGCAAAGCCTGGAGTTTTTGGCCAAGTTCCTGCTCAACACGGTTGTCCCAGTTAGCGGCCACCATCGTCAATCCCCCTCGTATTCGCGTCGCATCCGATGCTTTTGCTTTTGCTTTCGCTGCTGCTTGTAAGGGCCAGCCGTTTTCTATCCTGATAAGCGCGGCGCCGCTCAGGATTTTCCTCGCGCCACTGGCGTATGCGCTCGATCTTCTTGGCCTTCTGTTGGCGATAGCGGATTTTTGGCACGCTACTGCCTCATCCTCACGGCATTTTTCGCCTTGCGAAGGACGGTTTTTTCGTCGGTACTTTTGCTCATGTCTTCCTGCTCGCTACACCATCGCTGCGGAGTTCTTATTCTTCTCCATCCCGCTTGTGCTCACCGCAATACCATTCCTGTCCAAATCGCTTGTCAAAATCCGAATGAACCCCACGATCTACAACCGGGATGCATGCAACAATGCTCGACGATGGCCGCCGGGGCTTGTCCACGTTCTGCGGGTAGCCAGCCTTTGGCGGCTCGTCATTCACAGCCGCAACGGCTCATGGGCCTCCTCTTGCTGCAATGCTGCTTTCATTTGCGCAACGTTGGTCGCGAACTCTATGAACTCGTCACGCTTCATCGGATAGTACTGATAATTGCCACTGGCCAGTCCCGCCAATACGACATAATGGCTGCCCGGCTTTTCCCTCTTCAATCGAAGCGATAGCAAACATCTACCTTCAAGAATTTGGATATCAATTTGGCGCAAGACGGTACCGGTGAGCGTCATCTTGACCGCGCGAAATATCTCAAACAAATTTACCACTCCCCGTGTTGGCTTTATGACTTCCACGTACCGCATTTTCTCGGCACACTTGGCTTTGCGAAGGCGGCATTTTCTTCGTCACTTTTGCTCATGTCTTCCTATGAATGCGCTCTACTGGTCCGCTGCGAAGATCGATCCCGCTTGCCAGCCTTCGTTGTCGAGTGGGCGGGCTCGTGTTCGACCAAATCAATTGCTTCCTGCCGCGTCAAGCAAGTGTCGGCACCAGCGTTGCCGATCTGTATGTTCACTGCCCAAATTTCGCGGTTGTCCGCATCCTTTCTGCGTGAGATGCGGGCAATCAGAACACCCGTCGTTCCGCCATAAGCAGGTGTTTGTTTTTGGAATTAATACTGTGGAAAAATATTTGGTCGGACTGATTGACAGTATTCTTATCATTCACATAGGCAATTAAAGATAATGGTCGGAGGGTCCAAATCGGCGCATTTGTTCGGGGGAGAATGAGTATGAATTCGTCACTTATAAATCGGGAATGTTTTCTGACGGCAGACGTATGGACGTATTTTAGATGTATAACTTCGTCCACCGCCTTCATTCTGGATGCGAATGAACTGCGCTGCGAGTGGAGCATATGGTAAAGAGAAGAACGGTAGTAGCTAAGGTGAGTGCTGTTGCCGGGTTGATGCCATTTCTCCTTAGCGCGCTCAATATTGTATTTATACTAATTCTTTCATATTTTATCGATTTCACACCGGTTTTGAACTCCTGGTACGCAAATGTATGGCCCTTAAATTATAGATATATAGAGGCCTTGCGAGGTTATTCTTTTACAGACAACAATATCGCCTATGCGGTGTTGGTTTTATCTAATACGGCAGCGATTGCGTATCTATACAGTATCATCATACTTGTGGCGTACATGATATCTATATTGTCTAATATGGTTTCTCTCAAATATTACAGAGATATTCTAGACGTACGTCAGGCTTGGTCTCTCATGTTATTTGCTATGATGTGCGCGGCATTCTTTCTGGTGTCAAATTTTGAGGACACCTTAAGCCTATATCGTTTATCTATACATCGGCCGTTGACTATTTCTATTATAATTATGGCGGTGGGAATTTTATGTTTGGTCAGTTCGGTTGCTGTTATTGCAGTCGTTCTGGCTAATCAGTTACTAACCACTATAACCCATGCTTGGGGAAAGCTCCGCAAGTAATTTTTCATCGACGCGCTTTCGGTGTGGGTTTTACTGTTGCCCATCACATGTCATGCCACTGGCTCGACCGGTAAAAGCAAAAGGTCTTAGATAGCATGACTGATTCACCAAAGACCTACGACGAAACCAGTCACTCGGGCGGTGGCGATCGGGTGAGTTCTACCGCGCGGATTTAGCGATTGAGACTGCCTCCTTGGCCTGGACTCAGCCCCCAGCAGGAAGAGCAGCGAGTCATCGCAGTGGAGAATATGCGACTCACTCTACTTTCTTCGTTGGCTGTCATCGCAGTCGCTCCGGTATTTTGGTTCCTTTACCGCGGGCCGTTGCAACCATTTCTGTGCATTTTTCAGGACAATCCCTACTTGCTAAAGTTGTGGCCTTCAAATCAGAACTATGTTTTAAATTTTGCGCAAGGTGCTTTTTCCCCCGAGGACCAATGTTTCTTCTTTGCCATGACATCAAGTTTCAGTTTTCTATGGCTGGTTTGGCTAGCTTTGCGTACTTTCCGCGAATTGCGTCGTGTAGACACGTTCTATATTAAACCTTGGTTGAGTGGTTACATGATTGCTACTCCGGTATGTATGCTTGGGTCTTACTTCAACTACTTCGGAGTTAGCGGGCATTTGCTACAACCAGGCCTATCAGAGCCCATCGCAATAGGTACACTGAAGATTTTGTTTTGCATTACAGCATTCTACTACATGCTCGGGGCGCTTTTTGAACAGTTGCTTCTTTATCGTCGTCGAGACAAGACGATTCCTAAATTTAGACCTTAGTCAGCGCTCCGGTGGCCGCATCGCCCTCATCGACTGCGGCACCAGTTCGAGTGTCTATGCGGAAAGCCTGCGCCAGGTAGATTGAGGATAAAACACCGGGTGGCCGCACATTAGCATCTATTGTGAAACAAAACGCTTCTGCTCAAGATCGACACGCTCCGATGGATAGCAAGCCTTCGCCCAGCCATAAGCAATTGCGGCACCATGGAATTTCCCGTGGAACTCGTCGACAGACCACTGGAGCAAACCTCCTTTCCAGAACATACCTGCCAGCTTCTCGCAACCGAAGCGTACACATCGGAATTGGACGGCGTTGGAGGTCGTACAAGTAAAGCCAAATTTCTGCAGCTTATTGGCTAGGAGAGTTCGATTGCCGTTTGCATCACTTGTCAGATTGTCAACCCATTGCTGATATTCGTTGACCCGAAGCGGCGGTTGCTCGTCAGCATTTAGGCTTGTTGCGCTGGCGGGGTAACACCAAGCAGAAATACAAATTACGAGGAGCAACCAATAATCACGATAACTGCTCAAAAGGGGCCTCCTGGTACAAATCATCTCGGAGCGCATCATTCGGTTTCCGGGTCCTGCACTTAAAGCAATGACGGCTGCTCTTCTTCGGCGGCCAGTTTAGGCAGCAGGATCAACTGCTCGTCAGCCAACGGCCGCTGCAATTTCAGCGCCTCCTCGGCTGGAGCATTCATCCATACGTCGATTTCATCAGTACTGGTCAGAATAACCGGCATTGCCTTTGGGTGAATGGGCGCAACGATGCTGTTGGGATCAGTGGTTAGGAAGGCAAAGATATCAGCTTGAACCGGGCCTTCCTTCTTCTTGCGGACACTGTACCAACTCGTCCAAATGCCGGCGAACCAGAAGAGCGGCCTTTCCTCGTTGCGCGCAAACCAGTGAATCGGCTTTTTTTTGGCGACGGGATCGGCGACCTCGCCATATTCCGAAAAGCTGGTCGCCGGAACGACGCAGCGGCTTTCGGGGCCCATCCACCGGCGCCAGTGCGAGGACGTGGGATTGCGGATATTGGTCACACCGCTATCGATCTCGGATTTAAGGTACTGTCGGGGCGTCGGCATGCCCCAGCGGGCGAGGGCAAGCTCGCGTTCACCCTCGGCATTCTTGCGGCCGATTGGTGCGTGATAGTCGGGGAAAATATCGATCTGCGGCGTCAGGCGATTGGTAAGGTCATGGATCGGCAGGAAGAGCTGCCGCATCGCTTCGTGGGTCGTGGTGGCATTGTAAAGATTGCACATCAGGCTTACTGGTCCGTGGAGATTGGTGCACGATATCCGATCAGCCACCTGGCGCAAGCGTGGTAAGTCACGCGGCTGATCGCTCGTGCCAAATTCGTTGCCGCGCCGCGCCCCGCATGCCCGGCATACAAGCCTGCGGGAATATCTTGCGGCATCACATCGGCGCCGTAGCGTTTGAACAACGCGGATTTTTCGATCTGGCCGATTTTGCCGCACTGAATGCAGGAGCCGAATAAATGATCCCA
>NZ_JMLL01000007.1:0-3269 GCF_000686005.1 Phyllobacterium sp. UNC302MFCol5.2
GGGCGCATTCAGCAACCGCCAGCGGCGCCCCGCCCTCGTTGTGCCGGTATATAGACCCCGCCCAACAAAACTGTCAACACGCCTTTTTCAATTTCCCGAAACTTTTTCCAACCAACACCCAACCCTGTGGATAAGCGATCGCGGCTAATCGAAAAAGCCCAACGAAAACAGGCGCTGCTATGGCAGCGCCTGCGAAAACCAAGGCTGTCACAAAGATGCGACCGCGAAATCAAGCCAGCGTATAGGCAGTCTTTACCGTCGTATAAAACTCCGCCGCATATTTGCCCTGCTCGCGCGGGCCGTAGCTCGACCCCTTGCGCCCGCCAAACGGCACATGGAAGTCGACACCTGCGGTCGGCAGATTGACCATCACCATGCCGGCCTCAGCATTGCGCTTGAAATGCGTTGCATGCTTCAGGCTGGTCGTCGCTATGCCGGACGACAGGCCGAACGGCGTGTCATTGGCGGTATGCAGGGCTTCCTCGTAATCCTTGACGCGAATGACACTGGCGACGGGGCCAAAAATCTCTTCGCGCGAAATGCGCATCTGGTTGGTTGCCTCGGTGAACAGGGCGGGCTGCAGATAGAAGCCCGGGGCCTCGCGGTTGAGCCGTTCGCCGCCGAACGCCAGCTTTGCGCCTTCGCTCCTTCCAATCTCGATATAATTCATATCCTGATCGAGCTGACCCTGGTCGACCACCGGGCCGATATGCGTGCCCGCCTTCAACGCGTCATCGATCACAAGCCCCTTCAAGCGCTCTGTCGCGGCGGCAACGAATTTGTCGTGGATGCCTTCGGTGACGATGATGCGCGACGAGGCCGTGCAGCGCTGCCCTGTCGAAAAGAAGGCGCTGTTGACGGCTGCCTCGACTGCGACGTTGAGGTCCGCGTCGTCGAGAATGACGAACGGATTCTTGCCGCCCATCTCCAGCTGGAACTTGCGCATATGCTCGATCGAAGCTGCGGCGACGCGCTTTCCGGTGCCGACGGATCCCGTGAAAGTGATGGCCTGGACATCGGCACTGTCGAGAATCGTCTGACCGACCACCGACCCCTTGCCCATGACGAGATTGAGAACGCCCTTGGGCAGGCCGGCGCGGTGCAGAATATCGACGATGGCCCAGGAGCAGCCGGGTACGAGATCGGCCGGCTTGAACACCACCGTGTTGCCATAGGCGAGCGCCGGCGCGATCTTCCACGCGGGAATGGCAATCGGGAAATTCCACGGCGTGATAATACCGACGACCCCGACGGGTTCGCGCGTAATCTCCACCCCGATGTTCGGACGGGCGCTCGGAATCACTTCACCGGCAAGCCGCAGAACTTCGCCGGCAAAAAAATCGAAAATCTGTGCGGCGCGCAGCGTCTCGCCGATCCCTTCCGCGAGTGTCTTGCCCTCCTCCCGCGACAGCAGGCGGCCGAGTTCGTCCTTGCGCGCGGTGATTTCATCGGCAGTCTTGCGCAGGATCGCATGACGCTCGAGAATGCCCGAACGCGACCAGGCGGGAAACGCTGCCTTTGCCGCCGCGATGGCCCGAACTGTATCTTCAGCGCTGGCACGTGCGTACTCGCCGACGACATCATTGGTATTCGAGGGATTGACGTTGGCAACGGCATCGCTGCCGAACCACTCGCCATTGATAAAGTTCTGGTGCAGGGTCATGTGATATATCTCTCTCCGTTTGGCCGAACCAATAGCATAGGAGCAGTCGGGTTCAACGTGAAATTGCGCCGCTTCTCTCGATTTGACCCGAATAGGTTTCGCCGCCATGGCCGTCTGTGCGAACATCGCCGCCGATTCGAAGACTTGATATAGGAAGGCCTGGCGCTATTTTCAGGCGTCAGCGAGGAGGTACGAAAGAATGCCCTATCCGCTGTTCAATCTTGAAGGACGGCTTGCCCTTGTCACCGGTTCGAGCCAAGGCATTGGTTTCGCGCTTGCCAAAGGGCTCGCCGAGCACGGTGCGGCGGTCGTCATCAATGGGCGTGACAGGGTAAAGGTCGACGCCGCCGTCGGTGAACTCGCGGCCGCCGGGCTTAAGGCCTATGCCTCGACATTCGATGTAACCGATCTTGCCGCAGTAAAGGCAGGGGTCGATGGGATCGAAACGGAAATTGGGCCGATCGATATTCTTGTCAACAATGCCGGCATGCAGTTTCGCGCACCGCTCGAGGATTTTCCCGAGGATAGATGGCAGCAATTGCTGCAGACCAATATCTCAAGCGTATTTTACGCCGGCCAATCTGTCGCCAGGCATATGATCAAACGCGGCCGAGGCAAGATCATCAACATTGGTTCTGTCCAGAGCGAGCTCGCGCGCCCGTCGATCGCGCCCTATACGGCGACAAAGGGGGCGGTGCGGAACCTGACCCGCGGCATGTGCGCCGACTGGGCGAAGCACGGCTTGCAGATCAACGCCATTGCGCCCGGCTACTTCAAGACGCCGCTCAACCATGCGCTTATGGACAATGCGGATTTTTCGGCATGGCTGGAAAAGCGTACGCCCGCGGGCCGATGGGGTAATGTCGATGAATTGGTGGGCGCGGCAGTGTTTCTTGCTGGTGACGCTTCTTCCTTCGTCAACGGCCAGGTCCTGCATGTCGATGGCGGGATAACGGCCTCGGTATGATTCGCGTTATCGTCATGGGTGTGAGCGGCTCCGGAAAATCTTCCGTCGGCGCCGACATTGCCAAAGTTCTCGGGCTGCCATTCCTTGAAGGCGATAGCCTGCACCCGGCAAGCAATGTAGCCAAGATGGCGGCAGGCACGCCATTGACGGATGACGACCGCTGGCCGTGGCTTGACCAGATCGGCGCGACGTTGGCAGCGGCCGAAGACGGGATCGTTGTATCGTGCTCGGCATTGAAGAAAGTCTATCGCGACCGCTTGCGCAAGGCTGCTGCCGGGCCCCTGGCTTTCGTGTTCCTCGATGGCAGCGAGGCAGTGTTGCATGAGCACATGGCCAAACGCACCGGGCATTTCATGCCGGTTACCATGCTGGGCAGCCAACTGACGACGCTCGAGGCGCCGGTTGATGAGCCTCGCGTCCTGCGCCAGGATGTGGCAGAACCGATCAATGTCATCGTGCAGGCAAGCGTGTCCTGGCTAAAAGAATTGGACCCATAAACGCACGCAAGCCGGGGGATGCCGGGCTTTTGTGTGGATTGGTGTTATGTGATGTTGGTTGCGGGGACAGGATTTGAACCTGTGACCTTCAGGTTATGAGCCTGACGAGCTACCGGGCTGCTCCACCCCGCGTCAATTGTGT
>NZ_JMLL01000008.1:0-3010 GCF_000686005.1 Phyllobacterium sp. UNC302MFCol5.2
AGATGGATATTGGCAATGAGAATGATCAAGTGTCTTAAGGGCATTTGGTGGATGCCTTGGCATGCACAGGCGATGAAGGACGTGATACGCTGCGATAAGCGTCGGGGAGGTGCGAATACCCTTTGATCCGACGATTTCCGAATGGGGAAACCCACCTTAGATACTTGGAAAATCTGTTTAGTTGGCCGGCGTCGGGACGTTGGTATGGGTCTCCCATACAGGCCGCCAGGCCGTCGCCAATCGTTTGGCGCGCCGTCCGCAGCGAGCAATCCTTTGAAAGGATTGCGACAGCGTGAGGACATAATCGTCCTTATTAACGCTGGCGTGACGCCGACAACTGCACAGGTTTCCAAGTATCGTTAATAAGGTATCTGACCTTCGAATACATAGGGGTTAGAAGCGAACCCGGGGAACTGAAACATCTAAGTACCCGGAGGAAAGGACATCAAACGAGACTCCGCTAGTAGTGGCGAGCGAACGCGGACCAGGCCAGTGGCTTTTATGAGACAAGTGGAACGCTCTGGAAAGGGCGGCTAGAATGGGTGACAGCCCCGTACACGTAATGCGAATGAAAGTCCTTGAGTAGGGCGGGACACGTGAAATCCTGTCTGAACATGGGGAGACCACTCTCCAAGCCTAAGTACTCGTGCATGACCGATAGCGAACCAGTACCGTGAGGGAAAGGTGAAAAGCACCCCGACAAGGGGAGTGAAAGAGATCCTGAAACCGAATGCCTACAAACAGTTGGAGCCCAAGATTTGTTCTGGGTGACAGCGTACCTTTTGTATAATGGGTCAGCGACTTAGTGTGACGAGCAAGCTTAAACCGGTAGGTGTAGGCGCAGCGAAAGCGAGTCTGAACAGGGCGTTCAGTTCGTCGCATTAGACCCGAAACCGAGTGATCTAGCCATGAGCAGGTTGAAGGCAAGGTAACACTTGCTGGAGGACCGAACCCGCATCTGTTGCAATAGATTGGGATGACTTGTGGCTAGGGGTGAAAGGCCAATCAAACTCGGAGATAGCTGGTTCTCCGCGAAATCTATTTAGGTAGAGCGTCGATTTTATACTTCCGGGGGTAGAGCACTGGATGGGCTAGGGGATCTCACCGATTTACCAAACCTAACCAAACTCCGAATACCGGAAAGTACTGATCGGCAGACACACGGCGGGTGCTAACGTCCGTCGTGAAGAGGGCAACAACCCTGACCACCATCTAAGGTCCCTAAGTTATGGCTAAGTGGGAAAGGATGTGAGGATCCCAAAACAACCAGGATGTTGGCTTAGAAGCAGCCATCATTTAAAGAAAGCGTAACAGCTCACTGGTCTAAATAAGGGTCTTTGCGCCGAAAATGTACCGGGGCTCAAGCCATACACCGAAGCTGTGGATTTGCCTGGCAACAGGCAAGTGGTAGCGGAGCGTTCCGTAAGCCGTTGAAGCCGGACCCGTGAGGGCTGGTGGAGGTATCGGAAGTGAGAATGCTGACATGAGTAACGATAAAGGGAGTGAGAGACTCCCTCGCCGAAAGTCCAAGGGTTCCTGCTTAAAGTTAATCTGAGCAGGGTTAGCCGGCCCCTAAGGCGAGGCCGAAAGGCGTAGTCGATGGGAACCACGTTAATATTCGTGGGCCTGCGGGTAGTGACGGATCGCGTATGTTGTTCCTCCTTATTGGATTGGAGGGGCTTCGAAGCGGTTCCAGGAAATAGCTCCCGCGTATAGACCGTACCCGAAACCGACACTGGTGGACTGGTAGAGAATACCAAGGCGCTTGAGAGAACTGCGTTGAAGGAACTCGGCAAATTGCACGCGTAACTTCGGAAGAAGCGTGACCCTTTTTTACGCAAGTAGAAGGGGGTGGCACAGACCAGGGGGTAGCGACTGTTTACCAAAAACACAGGGCTCTGCGAAGCCGTAAGGCGACGTATAGGGTCTGACGCCTG
This sequence comes from Phyllobacterium sp. UNC302MFCol5.2, assembly GCF_000686005.1. Lineage (NCBI taxonomy): Bacteria > Pseudomonadati > Pseudomonadota > Alphaproteobacteria > Hyphomicrobiales > Phyllobacteriaceae > Phyllobacterium > Phyllobacterium sp. UNC302MFCol5.2. The sequence goes on from NZ_JMLL01000008.1 coordinate 1,938, forward strand.
CCCGGTGCTGGAAGGTTAAGAGGAGAGGTGCAAGCTTTGAATCGAAGCCCCAGTAAACGGCGGCCGTAACTATAACGGTCCTAAGGTAGCGAAATTCCTTGTCGGGTAAGTTCCGACCTGCACGAATGGCGTAACGACTTCCCCGCTGTCTCCAACGCAGACTCAGTGAAATTGAATTCCCCGTGAAGATGCGGGGTTCCTGCGGTTAGACGGAAAGACCCCGTGCACCTTTACTATAGCTTTACACTGGCATTCGTGTCGGCATGTGTAGGATAGGTGGTAGACTTTGAAGCCGTGGCGCCAGCCATGGTGGAGTCACCCTTGAAATACCACCCTTATCGTCATGGATGTCTAACTGCGGCCCGTTATCCGGGTCCAGGACAGTGTATGGTGGGTAGTTTGACTGGGGCGGTCGCCTCCTAAAGAGTAACGGAGGCGCGCGATGGTGGGCTCAGACCGGTCGGAAATCGGTCGTCGAGTGCAATGGCATAAGCCCGCCTGACTGCGAGACTGACAAGTCGAGCAGAGACGAAAGTCGGTCATAGTGATCCGGTGGTCCCGCGTGGAAGGGCCATCGCTCAACGGATAAAAGGTACGCCGGGGATAACAGGCTGATGACCCCCAAGAGTCCATATCGACGGGGTTGTTTGGCACCTCGATGTCGACTCATCGCATCCTGGGGCTGGAGCAGGTCCCAAGGGTATGGCTGTTCGCCATTTAAAGCGGTACGTGAGTTGGGTTCAGAACGTCGTGAGACAGTTCGGTCCCTATCTGCCGTGGGTGTAGGAATATTGACAGGATCTGTCCCTAGTACGAGAGGACCGGGATGGACGTATCTCTGGTGGACCTGTTGTGGCGCCAGCCGCATAGCAGGGTAGCTATATACGGACGGGATAACCGCTGAAGGCATCTAAGCGGGAAACCCACCTGAAAACGAGTATTCCCTATCAGAGCCGTGGAAGACCACCACGTTGATAGGCCGGGTGTGGAAGTGCGGCAACGCATGAAGCTTACCGGTACTAATAGCTCGATCGACTTGATCATTCTCATTACAAATATCCATCCAAAACGCC